>JAXFPK010000155.1:0-25646 GCA_034179845.1 Rothia sp. (in: high G+C Gram-positive bacteria) | reverse complement strand
CGAGGTTCCCTTCGCTGAGTTCAAGACCTACCTTGACCGCACCTACAAGTCACTGGCTAACCAGATTTCGGTTCCCGGTTTCCGTAAGGGTAAGACCCCCAAGGCTCTCATCGATCAGCGTGCAGGCTTTGACTTTGTTGTTGAGAACGCCCTGAACGATGCTCTGAACAACTTCTACCAGCAGGCACTGGTTGAGAACGAGCTGACCCCCCTGGCGCAGCCCGAGCTTGACATTGTTTCTAAGCCTGAAGAGGGCAACCGTGAAGCAGACCTTAAGCTGACCATCGAGGTTACCGTCCGCCCCGAGGTTGAACTGCCTGACTACTCAGGTATCAAGGTTGAGGTCGCCAACGTAGAGGTCACCGAAGAAGATGAGCAGAAGGCTCTTGATGCCCTGCGTGGCCGCTTTGGCACTCTGAAGGCTGTTGAGCGCCCCGCCGCTAACGAAGACTTCCTGACCATCAACATTGCCGCTGAGATTGACGGCGAAGAGGTTGACGCTGCTAACGACCTGTCCTACCAGGTTGGCTCCGGCACCATGCTAGACGGTCTGGATGAGGCTGTTCTTGGCCTCTCCGCTGGTGAAGATGCAACTTTCGTCACCAAACTAGCTGGCGGCGAGCATGCTGGTGAAGAAGCAACCGTTAAGGTTGCGGTTACCGCTGTGAAGGAGCGCGAGCTTCCTGAGGCTGATGACGACTTCGCTCAGCTGGCATCAGAGTTCGACACCATTGCTGAACTGAAGGAAGACCTGAAGAAACAGGCTGCTGATTCAAAGGCTGCCGAGCAGGGTGTAGAGGCACGCGATAAGGTGCTTGATGCTCTGGTTGAAATGGTTGAAATCCCCGTTCCCGAGAAGGTTATTGAAGACCAGCTGGAGCAGCACTTCAAGGCTTCCGGTCAGGGTGAGGAGCACGAGAGCGACGAGCATCGTGCAGAGGTTCGTGAGAACACTGAGCGTGCCTTCAAGAACGAGATGATTCTTGACGCCATTGCTGAGAAGGAAGAAGTTTCTGTCGAGCAGTCAGAGCTCATTGATTACATCATCACCATGAGCCAGCAGTACGGCATGGACCCCAACCAGTTCGCTCAGATGCTTGATGGTTCAGGCCAGTCCGGCATGATCGTTGGCGAGGTTCGCCGTTCAAAGGCTCTGGCAGCTGTCCTGGCACAGGCTGAGGTTAAGGACGCAGACGGCAAGGCTGTTGACCTCTCCTCCTTCCTGGGTGAGACCGCAGACGCTGAGTAAGTTCTGCCTCTAAGGCGCTAAACTTTCTTTATGCAAACCCCCGCAGGGGCCCCGTGAGGGCTCTTGTGGGGGTTTTGTGCTGTCTAGGGGTAAATTCTTTGTGGGGTAAGGCCGGTGGCTCTTCCTTGCGTCCGCTCTTTAAGGGGGGGTAAAAACCAGAGGTGACCGGTAAATAAGTTAAAAAAATATTGCGTAATAGGGGTTTTTGGGTTGAAAAAGTAAGGTGAGGCTAACTATTCTTAGGTAAGTTGAGCCTTACATCTTGTTAAGGCCTACCCCGTATCATCCCATTTATAGATATAGGAAAACCCGTGAAGGCCAACCCTATCTCCCTGCTTGCAGCCACTTCCCTTCTAGCACTGGCGCTTACTGCTTGTGGCGCAGGTAGCACCGACGCATCTAAGGAATCTGCCGCGTCATCCTCAGCTTCTGTCAGTCAGTCAACCGGTACTGTTACTGTCACCGATAACTACGGTGATGTGACTGTTGCTGTGCCTCCCCAGAAAGTAGCAGCAACCGATAACCGCACTTTCGAGGTACTGGAGTCTTGGGGCGTTGACCTGGTGGCAGCCCCTCTTACACTGATTCCTGTGACTATTGAGACCTACAAGAACGATTCAGGAATTACCGATATTGGTACCCACCGTGAACCCAAACTTGAGCTACTTGCTGCTGAAGAACCAGAACTGATTATCGTTGGTCAGCGTTTCTCGCAGCACTACGAAGCTATCAAGGAGCTGAACCCCCAGGCAGCTATCGTAGATTTTGAGCCGCGCAAGGGCGAGCCCCTGGATGCTGAACTAAAACGCCAGGTCACAGCACTGGGTGAAATCTTTGGTAAGCAGGCTGAAGCTGATCAGCTTATCGCAGATTTTGATGCTGCACTCGCACGTGCCAAGGCAGCCTACGATGGTGAATCTACTGTCATGGCTGTGAACGTCTCAGGCGGTAACATCGGTTATATCGCGCCCTCTCTGGGGCGCACCTACGGGCCTGTCTTTGACCTTCTAGAGCTTAAGCCCGCCCTTGAGATTGAGAACGCCTCAAATAACCACAAGGGCGACGATATCTCTGTGGAGGCCATCGCAGAAGCTAACCCCGACTGGCTGCTGGTGCTAGACCGTGATGCTGGTACAACTGCTGATGAGGGCTCACCTGCGGCACAAGATGTCATTAACGATAGTGCCGCCTTGACCAAGGTCACCGCAATCTCTAAGAATCAGATTGTTTACGCTCCGGCTGATACTTATACCAATGAATCCATCATCACCTATACCGAGATTCTTAACGATTTTGCCGATCAGCTCGAAGCTGCCAAGTAAGGCACCTGCTACGAGGCTATAACCACGAATAGAGGAGTCACCCTGCTGCATGCGGCGGGGTGACTCCTTAAGGGCTTTTATGACGACCGTTGAAACAACCCGAGCAGGACGCACCAGAAACTCTCTGGTCAGTGGCAAGTTTCTGCTAGCTAGCTTGGCAATTATTGCCCTGCTTGTGCTCTCTCTTCTGACCGGGGAATACGATATTTTTAACCAGGCAGATGGGGCGGTTATGTTTGCCATTACCCGCATCCCTCGGACCATAGCCCTAGTGCTGGCTGGCGCCGCTATGGCCATGTGTGGGCTGGTGATGCAGATGCTGACCCAAAATAAGTTTGTGGAACCAACAACGACAGGTACCACCGAATGGGCCAGTCTGGGTCTGCTTTTTATGCTCTACTTTTTCCCTGCCGCCAACCTATTACAGCAGATGACAGCGGCAGTCGTCTTTGCCTTTATCGGGTCCATGGTCTTTTTCCTTTTCTTGCGGCGGGTTTCGCTTCGCTCTTCCCTGATCGTCCCGATTGTGGGCATGATGCTCGGTGCTGTTGTCTCAGCCTTCACTACCTTTTTCGCCCTACAAACTAACCTGCTTCAGAATCTTGGTGTGTGGTTTGCCGGCAGCTTCACCTCTGTCATTAGGGGGCAGTACGAGGTGCTGTGGGTGGTGCTGTTAGTGGTAGCAGCAATTTTTTGGTACGCCGATCGTCTAACAGTTGCCGGTCTGGGCCAGGAATTTGCCACCAACGTGGGTCTTAACTACGCCCAGATTATGCTGGTGGGCACCGCCCTGATTGCTATTGCTACCGGTGTGGTGACCGTGGTGGTAGGGGCCCTGCCTTTCTTGGGGCTGATTGTTCCTAATATTGTGAGCATGTTCCGTGGTGATGATTTACGGTCAAACCTACCCTGGGTGGCACTGACGGGCATCGGGGTAGTGACTGTCTGCGACCTGATAGGGCGCACCATTATCGCCCCCTTTGAAATCCCAGTATCGGTGATTTTGGGTATTGTCGGTGCCATTGTTTTCATCGGTTTGATTGTGAAGGGGCGCCCCCGTGCAGCAGCAGGTCAATAAGAAAAGCCGCGGGGCTGCGTCCGCACTGGCTGAACAGGTTACCGGTGCAGACGTCCGCCCCGCCTCCCGTAGGGCAGGTACGGCGCGCAGCGCTGGGGCTTTCAAAACCTCTGCTGCTGCCCGCACCTATTGGGTCTTACTGGCTGCGCTGACGGTTACTGCCGCCCTGGCAGCCTTTGGGCTTTTGGCCTACGCCAACCCCTTCGAGACGGGCACCCCCAAGTGGTGGCTTATTGCTGAGCGTCGCTCTAATGCCCTTATTGCTATGGCGGTGGCTGCTGTTTGCCAGGCTGTTGCCACGGTGGCCTTCCAAACAGTGACTAATAACCGTATTATCACCCCCGGCATTATGGGCTTTCAGGCTCTCTATGCTGCTATCCACACCGCCTCTATCTATCTTGCAGGCGCTGCCGGGCTGATTGCAGCTCGCACCCTTGAAACCTTTGTTTTCCAGCTACTGATGATGGTGGCCCTGAGCCTCTTGCTCTACTCCTGGCTGCTGACCGGCAAGCGGGCCAACATGCACGTGATGCTCCTGGTGGGTGTGGTGCTGGGTGGGGGACTGGGCTCAGTCTCCACCTTCATGCAACGCATGCTTACACCCAGTGAGTTCGATATTCTCACCGCCCGTCTCTTCGCCTCAGTCAATAATGCTGACCCTGCCTACTACCCGGTAGCCCTGCCCCTGGTGATTCTGAGCGTCCTAGTTCTCTACGCAAAATCCCGCACCCTCAATGCTCTCACCCTGGGGGCACCGGCAGCTACTAACTTGGGGGTCAACTACCGCCGGGAATCTATTATCGTGCTCATCCTTGTTGCGGTGATGATGGCTGTTTCAACTGCCCTGGTTGGCCCCCTAACCTTCCTGGGTTTTTTGGTAGCAACCCTCACCTACCAGTTCGCTGATACCTACGACCACCGCTACCTCTTTCCCATGGCCACGGTGCTCTCCTTTGCTATTTTGGCAATCTCCTACTTCATCATGAACCACATTTTCTCAGCCCAGGGAGTGGTAGGCATCATCATCGAACTCATTGGTGGCCTCACCTTCCTGATTGTGATTCTTCGAAAGGGCAAACTATGATTAGCCTCCACCAGGTCGCTAAAAGCTACTCCGGGCAAACCAATATCGGCCCAGTTGATGTGCACCTACCAGCAGGCGGCATCACTGCCCTGGTAGGCCCCAACGGTGCAGGTAAATCAACCCTGCTGACCATGATGGGGCGGCTACTTGATATTGACTCAGGAACTATCGAAGTTGGCGGCCTCAACGTAGCCACCACCAAATCTAAAGACCTTGCCAAAGTAGTTTCCATCCTGCGGCAGGAAAACCACTTCGTCACTAAGCTCACCGTACGCCAGCTGGTAGGCTTTGGGCGCTTCCCCTACACCGGTGGACGGCTCACCGCAGAGGACGAAGAAATCATCACCCGCTACATCGACTTCCTCAACCTCACCACCTTGGAAAACCGCTACCTGGATGAACTCTCTGGCGGCCAGCGTCAGCGGGCCTACGTGGCTATGGTGCTCTGCCAAGAAACTGATTACGTGCTTCTAGATGAGCCTCTCAATAACCTGGATATCTCCCATTCAGTGCAGATGATGCAGCACCTGCACAACGCTGCTCGTACCCTGGGGCGCACCATTATTGTTGTACTGCACGATATTAACTTTGCAGCCCGCTACGCTGACTACATTTGCGCCATCAAAGATGGCACACTGGCCAGCTTTGGAACCGTTGAAGAGATTATGCAAGATGATCTGCTCACTGATATTTTCAATACCCCCGTTCAGGTCATCCAGGGCCCTAACGGCCCTATTGCCTGCTACCACTAATACCTCTCTACCTGTTGGCTCTTCTTCACTGTCATAGGGCACATGCCAACAGCGAACTGAGGGGCAAAAGGCCCGTTTTGCTACCCCAAAAGCGATAACCTAAGTGTCAAGCAAATCTTTAGCACCGGCGTCCGCGCGGGTGCCGCAACCGACACAAGGAGCGGAACACATGTCCTTCACCCCTGAAGCACACCAGGCCCCCGCCATGGAAACCCCCATGGGTAGCCAGGACGACTACGTCTACAACCGCCTGCTTAAAGAACGTATCATCTGGCTGGGTTCTGAGGTGCGTGACTCGAACGCCAACCGTATCTGCTCCCAGCTGCTGCTGCTCTCAGCCGAAGACCCCGAGGCAGATATCTACCTCTACATCAACTCACCCGGCGGCTCAGTGACCGCAGGCATGGCCATCTACGACACCATGCAGCTCATCCCTAACGACGTTGTGACTGTAGTGACCGGCATGGCAGCCTCCATGGGCCAGTTCCTGCTTACCGCAGGTGCCCCCGGCAAGCGCTACGCCACCCCTAACGCCCGCATCCTCATGCACCAGCCCTCCGGCGGTATCGGCGGCACTGCCTCCGACATCCGCACCCAGGCCCAGCTCATTCTTGATATGAAGAAGCGCCTGAGCGAAATCACCGCAGAACGCACCGGCCAGACTGTTGAAACCATTCTGCGAGATAATGACCGCGATAACTGGTTCACCGCCGAAGAAGGCCTAGCCTACGGCTTCTTCGACAAGATTCTCGATAAGATCGGCCCGGCCACCAGCGCCACCGACAAGTAAACCGGCACAGAACTTTTAACAGGAGAAACGAATGATTCACCTTCCTTCATCAACCGCACCTGCCGGTATGCCCACCAGCCGCTACGTGCTGCCCAACTTCGAAGAACGCACCCCCTACGGTTACAAGCGCCAGGACCCTTACGCCAAGCTCTTTGAAGACCGCATCATCTTCTTGGGGGTGCAGGTCGATGACGCCTCCGCAGACGACATCATGGCCCAGCTGCTAGTGCTCGAATCGCAGGACCCTGACCGTGACATCACCCTCTACATCAACTCACCCGGTGGTTCTTTCACCGCAATGACCGCTATCTACGACACCATGCAGTACATTCGCCCTGAGATTCAGACCGTCTGCCTGGGCCAGGCCGCCTCAGCTGCCGCCGTCCTGCTGGCAGCCGGTACCCCCGGTAAGCGTCTTGCCCTGCCCAACGCCCGTGTGTTGATCCACCAGCCGGCCCTTTCCGGTCAGCAGGGTGGCCAGGCCTCCGACATTGAGATTCACGCTAATGAGGTGATGCGCATGCGCGAGTGGACCGCCCAGACCCTGGCCCTGCACTCCGGCAAAACCTTTGAAGAGGTCGATAAGTCCATCGAGCGTGACAACATCCTAACTGCCAAGGACGCCCTGGACTACGGCATCGTTGACCAGGTACTAGAATCACGCAAGGCTGTTAAGCCCTCCTTCAACACCGCCCAGAAGCACGACTAAGTTCTCTTAGGCTCCTCATCGGTGCGGACGCCGCCCCGCCGCCCCTGCCCCGTAGCAGGTTAGGGCAGGGGCGGCGTCCGTCGTATCCCCTTATTCATTGGCCGGTAGGGGAATAACCCCGCCTCGCTTTTCTGTTAAGTCATCAAGACGTAACCTTGCCCAAATCGTCATATCTTGGGATAGACAGGTTTTCACGGTAGATTAGGAAGAAGAACCCAAGGAAAGGTAAGGTCTATGGCTCGGCTAGGCGATAGCACCACTCTTCCCAAATGCTCATTTTGCGGGAAGAACCAGCGACAGGTTCGAAAACTGATCGCCGGCCCCAATATTTACATCTGTGATGAGTGCATCGAACTGTGCAACGAGATTCTTGAAGAAGAACTCGCAGATGTAAAAGATTTGGGTGCCGTTGAAGAGCTACCCACCCCGCGTGAAATCTTTGACCACATGCAGGAGTACGTCATCGGCCAGGAGGCCGCCAAACGTGCACTTGCTGTTGCCGTCTACAACCACTACAAGCGGATCCGGGCCCAGCAAAGCTCTGCCTTTGAAGCCAAGGAACTACTAGCTACTGAGGGTGAAGACGTAGAGATAGCTAAGTCCAACATCCTCTTGGTGGGCCCCACAGGCTCCGGTAAAACCTACCTGGCTCAGACTCTAGCCAAAAAACTTAACGTGCCTTTCGCCGTTGCCGATGCAACCAGCCTAACTGAGGCCGGTTATGTGGGTGAGGACGTAGAAAACATTCTGCTCAAGCTCATCCAAGCTGCAGATGGCGATATTGAAAAAGCTGAGCGCGGCATTATCTACATTGATGAAATCGACAAGATTTCCCGCAAGGCAGATAACCCCTCTATCACTCGAGATGTATCGGGCGAGGGCGTGCAGCAGGCCCTACTGAAAATCCTTGAAGGTACTGAGGCTGCTGTACCCCCGCAGGGTGGCCGTAAGCACCCTCAACAGGATTTCATCAAGATCAATACGGCCAACATTCTTTTCATCGTTGCCGGGGCTTTTGCCGGTATTGAAGAGATTGTGGGCGGCCGTGTGGGCCGTAAGGGCATCGGCTTTGGTGCTTCTATCGACCGGGCTGCTCAAGAGAGCGATATTCTTACTAAGCTCATGCCTGAAGACCTACTGAAGTTTGGTCTGATTCCTGAATTTATCGGCCGTCTACCAGTGCTGGCTACCTTGGGCAAGCTCACTGAGTCTGATCTCAAGCGGATTCTGACTGAGCCTAAGAATGCCCTGGTCAAGCAGTATAAGCGCATGTTTGCCCTTGATGGGGTAGAACTGATTTTTGAGGACGCCGCCGTGGCAGCTATCGCCCGCCAGGCTGTTGAACGGGACACCGGGGCCCGCGGTTTGCGTTCCATTATGGAGTCAATCTTGCAGCCGGTCATGTTCGATGTGCCTAGCCGCTCTGATGTCACCTCAGTCATTATTGATGAGGCAGTTGTGGCAGGGGAGAAGGACCCTATTCTGGTGCTAGAAGCCTCTGAGAAAAAATCTGCTTAAAGATTCCCCGCTGTCGGTAGACTGATGACCGGCAGCGGGCTCTTATGATGGAACCCTGAATGAAAGGACACCCCGTGGCTGAACATACTATCGATTTTTGGTTTGACCCTACCTGCCCCTGGTGCTGGATGACCTCCCGCTGGATTAAAGAGGTTGAAACCCAGCGCGAGGTGAAGGTCACCTGGCACCCCTTCTCCCTGGCCGTCCTCAATGAGGGCCGCGACCTTGACCCTGACTACCGCAAGCACATTGAGAATACTTGGGGCCCGGCCCGGGTGGCTACTGCGGTAGCTGAGAAGTACGGTCAGGAAAAAGTTGATGAATTCTATACTGCCATCGGGGAGCAGATTCACCCTGGGGGAAATAAGGAAGGCACTTACTTTGAGAAGGCCATTGAGGCTGCCCTGGCTGAGGTTGGCCTGCCTGGAGAGCTTGCCCAGCTTGCTTTCAGTGAGGAATACGATGAGCAGATGCGGGCCTCTACTCGGGCAGGTCTTGAGGCCGCTGGGGGAGATGACATTGGGGTTCCCCTCATGAGCGTCAATGGTGTTACTTTCTTTGGGCCGGTGATGTCCCCGGCCCCTACCGGTGAAGAGGCTGGGAAAGTTTTTGACGGTGCTGTAGCTTTAGCCTCTTACCCAGGTTTCTTTGAGCTCAAGCGACCCCGCACTGTTGGCCCGATTTTCAACACCGAAAAGTAGTAGCGGGCGGCGCTTTATACCCCTGTTACTGAATACACGAAAGGCCCGGTTCCAGAAGCGCTGGAACCGGGCCTAATCTTTTGAGACGCAACTACGTCAGGGCCTGTATACCCCCCCGCAGGCGGCTGGCTGGGGCTGGCATGAATTGAGCGAGCGCCCCAGCGCGAGCTCAAGAAGGTTAGCAGCCTAGGGGGTATGCAGGCCCCATAACATTAGTTTTAGTCCTCAGTAATGAGCACAACGTCGGTGACAGCCAGCTCGCCCTCTGCTTCGGTGAGGGTGAGGTCGCGGGCGTTACCTGCGGCCTTGAGGTCACCCAGACCGCCGCGGATGCGGGTGATATCGTCGGCAGAACCGGTGATGGTTGCAGTTTCAACCTCTGTGCGCTGCTTGACCTGGGCCTCTGACTTGGCCTTACGCAGACCACCCAGAGCAGCGGCAACGGTGGGCAGGACGGCCGGGTCGGCGTCCGCTACGGCGGTAGCAAAACCATCGGTGGTGGGCCAGGGCGCGCGGTGGACCGAGCCTGCTCGCCACCAGGACCAAATCTCGTCGGTGACGAAGGGTAGGAAGGGGGCGAAAAGGCGCAGCATGGCGTCCAAGGTGGTGGCCAGAGCCGCAAGAACAGAGGCCTGTTCTGCTTCGCCGACGTTACCGTAGGCACGGTCCTTGATGAGTTCAACAAAGTCGTCGGTGAAGTGCCAGAAGAAGGTCTCAGAGATCTGCAGGGCACGGGCGTACTCGTAGTTCTCAAAGGCGGCGCTGGCCTCTTCAACTAGGGCAGCTAGACGGGCTAGCAGGGAGCGGTCCAGCTCATTGGTGAGGACGCCCGCGGCAGCCGGGTCGGTGATGACCGAGTTGGCGGTAGCACCTAAACCGAGTACGAATTTAGAGGCGTTGAGCAGCTTGATAGCCAG
This sequence comes from Rothia sp. (in: high G+C Gram-positive bacteria), assembly GCA_034179845.1. Classification (GTDB taxonomy): domain Bacteria; phylum Actinomycetota; class Actinomycetes; order Actinomycetales; family Micrococcaceae; genus Rothia. The sequence goes on along the minus strand of JAXFPK010000155.1, from coordinate 15,526 downwards.
GCGGCGACCAATCTTCATCTGGGCCTCATCGTAGGCGGTATCGGCACCCAGCTTGGCGCTGGCAGCCCAGTAGCGCACGGCGTCCGAACCGTACTTTTCTAGAACCTCGTTGGGTACCACGACGTTACCCTTGGACTTGGACATCTTCTTGCGGTCTGGGTCCAGGATCCAGCCGGAAAGGGCGGTGTCGGTCCAGGGCACGGACTTTTCCAGGGAGTTGGAGCGTACCACGGTGGAGAAGAGCCAGGTGCGGATAATGTCATGACCCTGGGGGCGCAGGTCCATGGGGAAGGTGACCTTGTGCAGGTTCTCGTCCACGGCCCAACCGGTAGCAATCTGCGGGGTCAGCGATGAGGTGGCCCAGGTATCCAGGACGTCGGGGTCAGCGATGAAGCCACCGGGTAGGCCGCGCTGCTCTTCGGTGTAGCCGGGGGCAGGCTCTGCGGCAGGGTCAACAGGGAGCATCTCTTCGCTGGGGATGATGGGCTCATCGTAGTTGGGTTCACCATCGGCATCGAGTTTGTACCAGATGGGGAAGGGCACGCCGAAGAAGCGCTGACGAGAAATGAGCCAGTCGCCGTTCAGGCCCTCAACCCAGTTCTCGTAGCGAGAGCGCATGAAGGCCGGGTGCCAGGTGATGTTGCGGCCGCGTTCAATCAGGGCCTCACGGCGTTCGGCGTCACGGCCACCGTTACGGATGTACCACTGGCGGGAGGCCACGATTTCCAGGGGCTTATCGCCCTTTTCGTAGAACTTGACCGGGTGGGTGATGGGCTTGGGGTCGCCGTCCATTTCGCCGGCTTCAACCAGCATTTCAATAACGGTCTTCTGGGCGGTGAAGACGGTGGTACCAGCCATACGCTCGTAGCGTTCGCGGCCCTCAGCAGAGGTAATCCACTCGGGGGTGTCGGCGGAGAAGCGACCGTCACGGCCGATGAGGGCGCGAGTGGGTAGCTGCAGTTCACGCCACCAGGTGACGTCGGTGGTGTCACCGAAGGTACAAATCATGGCGATACCGGCGCCCTTATCGGGCTGGGCCAGAGGGTGGGCCTTGATCTCAACTTCTACACCGAAGAGGGGCGAGGTGACCTTGGTGCCAAAGAGGGGCTTGTAGCGCTCATCATCGGGGTGGGCAACCAGGGCTACACAGGAGGGCAGAAGTTCGGGGCGGGTGGTTTCGATCCAGACCTTTTCGCCGTTCTCTCGGTGGAAGGAGATGCGGTGGTAGGCGCCGGGGCGTTCCTTATCTTCAAGTTCTGCCTGGGCAACTGCGGTGCGGAAGGTGACATCCCACATGGTGGGTGCTTCTGCCATGTAAGCATCCCCGCTTGCCAGGTCGTTGAGGAAGGCCAGCTGGGAGACCTTGCGGGAGTGGGCGTCGATGGTGCGGTAGGTGTGCGACCAGTCAACGGAAAGACCCAGGGTGGTGAAGAGCTCTTCGAAGACCTTTTCGTCTTCTACTGCCAGGATTTCACACAGTTCGATGAAGTTTCTGCGGGAAATGCGGGGCCAGTCGCGCTGGTTCTTGGCCGGCTTTTCAGGAGCTGTGAAATCAGGGTCGTAGGGGATTGCGGGGTCGCAGAGAACCCCATAGTAGTTCTGTACGCGGCGTTCGGTGGGCAGGCCGTTATCGTCCCAACCCAGGGGGTAGAAGACGTTCTTACCCTTCATGCGCTGGTAGCGGGCGATGACGTCGGTCTGGGTGTAGGAGAACATGTGACCGACGTGCAGGGAGCCGGACGCGGTCGGCGGCGGGGTATCGATGGAGTAGACCTGCTCGCGGGTGGTGTTCGTATCGAAAGCGTAGGTCTTGTTGGCGGCCCAGTTCTCGGTGAACTTCTTTTCGAGGCCTTCAAGGCCGGGCTTTGTGGGGACGGTAATTTCTACGGTGTTTTCTGCGGGCGTGTCTGTGCCCTGGTTGATTTCAGCCATGGTGCCTATTCTCTCACGGATAGATTTCTTATGCAGGTCAGATTGACTACAGTCAGCGGGAGAACTCCGTCCACTGGGTAAAAACCCTTGAGCCCTCTAGTAGCTCTTAGCGCTTAACCGCTACAGCCTCAAAGGTCTGGGCCGGTTCAACGTAGGCCTGCTGGGATTCAACCAGTTGCAGTTCACGCTGGCCTGAGGCCAGGGTGTTCTTCAGCAGCTCGTAGACGCTGGCGGTGGTCAGCTCCAGGGCCTCTTTCAGGCTCTTACCTGAGGCGAAGTGGGAGGCAAAGAGGGCCTGGGTGACGTCCCCTGAGCCGTTGGCTTTCATAGGCAGGCGCGGTGTAGTAATCAGCCAGGCTTCATCACCTGAAACAGCTAGCATCTGAATGGAATCTTCAGGGGTTTCAGGGGTGTTGACGCTGGTGACCAGCACGGTCTGGGGGCCAATCTTCTGGGCGGCAGCCACAGAGTCGAGTACCTCATCCATGGTCTTGGGGTCGGTGCCGGTCACAAAACCTAGTTCGAACTGGTTGGGGGTGATGATGTCGGCGTGCTGAATCACACGGTCACGAATCAGCTCTTGCACCTCTGGGGAGACAAAGCAGCCGCTGGTGGCGTTACCTAGTACCGGGTCGCAGGAGTAGAGGACCTTGGGGTTTGCCGCCCGGGCTTTGGCAACGGCATCGAGGATGGCATCGCCAATCGATGAGCCACCCTGGTAGCCAGAAATGACCAGGGCAGTGTCGGTCAGGCCGCCCCGCTCTTCAATGCCGGTGACAATCTCACGGACGTCATCGCCTGAGATGAGTGGGCCACGCCAGGCCCCGTAGCCGGTGTGGTTTGAGAACAGAACAGTGTTGACGGGCATGACCTCGTGGCCAAGGCGCTGCAGGGGAAAAACGGCGGCTGAATTACCTACGTGGCCGTAGGCAACAGCAGACTGAATAGACAAAATACGCATAGTTACCATTGTGGCACGCCCCGGGCTGTGCCCTGGGCAGGTGCGGCCGGCGTCCTTACCGCTAGTTACCCCTGGTTACCTCTAGCGGTCACCGCATCAAGGGCCGCTAACGGTTGCCCGCCCACACCCCAGTCGGTGCGCGGCACCTCATTGAGCATCACCCACACTGAACTCTCTTTAGTTCCCATCACCCGGGCATAAGTGCGGGTGAGCTCAGCAATGAGTTCTGCTTTTTTCTCCTCAGACTGGGCCGAGGCGTACGAGACGTTAATGAGGGGCATCATCTTCTCCTTGGTAATACTTGCACCCAAGTTTAGCGGCGCATCGGGCCAGCTAGCGTCTTTGAGTGCCCACCAGACTCTCGGAGTGCTTATCTCTCTGGTGGGCGGTGCAAGATTCTTGTGGACACTCAGTTCAGCTGCGTCATACTGCGCCGCAGCTTCACCACTTTTACTGCATCCACAACACCCCAAGGCGCAAACCGCTCTCCACAGGAGACACCTACCTGGTGGTATTCATCTGATGTTACTAATAATCTGAACATGAAAACACCGGAAGAAATTGCTATGGCTGTGCAGACTACAGAGGATTTATCTGCACGAGGCATGAACAAAGACGCCCTCGCCCGTGCAGTCGCTCGTGGCCAGTACCGGCGGCTTGGCTACGCAAGCTACATAGAAAGTACCTTCTATTCTCAGCTTTACCCTAGTCAACAGTATCTGGCTCAGATTATTGGGTTTGGCAGAAGCCGACTCAAAACCTCGGTCTTGTCCCACTCTTCAGCGGCAGCGGTTCATGATATGTGGTTACTCCATACACCTACTTCTATTCATACAGTGGGTCAGTCTCATGGGAACCCTACGCCTCGGATTATTCGGCATAGAAACAAGCGGTATGAAACCCAGAGGCGTTTAGGTGTGGCTGTGACCGCTCCGCTAGATACGGTTCTCCACTGTATGCGAGTGATGGATTTTGAAGAGGCGCTCGTGCTTGCCGATAGTTCTTTGCGGCAGATTGAGTATCAAGAGCTGGTAGGTGCTTTGCGGGGAATGTCTGGTCGTGGCTCTGTGCAGGCTCGCCTTATCGCAGATACTGTAAGCCCTCTCAGCGAGTCACCGGGAGAGAGCTTACTCCGGCTTTTTCTGATGAGGTGTGGGTTGCCTCGACCTGTTGAGCAGTATGTGATTGGGGTTTACGGGCAGCAGTTCAGAGCAGATTTTGCTTGGCCAGATTTCAATATCATTGTTGAGTTTGATGGGCAGATTAAATATACCCAGTTTGGTCAGCGTGAGGACGTCTTTGGGCGGCAAAATGAGCGCGAGGCTCTACTGCGAGGGCAGGGGTGGGAGGTGCTTCGAGTAACCTGGGACGAGCTTACCCAGCGTCCGCATGATCTTAAAACTAAGGTGGAGCGAGCCTTCTGCCGTGCTCGCTACCGCTAGATGTCCACCAGACTCTCGTAGTGCCCACTGGCGGCATAAGCGCTTCGAGACTCTGATGGGCACTCATTGGAAGAAGGGGCGCGGACGTCAGCGGTCAGGGAGGGGAAAATACTAGGGTAAGCCAGGGGTAAGAATTGTAATTTGTGCCCAATCGCTCACATCTATCTGGTTGTGCATTCCCTTATCTAGGGGTCGTTGTGGTTGCTGGGCACTATATGTAGTCTCACACCTTTGTAACTCTCTCTTGGATGTGATTTTGGCGGGCTGTGTTTGCCTGATAAACCGTTAGACACCTGTGGGTAACCGGCATAAAATAGAGAAAGTTGCACAGACCCGGTGGATGGCCGGTGAGCAATCCTGGTGTTGGTTGTACCTGCACACCCCCGTATTTCGTTGCGGCGAGGGGAGTGCGCGGAATAGATGTAACCGGCAGATGGGACGGGTGAGCCCGTAATAGCTTGTGTAGTGGCTCATCACCCTACTGACACTGCGCTGGTAGTCCACCCCGCTCATGCGAGGCTGGGGTGCCAGCGCAGTTCTTTTAAAAGCTCCATCTTGCTCAGTGAAAGCAGGGTAGGAAGTAGGTTCGACAGTGACCTCAAATCCACTTAGAATAGGAACACAACCAGCGTACTGACCCGGCAATCACCGGCGAGCGCCCCGGAAGAACAGATGAAAATCTTAGTAGAACCGGGCGGGTAAGCCCGTCACAGCAGTCATGAAGCGACCGGCACGCTAGCCGGTAAGCAAGGTGGTACCGCGCAGGTTTCTCACCCGTCGAGCAGGCGGGGGTGGGCAGGCGTCCTTGCACCCCAAGTACTAGGCAGACAAGAACCTAAGGGTGCAACCATGACCAAGAAGCCTGTTTATCCCAAGGCAAGCGCAAGTGGAGCCAGTTTTGTAGCTCCTTCCCCCTCTTTCCCCGCACTCGAAGAAGCAGTGCTGGATTACTGGAAGAATGATGGAACCTTCCAAGCCTCCATCGATAACCGTGAGGCTGGTGAGAACGGCGCCAACGAGTTCGTCTTCAATGATGGCCCTCCTTTTGCTAATGGCTTGCCCCACTACGGCCACCTGCTGACCGGTTATGTTAAGGACCTGGTAGCCCGCTACCAGACCCAGCGCGGCCACAAGGTTGAACGCCGCTTTGGCTGGGATACCCACGGCCTGCCTGCTGAGCTTGAAGCGATGAAGCAGTTGGGTATGACTGATAAGCAGCAGATTATCGAGATGGGTATCGATAACTTCAATGATGCTGCCCGCGAATCTGTGCTCAAGTACACCAAGGAATGGGAAGAGTACGTTACTCGCCAGGCCCGCTGGGTGGACTTTGAGAACGACTACAAGACTCTGAACGTAGAGTACATGGAGTCTGTGATTTGGGCTTTCAAGCAGCTGTACGATAAGGGCCTGACCTATGAGGGTTTCCGCGTGCTGCCTTACTGCTGGAAGGACGAAACCCCCCTATCTAACCACGAGCTGCGTATGGACGATGACGTCTACAAGGACCGTCAAGACCCCTCCGTGACCGTGGCCTTCCGTATCACTGGTGATACCTCCCTGGCTACTGATAAGACCGTTGCAGAGGCCTTGGCCGGGGTTGAGGCTATCGCCTGGACCACTACCCCCTGGACCCTGCCCACCAACCAGGCCCTGGCTGTTGGCCCTGAGATCAGCTATGTTGTGGTTCCCGGTGCTGGTGTGTTGGAGGGGCGTCGTTTCCTCTTAGCTGCCGACCTGCTGGGGGAGTACGCTAAGGACCTTGGCTACGGGGATGCTGAAAATCCCGTGGACGCTGCCCGTGAGGCTGTGACCGCCACTTACACCGGCGCTCAGCTGGAGGGCGTGCGCTATGCACCCCTGTGGGATTACTTCACTGACACCGAAAAGTTCGGCACTGAAAAAGCCTGGCAGATTCTGGTTGCTGATTATGTGACCACCACCGATGGTACCGGTCTGGTCCACCAGGCACCTGCCTATGGTGAGGATGACCAGAAGGTCTGTGAGAGCTACGGTATTCCCGTCATTCTTTCTATCGACGAGGGCGCTAAGTTCCTGGACCTTTTCGCTGACGCTTCTCTAGCTGAGGGTGCTCCCTTGGCTGATGTTGCTGGCGTGCAGATTTTTGATGCTAACCGCACCATCATCAATACCCTCAAGGCTGAGGGTGTGTTGATTCGCGAGAAATCCTATGTGCACTCTTACCCCCACTGCTGGCGCTGCCGCACCCCTTTGGTCTACCGTGCTATCACCTCCTGGTATGTGCGCGTTACTGACTTCAAGGCCCGCATGAGCGAGCTGAATGAGAACATTAACTGGATCCCTGAGAACGTCAAGCAGGGCCAGTTCGGTAAGTGGGTTGAAAATGCCCGCGACTGGTCCATCTCCCGTAACCGCTTCTGGGGTTCTCCCATCCCGGTCTGGGTTTCTGATGACCCTAACTACCCTCGCACCGACGTCTACGGCTCCCTGGCTGAGCTGGAAGCTGACTTTGGCCGCCTGCCCCTGAATAAGGACGGCGACGTTGATTTGCACCGCCCCTACATTGATGAGCTGACCCGCCCCAACCCCGATGACCCCACCGGCAAGTCCACCATGCGCCGTGTAGAAGACGTGCTGGACGTCTGGTTCGACTCCGGTTCTATGCCCTTCGCCCAGTTCCACTACCCCTTTGAAAACAAGGAGTGGTTCGAGGCCCACTACCCGGCAGATTTCATTGTGGAGTACATCGGCCAGACCCGCGGCTGGTTCTACACCATGCACATCCTGGCAACTGCCCTCTTTGACCGCACCGCCTTTGAGAACGTGATCGCCCACGGTATCGTTCTGGGCTCGGATGGTCAGAAGATGTCTAAGTCCCTGCGTAACTACCCGGATGTCTCTGAGGTTCTGGACCGCGATGGTTCGGACGCCATGCGCTGGTTCCTCATGTCATCCCCGATCCTGCGCGGCGGCAACCTGATTGTCACCGAGCAGGGTATCCGTGAGGGTGTACGCCAAGTCATGCTGCCCCTGTGGAACGTCTACCACTTCTTTGCCCTTTACACTAACGCCGCTAACAATGGCGCAGGCTACGAGGCTAAGCTGGTCACCGAGGGGCAGCATGTCATGGACCGCTTCATCTTGGGCAAGACCCGCCAGCTAGTTGCTGAAGTCACCGAGGCCATGGACTCCTACGACATCTCAGCAGCCTGTGAGGCCCTGCGCACCTACACTGATGCCCTGACCAACTGGTACGTGCGCCGCTCCCGCGAGCGCTTCTTCAATGAAGATCCCGCCGCTTTCGACGTGCTCTACACCGCCCTGGTCACCTTCGTGAAGGTAGCTGCACCTTTGCTGCCGCTGACCACCGAAGAAATCTACCGCGGCCTGACCGGGGAGCGTTCGGTGCACCTGACTGATCTGCCCTCACCGGAAGACTTCAAGGATGAGGCAGAACTACTTGCCCTCATGGAGACTACCCGCACTGTGGCGTCCGCTGGTTCTGCCCTGCGTAAGGCCCACAAGTTGCGTGTGCGCCAGCCTCTAGCAGCCCTGACTGTGGCCGTTGCCGGCGGTAAGGATTTAGCTGGCACTTTTGAGTCCATCATTGCTGATGAGCTCAACATCAAGGCGGTAGAACTCTTGGATGCTGCCCAGGTGGCTCCTGCTGACTTTGGTATCTCCCAGCAGCTTAAGGTCAATGCCCGCGCCGCTGGCCCCCGCCTGGGCAAGCAGGTTCAGGTCGCTATCAAGGCCTCTAAGAGCGGGGACTGGAAGGTCACCGAGGACGGCACCGTGGTGGTTGGCCCTGACAATATGGCCCTGGAGCCTGGTGAGTACGAGCTAGAAACCGTGGTAGCAGAAACTGATGGTGCTGCTGAGCGGGCTGTCTCTGTTCTGCCCGGTGGTGGCTTCTTGGTCCTTGACACCACTTTGACCGATGAGCTGCGGGCTGAGGGTACTGCCCGCGATGCCGTCCGCGCCATCCAGTCTGAACGTAAGGACGCTGGCCTGAACGTCTCAGACCGTATCGAGCTAACCATCACCGCCCCTGCTGCTGACCTTGAGGCTCTTAAGAAGCATGAGGAACTGGTAGCTGGTGAGACCCTGGCTGTGTCAGTGAACTACCTGGAAGGCGCTGAATTCTCAGCGACTGTGAAGAAGGCCTAAATGACCAAGGACAAAATGGAGCTTGACCCCGTATTTGCCGAGATCGCTGCCGAGGGCGCGCGTGCTGATGACGCCCCCGGCCTGGCCTCGGTGTATGCGGACCTGCTGGCTCGTGCCCCTGAGCACAAGATGGCCCCCCGCCTGGACGCTATGGACCGTGCCGTAGAAATTCTGGGTGAACCGCATAAGGCAGCCCCGGTCATTCACATCACCGGAACCAACGGTAAAACCTCAACCGCCCGCATGGTCGAGCGCCTGCTCATGGCCCACGATATCCGGGTGGGCCGCTACACCAGCCCCCATATTTCTAAGGTCACCGAGCGGATCTCTATCGATGGGGAACCGGTGGCAGATTCCACTTTCGTGCGTATCTGGGATGAGATTCAGCCCTACCTGCAGATGGTGGACGCTGAACTTGAGGCAGCTGGCGCGCCCCGCATCACCTACTTTGAAGCCCTGACCATTCTGGCTTTCGCTATTTTTGCGGACGAACCGGTGGACGTCATGGTGCTTGAGGTCGGTATCGGGGGCTGCTGGGACGCCACTAACGTTGCTGAGGCTACCGTATCTGTGGTTACTCCCATCGGCCTGGACCACACCGACATGCTGGGGCAGACCCTGGCTGAGATTGCCGGGGAGAAGGCAGGAATTATTAAGGACGGCGGCTTTTTGGTCTCTGCCGCCCAAGACCCTTCTGCCGCCCAGGTGCTCCTGGAAGCTGCCCGATCCCACAAGGCCGACTACCGTTTTGAAGGTGTAGAGTTCGGCACCGTGGAGCGTACCGCTGGTGTGGGCGGGCAGCTACTGACCATCCAGGGTTTAGCTGGCCGGTATGAAGAGATAGCCCTGCCCCTTTTCGGGGCCCATCAGGCCCAGAACGCCGCCCTTGCCCTGGCGGCAGTTGAGGCTTTCTTGGGTGGGGGAGAAAAAGAGCTGAACCCTGATTTGGTGAAGTTGGCCTTTGGTGAGGTGCGCTCGCCGGGTCGTCTTGAGGTGGCTCGTAGGGAGCCTCTGGTGGTGCTGGATGCTGCCCATAACTCTCACGGGGTGGCTGCTTCTGCTGCTGCCTTCAAGGAGTCTTTCAGCTTTGAGGAGTTGCATCTGCTGGTGGGTGTTTTGGGTGAAAAGGATGCCCAGTCCATGCTGAATGTGCTCTTTGATGAGTATGTTGACCGGGCTGATTGGCGCACTGTGTTGCATCTGACCAGGTCAGATTCCCCGCGTGCTATTGCCCCTGAAGAGCTAGCCCAGCTGGCTCTTGATGCTGGTTTTGATGAAGATGCTATCGAGACCTATGAGAATATCCCTGATGCTCTCTCGGCAGCGGTGACGGCAGCAGCTGATGTGCCTAACTTGAACTCTGCTGTACTGGTGACTGGTTCTATTACCGTGGTGGGCGAAGCTAGCACCCTGCTGGGGCTCTAGGGGAAGATGATGGTGAGAATGACGCGCGCCCAGCGTGAATGGCGCCCGGGCCAGCCTAAGAAGCTGCGCTCTATCAAGGTCATGTTTACCTCCATGGTGCTTTCGCTTGAGTCCCTGGTTGCTTTCTTTGCGACCTTGGCCATTTTCGGTCACCATTTTGGTGCCCCCACCTGGGTCAAGGTCGTCATTTGGGCCCTTGGTTTAGCCCTGGCAGCAGCCCTGGTGGTGGCCCCGGCCTTCTTGAAGAAGCCGTGGGGTTACCACCTGGGGTACGCCCTGCAAGGGGCCCTGATCCTTGTGGGTTTTGCCCTACCATCTATGTTCTTTGTGGGTGCGGCTTTTGCTGTGGCCTACTGGTATGCGGTGACGCGCGGTGCCCGGCTAGATGCTGAGAACGCTGTGCGCGCCAAAGAGCAGGAGGAATGGGAGAAAGCTAACCCTGCCTAAAAAGGCTACCGGATTGTTGAACTGAAAATGCTGGTGCCTTCTTACCAGCTTTTAGAAGAGCACTATGTTGAGCATAGGGGTAAGTCTTTCTTTGAGCCGCTGGTATCTTATATGGGCTCTGAGCCTCTGGTGGCGCTGGTGCTAGAGGGCGAGAGAGTGGTGGAAGGTGCTCGGAACCTGATGGGTTCGTCTAACCCCACTACGGCCGCCCCTGGTACTATCCGCGGGGACTTTGGCCGGAGCTGGGGGAGGGAGCGCAGAGGAACCTAGTGCACGGTTCGGACTCAGCACAGTCTGCAGAAAGGGAAATTGCGCTCTGGTTTGGCTCCTAGCTGCCAGTCACCTGAGCATGTAAAAGGCCGGGGCCCCCACTATAGGGGCCCCGGCCTTTTGGTGTTGAGGAAGGGCTTAGAACATTCCCATGATCACATCGAAGAAGCGGATGAAAATAATACCGAAGACTAAGATGCAGACCAAGATGATAGAGAACCAAGTCCAGTTAGGGGCAGCCTGGCGGATACTCTCAGAAGCAGGTATAACCCCGGCATGGATATTGCGGGTCGTGACCTTCACGAAGATGATAGTCTGCATCACCCACACAATCATGCAAAAGAGGCAAAGAGCGTTGATATCAAAGGTGGTGTTGTACCAGAGCCAGAGCACAAAGGCCATGGCCAGGGTGTGGCCCACCTGCATGGCCACCCAGTACCAGCGGGCAAATGATGCCCCAGCGATGAGGGCAGTGGAGATAGTGAGGACGATAGCATAACCTGCGATACCGATAAAGGGGTTAGGGAAGCCGAAAGCCTCAGCCTGCCAGGTGCGCATGACGGTGCCGCAGTTGAGCAGGGCGTTAATGTCGCACACTGACTTGTGGGCGCCGTCCATATAAATTTGCAGGCGCTCATAGACCAAGATAGCCCCAGAGACGAAGGCTAGTAGGCCGGGAATGAGGGTGAACCAGCCGAACCGGCGATCACGCTGGGCCTGGCTGATATCACTATCAGTATGGGGGGTGTTCACGGGGATAGACACGGTGAATCCTTTGACTGTATAAATCTTTCCTTTCCATAGTACGGGTCAGAGACCACACCAGCCCTCTTGTACAGACCACAAGGAAGTGTTCTTTACTAAGTTCCCAGGTAAGGACGCATGGGGCCAGGCCACAGACTGCGGCCAGTAGGGTAGGGGGCCAGTTGGATTTTGATGGGGTGAAAATAGCCAGGGTGTGAGAGAATGAGTGTGGTAGTGTGCCGCCCGCACGCGGTGACACTACCCAGCAGGCACCCCGAGACGGCCGGTGACGTACTGCCTACCGGCAAGCGTCCTTACCGACAGGCCCCACACCATTCAGCCCTAGCGCTGACTCGGGTTGTTGCCGCTGGCCCGGCACCCCTCGACATGGCGCACAGAAGCCTTGACCTGTCGAGCACGCCAAGGAGCTATGGCTCTGCCGGGTAAACAAGGATTTCGGCGGACCACCCTCAAGAGGTAGGGACCACCGACTGCAGGCAAGACCGTTGGTGCGGCAGGGGCATACGAATACAAGGAGAGTGATCGCTGATGAGCAGCGAACAGCCCGAGGTAACAGAAAACCTCGAAGAAACCCAGGCTGCAGAAGCAACCGCAGCCACACAGCCGGTTACCGAAGCAAACACTGAGGCGGAAGAAGCCCCGGCCAAGAGTCCCGATAAGGAAGAGGCCACGGAGGCCGCCGACACACAGACAGTCGACACAGAAACTGAGGCTACCGCAGAAGAAACCGAGACAGCTGTAGACCAGACCGAGCAAACCACCACAGAAAATACTCAAGAGTCTCCCACGCCCCAGAAGAGCCTGCGCGAAATCAAGGAAGAAGAACTCGCCCAGGTCAATGCAGCCGTAAGCTCTAACAACATGCTCTTCTACTCGCCCAACATGGACGAAATCATGGAGCAGCTACGGGCTGAAAAAGAAGCCCGCCGCCAAGCCGAAGAAGCAGAACGACGCGAACGCCGCCTAGCTGATCTTGACCCCGAAGTCACCTCCCACCGCCGCCGTCGCCGCCGCCGCGGGGACGCCGACCTAGAATTTGAAGGCGGCACCGACGGCGACCCCGAAGACACCATCGTGAAGGTTCGCGCCCCGCGCCTATCTGACTCACACAGCACTAACCGGGTCACCGGCGTCCGCGGATCAACCCGCCTAGAAGCCAAGCGCCTACGCCGCCGCGAAACACGCGCCACCGGCCGCCGCCGCCAGGTCATCACCGAAGCAGAATTCCTTGCCCGCCGCGAATCAGTGGACCGCCAGATGCTAGTTCGCCAAAAGGACGACCGCATCCAAATCGGCGTACTTGAAGACGGGATCCTAGCAGAGCACTTTGTCTCCAAAACCCAGCAAGACTCCCTCATCGGCAACGTCTACCTAGGCAAGGTACAAAACGTACTACCCTCCATGGAAGCTGCCTTCGTTGACATCGGCCGAGGCCGCAACGCCGTACTCTACGCTGGTGAAGTCAACTGGGATGTCACCGGTCTTGACGGTGCCCCCCGCAAAATCGAAAACGCCCTCAAAGCAGGCGATTCAGTACTCGTGCAGGTCACCAAAGACCCCGTAGGGCACAAGGGCGCTCGCCTCACCAGCCAGGTTTCCCTTCCGGGCCGCTACCTGGTCTATGTGCCCGGTGGCTCCATGACCGGTATCTCTCGTAAGCTGCCCGATGTTGAGCGTCAGCGTCTGAAGAAGATTCTCAAGGATCGTCTGCCTGAGGACGCCGGTGTGATTGTCCGTACCGCCGCTGAAGGTGCCAGCGAAGAAGAGCTGAGCAATGACATCAACCGCCTGCGGGTGCAGTGGGAAGAAATTCAGGCTAAGAGTGAGTCCCGTAAGGTGCTGGCCCCTGAGCTGCTCTACCAGGAGCCTGACCTGACCATTAAGACCGTGCGCGATGTCTTCAATGAAGATTTCACCTCGATGATGGTTCAAGGCTCAGATGCCTGGGACGCCATCGAAGCTTACGTTACCTATGTTGCCCCTGATCTGCTGAACCGCCTCAAAAAGTGGGAGGAGGACGATGACCTCTTTGACCACTACCGTATCGAAGAACAACTGGCTAAGGCCCTGGACCGCAAGGTCTACCTGCCTTCTGGTGGTTCCTTGGTGATTGACCGTACTGAGGCTATGACTGTGGTGGATGTGAACACCGGTAAGTTCACTGGCTCTGGCGGTAACCTGGAAGAAACCGTAACCAAGAATAACCTGGAAGCGGCCGAGGAAATTGTGCGCCAGCTGCGCCTGCGCGATATTGGCGGCATCGTGGTGATTGACTTCATTGACATGGTGCTCGAATCTAACCGTGACCTGGTTCTTCGCCGTCTGGTGGAGTGTCTGGGGCGCGACCGTACTAAGCACCAGGTTGCTGAGGTGACCTCACTAGGTTTGGTGCAGATGACCCGTAAGCGGATGGGTACTGGCCTGCTGGAAGTCTTCTCAGAACCCTGTGAGGCCTGCGCTGGCCGCGGTATTCTAGTACACGATCAGCCCTTGAAGGGCCGCACCGGGGGTGCTAGCGATTTCATTCACCGCGCTGAGCGTGATGACCGTAAGCGCTACCGCAACCAGAAGGCTCAGAACCGCCGTGACTTCGCTGAGGTTGATGAAGAGAACGAGCAGAAGACTGAGGCTCGCAAGGCTGCCCTAGCTAATATTGTTGCAGCTAGTTCCCACACTGAGGATGAGCAGGGCGAGGCTGAGTCGAAGTCTGCCCGTAAGCGTAAGCGCCGCAAGCGTAATCGCCGGGCTGAGTCTGGGCAGGAGCTGGAGAATCAGCGCACCCAGGAGGGCCACGGTGAGCAGGTGCTCACTATTGGGGACGAGGTCATTGAGCTTCCCACCGGTGTAGAGCCTGAGCCTGAAGAGAGAATGGGGGAGCAGGGCTCTTTCACTCTTGAGTCTCTGGCTGCTGTCTTTGACGCTGAAGATGGTGCTGAGAGCGAGGATCGCTCTGGTCAGCGCGGACGTTCGCGCAACCAGTCCAAGCGCCGTGGCGGTAAGAAGCGCGAAGAAATCTCTGCAGATGATTTCTCAGCTAACTCTGATGCCTCTTTGGATGTTGACCCTGAGGTTGATTCTCGTTTCACCCAGAATTCGGCTCGTTTGGATGCTATTCGTGCAGCTGAGGCTCGTGCCCGTGCTTCGCAGAAGGCTGGGCGTGACTATGAGCCTCGTGAAGGGGAAGAAGCTACTGCCGGTGAGCGTTCTGGCCGTTACGACCAAGCAGGCCGTGCAGACCGCAACGACCGCGCAGACCGCAACGACCGTGCCGACCGCACCGATCGCCGTGGAGCCCGTAGCCAGGACGAGACCGCTAAGGGGCGCAACCGCAAGCCCCGCCGTGCTTCTAGCTCCGACGTTAAGTATGTGGCTCCTATTGAGGTTGTAGCTGATCCGGCTGTTACCGGTGTTGCTACACCGGGCAAGAAGGTTGAGGCTCCCAGTGAAACCCCCGCTGAGGCGTCCGCACCTGTAGCCGCTCCTGGCGAGGCACCCCGTAAGAAGCGTCGTGCCCGCCGCGCGGTGAGCTCAGGTGCTGGCTCAACTGAGGTTCGTACTCAGGAGCTTGCCGCGGCAACCGGTAGCTCTGTTCTTGCCAGCATCGACCAGGCTAAAAAGCCCGTAGCTTCCCAGGGTGACGCCCCCGTCATGCTTGGTGTTGGTGTTTCGGCTGCAGATATCAAGCGGGCAGGTAAATAAGGGAAAGAACCTATCAGGAGGTATGGCAAGCTCGCAGCGAGCGCAAGCTCTGCCATGCCTTCTGAGGGGTTCACCACATATCTTGCCCAGTACCGACTCACCACGTAAACTGGTGAGTCGGTGTTGTTTCCACAAGCAAGCGTTAGCGTGGACTCAGCTAGGCATATTCCATATGGGGTAAGGCCAAACCACCTCAGAACGATAGATCCTGAAGTCGCCCGGTACCCCTGGGCAAACAGGGCCACCACCTTGCTGTTGCGCCCCAGTTCCTTGCAGGGGAGTTGTTCTGAATCATTAAAATGACGTCAAGAAGAAGTGAGTTCCCAAGTGGCATACGCAATTGTCCGCGCTGGCGGCCGCCAGGAAAAGGTCTCAGTTGGAGACCTGGTTACCCTTGACCGCGTCGCTGGCGAGCCCGGTAGCACCATTGAGC
>JAXFPK010000149.1:0-5858 GCA_034179845.1 Rothia sp. (in: high G+C Gram-positive bacteria) | reverse complement strand
CCTCGAAACGAGCGTACCAGCGGCCATAATTGCGCTGGATAAAGCACCGGAACGTGCCACGGGAATCCTTATCTACTCAGTCAGCTAGGAGAGCTGGTGAATGATGTACTCACGGGCAATCTCAGCGATGCGCCGCTCGTTCGGGAACGAGAGTCTACGCCCCAAATCATCAATATTGACCCAGGCAACGTCAACCGCCTCGTGGTCAGGGTCGTTCTCGGTGGTGAGCTCGCCACCGGTTGCGGAGAACAAGAAGTGGTGAACCGTCTTATGCACGCGGTGACCCGAAACGTTGAACCAGTAGTCAATGGACCCCAGCGAGGTAATCACATCGCCAGAGATGCCGGTTTCTTCTTCAATTTCGCGGGCCGCAGCTGCCACCTTGGACTCGTCCCCCTCGGGGTGACCCTTGGGCAGACACCATTCCAGACGCCCGCCACGGTTGATGCGGGCGATGATGGCAACGGGCAGGTTGCGGTCGTCAAAGTTGACGATGACGCCGCCTGCAGAGACCTCCTCAACCGTGGGCATGGCAGCAACGGGCGTGAAAGCCCGCTTCTTTGGTGCCCGGGGAATAGGAAAAGTCATGTCTCTACCTTAACCGATAGAGAGGGGTGATGTTTTAAAAGTTGAGGGTGTAAGTGGTAACTTATGCGGTTTGCTGGCACGATTGAAGGGTTATGGCGCATGTTTTTGATACTTCCCTCATTCACCCGGTAGCACTTGAGGCGGGCGAGCTATTCGCCCGCGCTGGCTTCGAGCTGGCCCTGGTGGGCGGACCCGTCCGTGACCTGTTTTTGGGGGAAACTTCGGTAGATTTGGACTTCACTACCAACGCCACTCCCGATGAAACCCTGGCTGTGGTGGATGGTTGGGCTGACGCTACCTGGGAGATTGGCAAGGAGTACGGCACCATCGGCATCCGCAAGGGCAATGAGATGGTTGAAATCACCACCTACCGTGCTGAAAAGTACGACCCTGATTCCCGCAAGCCGGTGGTCGCTTTCGGTACAGATTTGAAGGAAGACCTCTTCCGCCGCGACTTCACCATCAACTCCATGGCCCTGCGCCTGCCCTCCCTCGAACTGGTTGACCCCTTTGGGGGCCAGGAGGACCTGCGGAAGGGCATTATCCGCACCCCCGGTACCCCACAGGCGTCCTTCTCTGACGACCCGCTGCGCATGATGCGCGCTGCCCGCTTCGCCTCCCGCCTGGATATTGATCTGGCCCCCGAGGTCTTTGAGGCCATGGTCGATATGGCCGACCGTATCCAGATTATTTCGGCTGAGCGTGTACGCGATGAACTGGTCAAACTAATCTGCGGCAAGGCACCACGCCGCGGTGTTGACTTGCTGGTGGAGTCGGGGCTAGCGTCCTTTGTTCTCCCTGAGATTCCGGCCCTGAAACTGGAAGTCGATGAGCACCACCACCATAAGGACGTCTACCAGCACTCCCTGACCGTTATGGAGCAGGCGGCCGCCTTAGAAACCGGCGCGGACGGCCCTGTGCCCGGCCCCGACTTCATCCTGCGCTTTGCTGCGCTTATGCACGATATTGGCAAGCCTGCCACCCGCAAATTTGAGAGCAACGGGTCAGTGAGCTTCCTACACCACGATGTGGTGGGGGCTAAGCTGACCAAGAAACGTATGCGCGAACTGCGCTTCGATAATGACACCATCAAGGCTGTTGCCCGCCTGGTAGAACTGCACATGCGCTTCTACGGCTACGGGGACGCCGGCTGGTCAGATTCGGCTGTGCGCCGCTACGTTCGCGATGCTGGGGCCCTGCTAGAGCGCCTGCACCGGCTCACCCGGGCGGACGTCACCACCCGCAACAGGCGCAAAGCCAACCGCATCGCCTCCGCCTACGATGATCTAGAACGCCGTATCGACGAACTTGCTGAGCAAGAAGAACTCAACTCTATCCGCCCCGATTTGGACGGCGAAGAAATCATGCAGATTCTCGGCATTAAGCCTGGCCCCCAGGTAGGCCAAGCCTACAAGTTCCTGCTCAACCTGCGCCTAGACGAAGGTGCCCTAGGTAAGGACGAAGCCACTGCCCGCCTACTGGAATGGGGCAAAGACAACCTGGCCTAGCCAGGCCAGTAACCGCCCCTCTCGCTGAGTTCTCATACCGGGGAATGGCGAAAACTCATTCCGCAGGCTGATGATTTTATTAGCCTAACCCCCTAGTGTTAAATAACGATAGCGTCACACAACAAGGGGAGACTCATGCTCGAGGTCAGAAACCTCACCAAAAACTACGGCCCCAAAATAGCCGTCAACGACATCAGCTTCACCGTACCCAACGGCAAGGTAACCGGCTTCCTTGGGCCCAACGGTGCCGGCAAATCCACCACCATGCGCATGCTAGTAGGCCTAGAAAACCCCTCCAAGGGCAGCGCCCTGGTCGATGGGCAGCCCTACCGCTGCCTCAAGAGCCCGCTAACTTCCGTTGGTACCCTCCTTGATGCTAAAGCCATGCACCCCGGGCGTAATGGGGTAGCCCACCTGCGCTCGCTGGCGCTGACCCACGGTATCCCTAAATCTCGTGTTGATGAGGTCATTGAGATGACCGGTCTGGCTGCGGTGTCGAAGAAGAAGGTTAAGGGCTTCTCCTTGGGCATGGGCCAGCGTATGGGTATTGCTGCGGCCTTGCTGGGTGACCCTCAGAACGTCATTCTTGATGAGCCTGTAAACGGTCTTGACCCTGAGGGTGTTATATGGGTGCGTAATCTAGCTCGTTACCTGGCTTCAGAGGGGCGTGCTGTGCTGATTTCCTCCCACCTGATGAGCGAGATGTCTCAGACCGCAGATGACCTTATCGTGATTGGTCGTGGGCGTTTACTGGCTAACTGCCCCATGGAAGAGTTCTTGAAAATTGGTGATGAGAATAAGGTGCTGGTGCGTACTGATGCCCGTGATGTTTTGGCTCCGATTCTGAAGGAAGCCGGTCACACCGTCACTGCTCTTGAAACAGATGGGCTGATGGTCGAACATGCGGACGCCCGCGGCCTAGCCCGCCTGGCGCAGGCGGCTGGTGTGCTTGTGCATGAGCTGACCCCGCAAAAATCTACCCTGGAGCAGGTCTATATGAATATGACCCGCGACGATGTGGAATACACTTCGGCTAGCTTTGCTACCCCTCAGCAGAACCTTGGTGCAAGCACCTCAGATAGCACCCCGGCTCAGGCAGATGCCTCAGACTCAGAAACCCCTTGGTCCTCAACTTCAGCACAGGAGAACTAACTTATGACTACCGCACCTGTTTCTGTCGCGTCCGCGCAGGCCAACCATTCTCGTTTTGCTGAACGTAAGCTGACCTTCTGGGGCGTGCTACGTTCTGAATTTCTGAAGTTCCGCACCTTGACCACCAACTGGGTGATGACCCTGGTGCTGGCTCTGGTCATGCTGGGCATGGCCCCGCTCTATGCCCTGATGCTGAACTCTATGGCTGATAGCCCTGAGGTGATGGCTCAAGCCTCTGAGGGTATGGCTCAGACTAATGCTGGGGTTGAGTCTCTTACTAGCCTGGCCTACGCGCTGGGAGGCTCTGGTGTTGATTTGGCTAATATGCTGATTGCTGCTGTAGCGGCGGTCTTCATTGGTTCTGAATACGCCACCCGGTCTATACAGACGAGCCTGACCGCTGTTCCCCGCCGTACATCCCTCTACCTGGCCAAGCTTGTGGTCTTGAGTATCTACGGTTTTGTCATCGGCTTCATTCTTGCTGCCCTAGCCTATGCGGTCGGTTACCCTGTGCTGAACTCTGCTCTGCAGGATTCCTTACCCTTTACCGATGGGCTACTGCTGAACTGGGTGGCGGTAGGTCTCTACTTCATGTTCATGGTCTGGATGGGCTACGGCTTCGGTGCCCTCTTCCGCAATAATGCTGGCGGTATTGTCATGGTGGTCTTCCTCCTCTTCATCTTGCCTATTATTGCCGCGATTTTCATGGGCCAGTTCGAGTGGGTAGCAGATGCCTACAACTACCTGCCCTCAGCCCTGGGGCGCATCATTCTCACCTATGATCTGACCCCTGATGCTGAGATTAGCTATCTTGAGGCTGGCTCCTGGTTCGCCCTGTGGGGTGCAGTCCCTGCCCTGCTGGGTTACCTGCGCTTCGCTTTTACTGATACCCGCGGCTAAAACTAACTAGCCTTTACATAAGCTATGGGCCGGTCACTCGAAGGGGTGCCCGGCCCTTTATCTATCTGTCTCATAGATTGGCTAACCCCACCTCCTGCGCCTCATTGCACCCCTTAGCTCGTAAACTAGAACCATGGTTGAGCGTAAACATGATGGTGAAAGACGACTAATCCGTGCTAGCAATACGTGGCTGGCCCGTGCTGTTGCACAGACTAAACCCGATGCTGTGCGTCAAACCGTCACCACCTCCATTGAGCGCATTAACCGGATTCCTGGCCGGGCCGCTGGCATCCTCACCCGTAAGGACGTGCAGATTGTGCGCGTCCGCCTGATTCTGACTACCCTCTTCGTTACCTTTTTAGCAATGCTGGTAGCTGCTGTAGGTAACTATTTTTCCTTGACGCGCACCCCGGAAGGCAGTGTGGAGCACTATATGAGTGCTTTAGAAAGAGGGGACTATGTTGCAGGTATCGACAGTGACGCCTACAGCAACTTTGATTACACCTATCTGACTAACTCCATTTACCGCTCAGCCCCAGGGCGGGTAGAAAAATATACGGTTACGGGCGCAACTGAAGGGCCAGACGGTCAAGCTCACGCCAGCGTCCTTGCTACTATCGACGGTCAAGACCACGAGATGATCCTGCCCTTGAGCAAGGTGCATCGAACCGGGCCCTTTAATGACACCTGGGATCTAGCTACCCCCGCCCAGTCTTATCTGACTCTTACCGCACCTGTTGCCCTTGCCGGGGTGCAGGTTAACGACCAGTCTCTGAGCTTGCCGGTGACTCGCCGTACTGAAACTGAAGCTGGTTATCAGTGGATTATTCCTACCTTGCCTGGCACCTATAATTTCACTCTGCCAGCTAGCTCCTACTACACCCTGAGCCATACTGACCACACAGTCACTGCACCCTTGCCTGGCTCAGCAGATAACCACCAAGAACTTACCCTTCAGGTGCGCCCTTCACCGCGCATGTGGAACGAAACTAATAACTTCATTACCTCCTGGTTAGAGCGTTGCGAAAGTGCCCGCAGGTTGGATGTTGCAGGCTGCCCCACCTCTACCTTGCATGGTTCAGAGTCTACTGCCACGGTCAGCAACGTCGTCTGGAAGCTTACCGACCGCCCTGCCTTCTACCTGGTGCCAGACCGCACTGACCCGCGAGTTTGGCGGGCCTCCCGCTACCGCCAAGCGACCTTTGAAGTTACCTATCTTGCCGGTGGTAAAGCCCAACGAGAAGTCATCCCCTTCTATATCAATGCTGAAGTAGTCTCAGATGGGAACCAGGCCACTATTAACGTAGGTTTGGGAGGGAGCGAAGAAAGCGAAGCCCAGGTACAGCAAGCCATCAGAGAAGAAGAATCTTCCACCTCCACTCTCCAAAAATTTGTACCCTCACCCTAGGCCTAATATCTCAAGGCGGGAAACCATGGGCTTTTTCTTCTTGTTTGGTGCTGTGAAGAACACCGCTTTAAACCTCTAAACCCTGCCCAAACCGGCCGTCCTGCGGTAAAGTTGGTCAGGTCTGTGCTGGCGCTTGGCCAACACCTGAGACCGGCCAGACCGTACGTAATCTCCTGCTATGGAAATCCCATAGCCGCTTAGCCCAAAGGAGGGGTTTAATCATGCGTGCATACGAACTGATGGTTATCCTCAACCCCGAGGTAGAGGACAAGGCTGTAGAGCCCACCCTCACCAAGTTCCTC
>JAXFPK010000063.1:0-16870 GCA_034179845.1 Rothia sp. (in: high G+C Gram-positive bacteria) | reverse complement strand
GTTGGTAGCGCGTCTGCATGGCATGCAGAAGGTCAGGGGTTCGAATCCCCTTAGCTCCACGGGGGTATGGCGCAGTTGGTAGCGCGTCTGCATGGCATGCAGAAGGTCAGGGGTTCGAATCCCCTTACCTCCACCACTAAGATCTCAGCAATCACAGATTGCTGAGATCTTTTTTGTGCCCTCCGTAGGCTCAGACTACGAGCCTGGCAATAGGATGCTAAAGAGAGTAGAGCCGTCTCTGGTTCTCTAACAGAGTTGGTGCAAAATCTTCGCCGCGTTCAGCCGAAATGCACTCGACAAGTCGGTGCAGGCGTCCGCTCACATCTGAGGCAAACTGCTGGATATCAAGCGCGTCGGTAGGCTGCTCGGGCAAGTCCGTCTCTAAGAGCAGACGGTCAGCGGGCACCTGGCGGGTATAGGCCCGTCCGCGCTTAGTAGCCAGCATCTGCGGGTGAACCGATATGCACCCACCCAATCTTATGAGCCGGGTCAGCTCGTCACTGCTGCCCCCAAACCGGTGAATCACCGGAACAAGAGGGGGGCTGGGAACATCAAGCTCCTCAAAAAGGTCAAGAACCGCAGCAGTTGCGCGGACGGCGTGCACAGACAGCACATAGGGCTTCTCAGTCGGTTGCCCGGCAGCAGCCTGGAGCACCCCACCCACAATGCGGCGCAAAGCCTCTAACTGCAGGTCAGCAGGGGAAGCCTCCAGGCGGCGGGGCAGAAAATCCAGGCCAATCTCACCGATCAGCCGGGTGCTGCTTACCTCAGCCTCAAAGACCGCAAGCTCAGTCTCAACCTGAGCCACATCAGCCACCTGCCAGGGGTGAAAACCAAGAGACAAGAGCGGGCCCGCCGGGTCAGCCACCTGCCGAAGCTCCCGGTAGGCCGAGGGCTTCAGCGTCTGGGCAACCAGCTGCACACCCTGGGCCCGCAAGGCCTCGTTAAAAGAAGGCCGAAGCGGCGGGGCCAGGAAATCATAGTGAAAATGGGTATCAAGCAGCATACGAGCGGGACTACAGTAGGGGCTGAGGTGCGGCGTCCTCTCCACTAGCCCGGGTGCCAATATAAGGCGGAGCGGGAACCGGCTCCATGCCAGCTAGCTGACGAATCACCTTACCAGCCAGCATCTGCCCCATAATCGGAGGCATATAGCTCATAGACCCCAGAGTCTCACCCTTGGTCTTAGCACCAGGAGCCTTCTCCACCTTGAAAGGTAACTCGGTTGAAAAGAGCACCTCAAGACCATAAATCTGACGCTTGCGGCACTCAGAACGAATCACCTTAGACATAGAACAGTTAAAGGTGCGGCGAATATTAGCGAACTGCAACATGGTCGGGTCAAGACGGTTGGCCGCGCCCATCGACGCTACCAGGTTCAGGCCCCGCTCCGCAGCCCACTGGTAGACAGCCAACTTCTGGGTGATGGTATCAATGCAGTCAATGACGTAGTCAGGGCGGGGGAACTTATCCAGAGTCTCAGCCAAGTTATCGGGGGTGAGGAAAGCCCGCTCAGCAATCACCGTGCAATCGGGCTGAATCTCCTTAATCATGCCCTCCATGACCTCAGCCTTAACCTTGCCCAAGGTAGAAGTAAAGGCCAAGGCCTGCCGGTTAATGTTGCTCTCATCAACGACGTCCCGGTCTAGCACAATCAGGTTACCCACCCCGCCGCGGGCCAGGGCCTCAGCGCAGGCAGAACCTACACCGCCAAGGCCGAGCACCATGACGGTGGCGTCCTGAAGTTTCTGCAGGCCCTCGTCCTTAAAAAGTAGTCTCAACCGGGCAAAACGTTCGCTCTCAACACCCACTCAGGGCCTCCTTGGAAAAGTTGTGTCTAACCTGGCAATTATGCCACATACCTGAAGCAGGGGTTGAGGCCCGTCCGCTTATCTTTGCGAGAAGAACCTCCCGCCGCAAGGAGGGTAGTGGCCTATGAAAGTGCCTTATATCGCTGAGCGTGCACCTGCCATGTGCACGCTCAGCGATATGACGCACGGTCGCCAGATGGAGGACGAAGCCTAGGGGGAGCTATGGCATGAAGGGCGATCTAGCTTCAACCACGTAGATCTATTTAATGTTCGAGGGTTAGAAGCTCACCGATTTCGCAGTCCAGGGCCTTGCAGATAGCGGTGAGGGTGGTGAACCGAATCGCTTTAGCCTTATTGTTCTTGAGGATAGAGAGATTAGGCAGGCTGATATCTACTAGTTCGGAGAGGCGGCTGAGGGTCATGCCCCTGCTGTCTAAGAGCTCATCTAGGTGGCAGTGGACCTGCGATATATCAGTTGGCATCTTAGACTAACCCCTCTGTGTTTTTCTGCAGTTGTTCGCCGGTTTCCAGAATAGCTGAGAGGGTGTAAAGCATGAGAAATACTCCAATGGGCCAGAAACTGATGAAAACAGCAAGGTTGGGGGTTGGTGCACTAGAGAGCCCACCGGTGAGCTCCCACCCTATGAGGGATTCGGAGGCAAGGGCGGCAGCCCCAAATCCTTCAAGAATTGGGGCCATGAACCCGCAGATAAGAACAACCCAGGCTAGGGACTGGGTGAGGCGGGTGAGCTGGGGGCGGAAGGGGATTCCCTGTAGCCGCCCGCGTGCTAGTGCCCGAAAAGCTAGTGCTATGCTCACTTGCATGATGCTACCGAGAATGAGGGACCCGGCAAGAAGTAGTGCGGCCTCAAGTGGGATTCCTCTTGCATCTGCTGTGATGGTGTCAAAATGCAGGTTCTCAAGGCTAAGACCATTAGCG
Source organism: Rothia sp. (in: high G+C Gram-positive bacteria) (assembly GCA_034179845.1). Taxonomy (GTDB): domain Bacteria; phylum Actinomycetota; class Actinomycetes; order Actinomycetales; family Micrococcaceae; genus Rothia. The sequence goes on along the minus strand of JAXFPK010000063.1, from coordinate 14,119 downwards.
CCGGGGTGAACGTTCATTCCCTCTGGTAGCCAGGGGCTAATAGGAAGGGCAGCACTCGGTGCTTCTCGACCGATGATAAGTTGAGCTACCCCGATGAGGGTAAGGACGGTTACCACCCCAGCATAGAGGGTCGCTAACCATTGTGTGGCTTTGAGGGTGGCTTGTAGGTCTCGTTGTGTCTGTAGGTATTTGAGGAAAAAGAAGGCGATTAAACCTGCGATTATCAGGCTAGCGAACAGAGTAAGAGGGATGGCGGGCATGGTAACCTCCACATGCAGTTTATTGAAAAACGATATTATCGATAAACATTAAATTACCAGGGTGGGAGTGCCAGCACAAGATATTGAAGAGCGGACGTCCTTCCGCGACTTCTTCGCCTAATGCCCTGCAAAGACCATGAGAGCGGCAACCAGAATAAAGAGAGAACCAAAAACCCGGTTCAGTATCTTCTGCCCGCGCTCTGAATGCGAAAGCCTCGTCAAAGACTTTGCCACCAGACCAAAACCGCCCCACATCACTAGAATGTCAATGGCCACCATAGTGCCCGCAACTACCAGATACTGGGGCAGTTGCGGGGCATCGGGCCGCACGAACTGGGGCATAAAGGCCAGAATAAAAACAATGGCCTTAGGGTTAGACATATTCACCCAGAAACCCCGATTAAAGAGAGCCAGGGGAGTACCCGGTTGCAAGCGCGCACCTACTCGGGTGCCGCGTCCTTGCCCCTGCTGGGCCGAGGCACCCCCGCTACTGTCTGCCTCATCGCGGGCTTGCTGCGGGGTCTGAGGGCGAGCAAAAATCATGCCTAACCCAAGATAGACCAGGTAGGCTGCCCCACCGTAGCGAATCACATCAAAGAGTACCGGCGAATTAGCAACCACCACGCCCAGGCCAGCAGCCACAATAGCTATCTGCACCACCAGGGCCAGCTGCTGCCCTATAACCGTGAAAAAAGCCCTCTTCCAGCCATAAAGCAGGGAAGTTGTCATGGTATTCACCGCACCTGCACCAGGGGTCAAAGAGATCACCAGGCAGGCAAGAACGAGAGAAAGCCAGAGGGTAAAAGTCATAGCACCTCATAGTAGCGAAAAAGGTAGATGAGAGCAGAAAAAGGTTTCACACAGTGAACCCCTAGAACCCTTGCACAAAACAGTCACCATGACCAACTAAAGAACCCCACAAAAAAGTGGGGCCCTGCACACCACAGTGCAGGGCCCCCTTCACTATAAAAAGGTTAAACCTTAGAAATTACTCGATACCGCAGTTCACAGCATCAAGACCAAGATCCCAGGTGACACTATTGAGAGAAGACTCAAAAGTATCAACGTCGCCAACCTTCGCAGCCTCAATGGCATTGGTCAGAGCAGTGCGCATCTCTTCAGAAGGTGCGTTATCGCGCACGTTCGTCAAAGAAGCCATGTAACTTTCCAGAGTAGTTACATCCTTCTGAATGTTGTCAGAGGCAACCAGGAACTCATCCAAGGCAACACAGTAAGGTGAAGCAGGGTCAAGGGCAGCAGAAGCAGCTGCGGTAGAAGCGTTAGCTGAAGCCTCATCAGCAGCAGAAGAAGCTTCCTTGCTCATCTCGTTGGTTGCCTGTGCGGAGGCAGAAGCTGAACTTGAAGCAGCAACGGCAGAACTGTGGCTTGCAGAAGACTTAGCAATCTCATTACCGATGCCAGCAAAGAGGAAAGCAAAGAAAAGAATTGAAGCTAGAAGGCTCAGGGCACCAATGACGATACCTGCAATAGCTAGCCCACGGCCCTTCTCGCCAGTGCGCTTAATCTGGTTCAAGGCAATGAAACCAAGAATAACACCAACAATGTTAATCAAGAAAGCAAAAACAAGGCTGAGAATAGCCAAAAGGTTAGTCTTCTCAGACTGAGGATTCACCGGCTGGTAAGGGGTATTAGCGGAATGGGGTGCAGAGTAGGAAGAAGGTGTCTGCTCGCTCATATCAATAAACTCATTTCGGGTGTGCGGTATGAACAGGGCCTAGTAGCCCTGCTCACAGAATACTATCAGCTTTACTATCACAGGGCAGAACGCCATCCCGCACACAGGGCCCACACCTCACCGACCAAACATGAGATACTGAAAAAGTGCCCACACCAAAAAACCAAAACCTCACCCACCCCAGCACCCCCACCTCACCTCTACCCGCCACCGCAAGCGCCCTCGACAGGCTCATCCTAGCGGAGGCCACCACAGCCCTCACCACCTTAGAGAGCACAAGCGGGGATATCCTCATCCTCGATGACCCCACCGGCACCCTCACCCGCTGGGCCCTGACCCACACCGCAGCAGGGGCCCACCGGGTCATCAGCCGCCAACGCTCCTACACCGACGCCCTCACCCTGCACCGCACCCTGACAGAAGAAAACCCGGACGCCGCCACCCGCCTAATCGTGGCAGGACTCGATCCCACCGGCGAAATACACCCCACAACCTTCAGCCTCCACCAAGCCCTCACCCACCACCACTTCACAGGGCACCTCGCCTTAGGGCATCTACCCAAGAGCCACGCCGCGCTCGCTGACCTTGCCCACGATTTTTCCTCTTATCAGGCGCAGCAGGGGAGTGAGGCTACCCTGATCTTGGGCGGTAATACCAAGCACATGAGCACAACCTTCAACCAAACTCTTGCCCAGGATTTTGAGCAGGTGCGGGGTTTGCGCGGTAAGGGTAAGCACCGTTGTTTACTGGCGACCGGGCCTGCACCTGCAGCTCAGGTGTCTGTCCCTGCCGGGCCTCTCCAGGCTTGCGGCGGGGTCTTCTCTGGGGGCAAACCAGATCGGGGTGGGCAATTACTGGCCACCTGCGTCCTGACCGATATCAGCAAGCAGGCCCCTGCCCACCCTCTGACCCTGGTTGATTTAGGGTGCGGCAATGGTTCAGTCACGCTTCAGGTGCTAGAGAACCTACCGGCGGGTGTTGAGGTCGCCCAGGTGTGGGCAACTGACCTTGATGTGGATGCTGTGCGCTCTGCCCAGCTCAACCTGGGTCAGGACGCCCGGGTGCAGGTGAGCTGGGACGATGCCGGGGCCCGCCTACCCCAGGGTTGCGCTGATGTGCTCATGCTCAACCCGCCCTTTCATACAGGAACCGCAGTTGACCTTAGCCTGGTAGGGCCCCTACTGGATGCTGCCCTACGATTACTAGCCCCCGGTGGGCGCCTATATCTAGTGCATAACTCTCACGCCCGCTACCGCAGTCAGGTGCAAGAGCGCTTTGAGCAGGTGCGTCAGCTTGAACGCACCCCCACCTTTACCGTCCTTAGCGCCTGCGCACCGCAACAGAAAGAGATTCGATGACTATCAAAATTATTGCCATCGGCAAGAAACACGAAAAATGGGTTAAAGACGGTATCGACCGCTACGAGAGTCGCCTGCGCAAGCCCTGGGATATTAGCTGGCAGTACCTGCCCCACTCATCCTTGGCCCAGGATGCCGCACGGGCAGAAGAATCCCGCCGAATTCTAGGGAAAGTAGAGCGCGATGATTACCTGGTGCTCCTTGATGAGCGCGGCAAGATGCTCAGCTCCCCAGGTTTAGCACACCTACTAGAAGAGCAGCTAGGCTTCAAAAAGGTCGTGCTGGTTATCGGGGGTGCCTACGGGGTTGATGAGACTGTGAGAGCGCGAGCCAATACTATCTGGAGTCTTTCTGACCTAGTCTTCCCCCACCAGCTGGTACGCCTAATCATCACAGAGCAGATTTACCGGGCAGGGGAGATCGCTGCCGGGCGCCCCTACCACCACGTGTAAACTCAACCCCAGACAAGGTAATCGAATACATATTCGAATTGCGCTAAAGTGCGACATACACAGTAGCCCTAACCACACTGACCGGTCAGAAGAGATAGGATAAAAGTGGTCATAGACGACCACCCCTTGCCACCCGGGGCGGCCTGGTAGCAAGGAAAAACCACTCAACTAACTAGGTGATCAAATACCATGAAGGCAGCACGCTTTTACGACAACAAAGACATCCGCATCGAAGACATCGAAGAACCCACCGCAGGCGCCGGCGAAGTCCTCATCAAAGTAGCCTGGGCCGGAATCTGCGGCACCGACCTCCACGAATACCTCGACGGACCCATCTTCTGCCCCACCCAGCACACCCCCCACCCCATCTCAGGTGAAACCGCCCCCGTCACCATGGGTCACGAATTCTCCGGAGTCGTAGAAGCACTCGGCGAAGGCATTACCGACCTCGAAGTAGGCGACCACGTCGTCGTCGAACCCTACATCCTCGACGAAGACGTAGAAACCGGCCCCGACAACAAAAACTACCACCTCTCAGAAAACATGAACTTCATCGGCCTCGGCGGACGCGGCGGCGGCCTCTCAGAAAAAGTCGCCGTCAAACGCCGCTGGGTCCACAAAATCTCCAAAGACATCCCCCTCGACGAAGCCGCCCTCATCGAACCCCTCACCGTCGGCTACCACGCCGTTGAACGCGCAGGCAAAATCAAAGAAGGCGACGTAGCCCTCGTCGGCGGCGCCGGCCCCATCGGCCTCCTCATCGCAGCCGTCCTCAAAGCCTACGGCGCAACCGTCATCATGAGCGAACTCTCCAGCCTCCGCCGCCAAAAAGCCCTCGACGCAGGAGTAGCAGACCACGCCCTCTCACCAGCAGAAGTCGACATCGTCGAAGAAGTCAAAAAACTCACCGACGGCCGCGGCGCAGACGTAGCCTTCGAATGCACCTCAGTCAACGTCGTCCTCGAAACCCTCATGGACGCCATCCGCCCCCAAGGCATCATCGTCGTAGCCTCCATCTGGGGCAAACCCGCACAGATGGACCTCCACAAACTCGTCCTCAAAGAAGTAGACGTACGCGGCACCATCGCCTACGTCAACAACCACCCCGACACCATCAAGCTCGTCGAATCAGGCAAAGTCAACCTCAAGCCCTTCATCACCGGGCGCATCCCCCTCGAAAACCTCATCGACAAAGGCTTCGACACCCTCATCAACCACAACGAAACCGCCGTCAAAATCCTGGTCACCACTGACCCCCAGCGCCTAGCAGACGCCCAATAAGCACAAACCAGCCAACCATAGACGGCAAACACCGGGCGGGTACCCCTACGCAAGCGGCACCCGCCCGCACCATACCCACACACCCCACCCCACTCACACCACCCAACTTAGCCACAAACCCCCACCCACCAAAACGTAACACACACCCAAAAACCACCAAAAACGCTATATTTTATACATGACAAAGAAAACAGTTACCGTAGTATCCACACTCGCGGCAACCACCCTCCTCGCAAGCTGCGCACAAACCATCGTCCCCGGCATGGGCATCGAACCCACCAACAACTGGGGCGCACGCGACGACATCACCATCGAGGTAACTGCCCAACACCACAACACCCACGCCCCCGCAACCATCACCGTCTACCAAGACCAAATGAACTTCGACGGCAACCAAGCAGACTTCAACGGCGAAGCCTACTACAAACTCACCTACAACAACCTCGCAGACCTCACCGACTCACAAATCCGCGTCACCGTCACCGCCAACGACCCCACCACCGACGTCACCTGCGCCATCAAAGGCACCGGCTACGCCCTCCACGAAGGCGACCACGTCAACCACGCCAACCAAGCCCACGGCACCGGCAGCGCCACCTGCACCCTCAACATCGACTAAAAACCCACCCCACACCACCCACGGTGGGCACCAACAACGGTGCCCACCGCCTCCATTTAAAACACCCCACCCCAACATGCACCAACCCACCGAATATGAAAAACTAGAACCATGACCACAGGGGCACACGAAATCCGCACCATCGTCTCAGAAGCAGCAGACGAAGCCGCCAACATCGGCTACCGCATCGGCGACAAAATCCACACCTACCGCGAACGCCACGCACAAAAACACGGCCTAGAACCCGTCATCGTACCCAGCGTCGGCTACGGCACCCAAAACTGGGTCCGCATCCTCGGCCGCGCCCTCTACAAAACCGACCTCTTCGAAGAATTCTTCGACTCCCTCGAAAAAAACGACCCCACCATAGACCCAGTCCGCGGCTGGCGCTCCTTCACCTCCGTCGCCATCTCCCACGCACCCATCGACATCCACATCAACGGCCAAACCCACCGCGTCCACGCCGACCGCGGAGGAGTAGTAGACGTCAAACTCAACACCACCCTCCCACCCGGCACCCACCACATCACCCTCACCACCCCCGGCAGCCAACCCGCCACCACCACCATCTACATCGTCCCCCACCACCAAACCATCGGCATCATCTGCGACGTCGACGACACCGTCATGAACACCGCCCTACCCCGCCCCCTCGTCGCAGCCTGGAACAGCTTCGTCCTCAACGAACACGCCCGAAGCGCCACCCCCGGCATGGCCGTCATGATGGACCGCCTCCACCGCGCCCACCCCACAGCCCCCTTCATGTACCTCTCCACCGGCGCCTGGAACATCACCCCCACCCTCCGCCGCTTCCTCCACCGCAACGGCTACCCCAAAGGCACCTTCCTCCTCACCGACTGGGGCCCCACACCCGACCGCTGGTTCCGCTCCGGCCCCCAACACAAAATCAACACCCTCAAACGCCTCGCCCACGAATTCCCCCACATCCGCTGGATCCTCATCGGCGACGACGGCCAACACGACCCCGAAATCTACAACGGCTTCGCCGTCCGCTACCCCAACAACGTCGAAGCCATCCTCATCCGCAACCTCACCTTCGGCGAAACCGTCCTCTCATCAGGCCGCGTCTGGGGCGACAACCGCGCTCGCGATATCACTAAGGGCGACCTCTGGCTTGAAGGCAATGACGGCACTGCCCTCTACGAGCAGCTCAAAGAGCGTGGCCTGGTCTAAAACAGCACCGTTTAAACACCCTCAGGGGCGCCCTTGTCAAGCCTGACTGAGCACCCCTTTGAGCGACACACCCCTGACCAAAAAACCTTAAAAAACGCCTCTAGGCAGCTCCCAAAACTCAAGGCTCAATTTAGGGTTGAAATCCCTTCCCCTGATATCACGCGGGACGCCCGGGCTCCAGTCTGTAAGGCCCCTGCAACTGGTGCACGAAAGGTCACATCTGCCCTCTTGAGCTCCTTCCACAAAGCCCTTAATGTGGATAACCCCCTTAAAGCCTGCAAACGCGCGGAAGGGGCTGTGGATAGAAGATTACTTTAAAAACTTTTGTAACTAACCACAGCATGTAGGGCTAGATGCGCTCTTGAAACACTAGATGTAGTATTAAATCTCGGTTCAAGCCGCAGGGCTAAAACTGCCGCCAACCCAGTAAGTGGGCTCTCTGCGAGCCCTTTGCCAGAAACTTCCCGCCACCAGCGGGACACCAAGGAGAATCCCCATGACTGTTACGGTGTACACCAAGCCTGCCTGCGTCCAGTGCAACATGACCTACCGCGCTCTCGATAAGCTCGGCGTCCAGTACAACACCGTTGACATCACCGAGGACCCCGCCGCCCTGGACCTCATCAAGGGTATGGGCTACCTGCAGGCCCCTGTCGTTATCGCCGGTGAAGATCACTGGTCAGGCTTCCAGCCCGACAAGATCAACGCCCTAGCTAGCGCCGCAGCCTAAACCCCATAAACACCTGCCCGGGGGAGTAGGCAGCGCCCACCAGCGTCCGCACCCAGGGCATTTTCTCGCACTTTGTGCACCCCTAACCAGCACGACTAGATCCAGGCACCTGCCCCTATGGACACCACAGACACCACCGGCCAACCCACCATCGTCTACTTCTCCTCTATCTCAGAAAACACCCACAAGTTCGTGCAGAAGACCGGAATAAAAAGCATCCGGCTGCCACTGAAAACCAGCCAAGAACCCCCACAGGTTACCGGCCCCTATGTGCTGTGCATCCCCAGCTACGGGCGGCCCGGGGGGTCAGGGTCCATCCCGCCCCAGGCCGTGAAGTTCCTCAATAACCCCCACAATCGGGAACTTCTACAAGGAGTCATCGGCTCGGGAAACACCAACTTCGGTGAACTCTTCTGCGTAGCAGCAGAAAAAGTCGCCGCTAAATGCCACGTTCCAGTGCTCTACAAATTTGAGCTCATGGGCACCGAAGAAGACGTAGAAACTGTTAAAGAAGGATTGGAAAAATTTTGGATTCAAAACTCCCTGTACCCGGCCTCAGCGTAGAACCCGGCCACGAGGACCCAAGCACCCCCGAAAAATATCGCGGTATGGGGTACCACGAACTGAACGCCCTGCTGAACCTCTACGACGAGAAGGGCCAGATTCAGTTCGAGGCAGACCGTCAGGCAGCCCGCCAGTACTTCTTACAGCACGTCAACAACAACACTGTTTTCTTCCACGACCTGGAAGAAAAGATTGACTACCTCATCAAGCACCAGTACTACGAGCCTGAGATCTTTGAGAAGTACTCCTTCGACTTCGTCAAATCTCTCTCGAAGCTGGCCTACTCTAAGAAGTTCCGTTTCCCCACCTTCCTAGGTGCCTTCAAGTTCTACACCTCCTACGCACTCAAGACCTTTGACGGTCAGCGCTACCTAGAACGCTTCGAAGACCGCGTGGTGATGGTTGCCCTGTTACTGGCAGAAGGCAATGAGGCACTGGCCACCAAAATTGTTGAAGAGATTATCTCCGGCCGCTTCCAGCCTGCTACCCCCACCTTCCTCAACGCCGGTAAGAAGCAGCGCGGTGAGCTGGTTTCCTGTTTCCTGCTGCGCATTGAAGACAGCATGGAATCCATTGGGCGTTCTATTAACTCTGCCTTGCAGCTCTCTAAGCGCGGCGGTGGCGTGGCTTTCGCCCTGACCAATCTGCGTGAAGCTGGGGCACCCATCAAGAAGATTGAGAACCAGTCTTCAGGCGTCATCCCCGTGATGAAGCTATTAGAAGACTCCTTCTCGTACGCTAACCAGCTTGGTGCCCGTCAGGGTGCAGGTGCAGTCTACTTGCACGCCCACCACCCCGACATCTACTCCTTCTTGGACACCAAGCGCGAAAACGCCGACGAAAAGATCCGCATCAAGACCCTTTCCTTGGGTGTTGTGATTCCTGATATCACCTTCGAACTGGCTAAGAAGAATGAGGACATGTATCTCTTCTCGCCCTACGATGTTGAGCGTATCTACGGGGTGCCGTTCTCAGACATTAACGTCTCAGAGAAGTACTACGAGATGGTTGATGATGCTCGCATCAAGAAGTCAAAGATTAATGCTCGTGAGTTCTTCCAGACCCTAGCTGAGATTCAGTTCGAGTCTGGCTACCCCTACGTCATGTTTGAAGACACCGTCAATAAGGCTAACCCCATCGACGGCAAAATCATCATGTCTAACCTCTGTTCTGAGATTTTGCAGGTTTCTGAGCCCTCTGCTTACAACGCTGATTTGAGCTACGCGACCGTTGGTAAGGATATCTCCTGCAACCTCGGCTCCTTGAATATTGCCCTGGCTATGGACGGCGGCGACTTGGGCAAGACTGTTGGCACCGCTATCCGTGCCCTGACCTCTGTCTCTGACCAGTCTGATATTGCTTCTGTTCCTTCTATTGAGCGCGGTAACTCTATGAGCCACGCTGTTGGCCTGGGTCAAATGAACCTGCATGGCTACCTGGCTCGTGAGCACGTTTACTACGGTTCTGAAGAGGCTTTGGATTTCACCAATATTTACTTCTACACCGTCACCTACCATGCGATTCGTGCTTCTATGGAGATTGCTCGTGAACGCAAGCAGACGTTTGCGGGCTTTGAGAAGTCTAAGTATGCATCGGGGGAGTTCTTCGAGAAGTACATTAACGGGACTTGGGATTTTGAGACTGAGCGGGCCCGTGAGCTTTTCGCTGGCCACTTTGTGCCCACTGCTGAGGATTGGCAGCAGCTGGCGGCCGATGTAGCTGAGCACGGTATGTATAACCAGAACTTGCAGGCTGTTCCTCCCACCGGTTCTATCTCTTATATCAACGGTTCTACTTCTTCGATTCACCCTATTGCTTCGAAGATTGAGATCCGTAAGGAGGGTAAGCTGGGGCGCGTCTATTACCCGGCTCCTTACATGGATAATGAGAACCTGGATTACTACCAGGATTCTTATGAGATTGGCTACGAGAAGATTATTGACACCTACGCTGTTGCTACCCAGCACGTTGATCAGGGGCTGTCGCTGACTCTCTTCTTTAAGGACACCGCTACTACCCGCGATGTTAATAAGGCTCAGATTTATGCTTGGCGCAAGGGTATTAAGACCATCTATTATTCACGTATTCGTCAGATGGCTCTCGAAGGTACTGAGGTTGAGGGCTGTGTGAGCTGTATGCTCTAGAGCTTGAGGTGGGGTAGGGGTTTGTGCCTTTGAGGTGCGGACGCCTGCCCCGGCTGGGAGGGCCCGTCATCTTCTGTGTGGGGTGGCGGGTTTTCTATGCCAAGCTTTATAATCTATATAACTGATAAGTTAAACTGATTATTTTAGGCTGGCGCCCATGAAAAATTTTTCATACGAGCAGGCGGGAACCTTACGTTACTCGGTATTTAGAATGCATCGACGACTGAGGAACGAAACTGACTCCCACTCACCACTCTCATTTGCTGAAGAAACCGTACTCGCCCAGTTACAGGCCGCCCCGAGGCAGACCGGTGCTGAATTAGCCCGCTTCCAGCGCATGACACCACAGTCCATGAACAAAATCGTGGCTTCACTCCTGCGCCGCGGCTATATCGCCTCAGGCAAAAACCTGCACGATAAACGCCGCAAAGAGCTCTACCTAACAGACCAGGGGAGTAACACCATTAACTCCATCATCAACCGCCGCGACCGCTGGATCGTAGAGCGAGCCGACGAAATATTGACCGCAGAAGAGGCCGCACAACTCGCTGCGGCCCTGCCCCTGCTACGCCGTCTGGTCGACAGGGAAACCAAGGCCGAACGCCTAGCCGCCCAGCAAGAAGAAGCGGGCGCGGACGTCCGCCCCTAAGATGTTCACCCAGCCGCGCCAGGTGCAAATTCTGGCTAAGGGTGAAAGAATAGAACCAAGCCATTTTCAGGCACCCCAACCACCCCACAAGAGGAGAACTCATTACCATGAGTGAGAAGGTCGAACTGGTCAAACACGTTGAAGCTATCAACTGGAACCGCATCGAAGACGAAAAAGACCTTGAGGTCTGGGATCGTCTGACCGCTAACTTCTGGCTGCCCGAAAAGGTGCCGCTGTCGAACGACGTGCAGTCCTGGAAGACCCTGACCGAGGAAGAAAAGCAGCTGACCATGCGCGTCTTCACCGGCCTGACCCTGCTCGACACCATCCAGGGCACCGTCGGCGCTGTCTCCCTGCTCCCCGACGCTGTGACCGCCCATGAAGAGGCCGTGTACACCAACATCGCCTTCATGGAGTCGGTACACGCTAAGTCCTACTCATCGATCTTCTCCACCCTGGCCTCCACCAAGGAAATTGACGAGGTCTTCCGCTGGTCCACCGAGAACGAGCACCTGCAGAAGAAAGCCCGCATCGTCATGGACTACTACCAGGGCAATGACCCCCTGAAGAAGAAGGTCGCCTCAACCCTGCTCGAGAGCTTCCTCTTCTACTCAGGTTTCTACCTGCCCATGTACTGGTCATCCCGCGCCAAGCTCACCAACACCGCAGACCTGATCCGCCTGATCATTCGCGATGAGGCTGTACACGGCTACTACATCGGCTACAAGTACCAGCGCGGCCTCGAAAAGGAGACCGCTGAGCGCCAGGCAGAGCTCAAGGACTACACCTTTGACCTGCTCTACGAACTGTATGAGAACGAAGTGGCCTACACCCACTCCCTCTACGACGGCGTGGGCCTGAGCGAGGACGTCAAAAAGTTCCTGCACTACAACGCCAACAAGGCACTGATGAACCTGGGCTATGAGGCCATGTTCCCGGCCTCCGTCACCAACGTGTCACCCGCGATTCTCTCAGCCCTCTCACCCAACGCCGACGAGAACCACGACTTCTTCTCCGGCTCCGGCTCCTCCTACGTTATTGGTAAGGCTGTGAATACGGAAGATGAGGACTGGGACTTTTAGCGATATAGGTCATAGGTGGTCATGAGTGGTCATAAAACCTTGAAAAATAAGGGTTTTTTCGAGGGTGTGACAACGAGGAATCATGAGCTGTAATAGCTAAAGGGGTTCAAAAAGGGGTTCAAAGTGAAATTTTGAACCCCTTTTTCCCATGTATTGCCTAATCAAGTACGGAAAAATAGCCCCTCACCATGCCCCAAACTAGGGGAGTGGAGAGGGGCTATTTTTATGCCTGCTTACCTAGGGCATAGGCCGGGGTACTGTATTCAGTTCCCGCGGTGTCGACCAGTTCATACCCGTCAGGGATCTCGGCTAGCTCAGGCTCTTTAGCCGGCTGTTCCTGTTCAGTTGCTGTTGCAGGTTCTACCTGCTCGACCGCTGGAGGCTGGGCGAGCTGGGTGGTGCCTAGCCGCCCGTGGTCACCTTGGCGGGCCATAGCCAGTACCGAGCCTAGGTAGGCTTCGGTCTCAGCTTTCTTGCTTGGGGCAGCCCAACCGCCAATCACGGCACCGGCCAGGGAGAGCACCAGTGCCAGGGCGAGGATGCCCTCGGTGGATAGGGGGAGGCTGAAAAGCTCGTAGGCCAGGACGGCTAGGGCGTACCCGGCGGTGGTGCCGCCGGTGGCGAAAGCGGTAGTGGAGCCGATGGAGCGGCGGCGGGTGGAGTTATCAAGGATATTCAAGGGGGTAGTCCTTTCTTACCAGCGGAAGAGGCCGCGCTTATCGGTATCAAACTCGGTCTTACGGGCCTGCGCCTGCTTGGCTTCGTCGTAGCCGAAAATCTGGCGGATTTTGTGGCCGAAAGTGCCGTCTGTGATGACGCCGGGAATGCCCAGACGGTAAAGGTTGAAGAGGTGGCGGGTCATACGAAGCGTGCTGTAGGTGTCACGGTTGTTGTCCTGCAGCATCTGGGTGAGGGTGCGTCCGCCCCACTCGGAGCGGGGAGTATTGAAGATAGCGTTTTCGAGGTCTGCCTTGGTGGCCATATCAAACCAATCTGTAGAAGGGGTGGTGGGGTTAGAGGGTGCGGGGGCACTGGGTGCGCCCCCACCGTAATAGTGCTGAACTTTCGCCATGAAAGCGTCCCAGGGGAAGCCGATACCAACATCTGTGTGGTCAGACATCCGGTAGACACGGGATGCCTGAGCGTGGTCAACGATTCCCTTTGCGCCTGCTGCAAGCTGGGCGTCGGTAATCTTCACCGGCGGGATATTATTGCGACGGCAAATATCAGCGACCAAACGGGCAGATTTATCTAGCAGGGCCGCGCTGTAGGCGTCATTCCAATCGGCGGTAGTCTGCGCTGCTCGCCCGGCCTGCTCAATCTGAATGCCGTCCTCATTGGTTCCCGGGGCTGTCCAGGCCATATCCTTTTCAGGCACGCCCTGCACGATGCTGTCGTTATCCACGTTGTAGTGGGCAGAAGCAAAAGCTGTGGGGTTGAGGAACCAGCCTGCGCCGATAGCCTCAGCCATCTGGCTTGTCTCCGGGGTCTCCATCGTGTGAAGCACGACCACACGGGCGTAGCGGCCATTAGTCACGGTGCGGTTCGGCGAGAGCGCGGTCGATGTAACCAGGGCGCTGTCGGGCTTGAAAGTGGTGGCCATAGGGCCTCCTTTCAGTAACTGGGTGCGCCCCTCAGCCGACGGGGCCAAGGGGCGCGGGGTTTTTGGGTAAAGAAAAAGCCACCTACTGAGGTGGCTTCAAAAAATCCGGCATCAGCTGGATTAGCTCTTCAGGGATAGGCGGCGCAGGCGGCGGCTGCGCCGTATCAATGTGCGCACGCAGCTGGTAGATATAAGCCGCGCTCATAGAGATATGCAGGCGGGCGGCGTCCTTGATGGCGTATGCCTCGGTTTTCGCCTCATGCATCTCCTTATGGGCTTTGGCGGCTTCATCGCGCAGCTTACGCACTTCGGCACGTAGCTCCGCGACTTCCTCTTGGAGGCTATCGACCAGGGCCGATGAGGCGTCAGCTTTATTCTTGCCGCGCTGCACCCAGGCGGTCATGAGCGCGCCAGAGACGCCGCCGATAGCGGTGATAGCGACGCCGACCAGAGCCCAGGCTTCAGGGGGTATAGGGGGAATGCTCAT
>JAXFPK010000027.1:0-14971 GCA_034179845.1 Rothia sp. (in: high G+C Gram-positive bacteria) | reverse complement strand
ATGCGACTGGAGATATCAAGGACGCTGGTGCCGGCTGACAGAGCATTAGTGAGTTGCTGGGCGGTTGAGATGGTTGGCATGTCAGAAAATCTTTCAAATAATTCATCAATGTACTTTTATACCGCCTACACTACCCTTTTTGACTAAAACGCAAACCTCACCAACCTACACAAAAAAATCACCTTACCCTCACCTCTTCACCTCACCTAAATACTTTACAAGGAAAGTATTTGGGAGTAGATTAAAACCATAAAAACAACACCACAATCTCGAAAGGTCACCATTATGCAATTCGGCATCTTCTCCGTCGGCGACATCACCATGGATCCCACCACAGGCAAGACCCCCAGCGAATACGAGCGCCAAAAGGCCATCATTGAAATTGCAAAGAAGGCTGACGAGGTTGGCCTGGATGTCTTTGCCGTCGGCCAGCACCACAACCCACCCTTCATTGCCTCCTCACCGACCACCACCCTGGCCTACATTGCAGCTCAGACCAAGAACATCCTGCTGTCAACCGCCACCACCTTGATTACCACTACCGACCCCGTACGCATCGCCGAAGACTATGGCACCCTACAGCACCTAACCGACGGCCGTATGGACCTCATGCTGGGACGCGGCAATACCGGCCCCGTTTACCCCTGGTTCGGTAAGGACATCCGCCAGGGTGTCAACCTGGCCATTGAAAACTATGCCCTGCTGCGTAAGCTCTGGAGCGAACAGGTGGTCAACTGGTCCGGCAACTTCCGCACCCCGCTCAACGCCTTCTCCGTAACCCCGCAACCCCTGGACGGCACCGCCCCCTTCGTCTGGCACGGCTCGATTCGCACCCCCGAGATCGCTGAGCAGGCCGCCTACTACGGGGACGGTTTCTTCCACAACAACATCTTCTGGAACAAGGAGCACACCCAGCAGATGATCAACCTCTACCGCGAGCGCTATGAGCATTACGGCCACGGCACCGCCGAGCAGGCCATCGTGGGCCTGGGTGGTCAGGTCTTCATGAGCAAGAACTCCCAGGACGCCGTTGCTAAGTTCCGCCCCTACTTCGACAATGCCCCGGTCTACGGCGGCGGCCCTTCTCTGGAAGATTTTGCTGACCAGACCCCGCTGACCGTGGGTTCACCCCAGCAGGTCATTGAAAAGACTCTATCCTTCCGCGACTATGCTGGCGACTACCAGCGTCAGCTCTTCTTGGTAGATCACGCGGGCCTGCCCCTCAAGGAGGTTCTACATCAGATTGAGATGCTGGGTGAGCAGGTTGTGCCCGTCCTGCGCGAGGAGTTCGCTAAGCTACGTCCTTCCGGTGTACCTGAGGCCCCCGTCCACCCTCGCTATGCTGCCTACTTGGCCGAGCAGGGTAAGTAGAGAGCAGGAACCCCATCATGATCACTCCTTCTATCCTTGTTGTCACGGCAGGTTTGGGTGAGCCGTCCACAACCGCTCTGCTGGGTGAGAACCTCAGTGAGGCTACCGCCCACGCCCTAGCTGTTGCTGGAGTTGAGGCGAGCTTCACCCAGATTTCGCTCCGCTCTCTAGCTACCGATATCACCAACCACTACCTCACCGGTTTCCCTATGGGCAAGCTGGCTACCGCCTTGGATCAGGTGAGGGAGGCTGACGCTCTGATTGTGGTAACCCCGGTCTTCAAGGCCAGCTATTCGGGGCTCTTCAAAAGCTTCTGGGACCTTGTCGAGGACGGTTCTCTGGCAGGTAAGCCCGTGCTGATTGCTGCTACCGGCGGCACCGCCCGCCACTCTCTGGTATTGGAGACGGCCATGCGTCCGCTCTTTAGCTATCTCAAAGCAATCGTAGCCCCCTCGGGCGTCTTTGCTGCGACCGAGGACTTCGGTTCCGACAGGAGCTTGGTTTCGCGCATCTCCAAGGCAGCTACCGAGTTTGCCCAGTTGGTGCTTTGGGCGCTCGGGGCGGCAACCTCCGCAGAACAGGCAGCCCAGCAGGCGAGTAAGGGCGGGGCTAGGACGGCCAAGCAGCAGACAGTTCAGGACGCCAACGCCGGTTCCTTCTTTGGAATTCTTGAAAAAGAGCGGGGTGGCCAGGCACCTGCGGCAGCCTACAAGGCCCCGGGGCTAGAAGCCCTGACGGTCACCCCTTTTGAGGAATTACTTAAAGGGAACACACCGAGTATCTAGGGGGCGATCTACCGATACAGCAATGGCGGGGAGGGCAGAAACTCTCCCCGCCATTCTTTAAAAGTCTCTAAATTGTAACTGATCGCACCCGGCGGCAGGTGGGTGCGTCCAAGGTTTTTACTTTTGCTCAGTTGTGCCCGGTTTGGGGGCTTTAGGGATAATCCCAACGCGCTGGGCCTTGTAGAGTTGCTCCCGGTTAGCCAGCACTACCAGGGCTAGGGAGTTCAGGGCCAGGCCGATGATGAAGATAATCCAGCCGACGACCATTAGGGCGGTGCCGCTGAGGACTGCACCAATAATGAGGGCAGCAACTGAGACCAGGTAGGCGGGAGAGAGAAGAAAGCGGGTGTCCATGGGGTCCTCTCGGTGTTTCTAGCGGACGCGCGGACGCGGGGCACGGGAGCGGAAGATACGCTCGTCGCTTGCTGCGCTAGATGGTGCGGGTGAGACGAGGGGCTGTGACTCGGTGGTAGCTTCAGGCTCGTAGAGGTCAACACTGGCCTCAGCACCCTCTTCTTCCTCATACTCTACCTGGGGGTGGGAGTTCGCGCCGGTAATCAGGGCAGGCAGGGGCCCGCCCTTGATACGCTGCACCATAACCAGGGTGGCAAAGGCGTTCAAACCCAGGCTTACCAGTATCAAGACCCAGCCCAGCACCGAAACCCAGGTGGAGTTTGCACTTACCATCAGGGCTGCTGCGAAGATGGCTGCAAGGGAGGTGAGGTATGCCGGGGAGAGGTCTTTAATGTCCATTGATCCTGATTCTATAAGAAAACTTAATATTCCATTGAGAGAATATAGTGGCGGTGTGCCCGCCAGCCCCCAGAAAACAACTCTGAGCAGATGCAGACCCACAGCGGAATAAGTACTTACCCATAGTAGGTGATGATTCTGCAAATTTCTTGAGTGCCACCGAGCCAACACATCGAATTATTCCCGACTGCCAGCGTCCTTACCGCCTACGACCGGCAGCTGCCGGGTAGCTACCCTCAGAGCCTCATCATCCAGCTCTTTCTGGGCTGAAATAATACGCATCTCGGTGGTCTTGAACAGCTCCTCTGCTTTCTCATAATCAAGCTTGTAGTCACTGTTAATAAGAGACTTAGACAATGACATGGTAAGCGCCTCAGGGCCTTGCTCCATAACATTCTGAGCCCTTACCTGCACATCAATCTGATAGAGTACGCTACTTACTACCTCATAGTCATATTCATTACGCACATCCAGAACAGCCGCTTGAGCAGCTAGCACAGATTTCTGCCGCATCAGGTTCATCAGTTCACGCTGACGCTGCCGCTCAGCCGAGCGCTCTTGGAAGTCCCCTGTCTTTTGCCCCTCCTCAGCACGATTCATCATACTAGTTACCGCATTCTTGAGTTGCTCAAAGGATTTCAAATCCCCGCTCTCTGCAACCGTCTTATACATGGACTTCCACATGGCTTGCTGGGCAATCTGCAGGAGTTCTTCTTCCTCATGGTCATCCTTTTCGGCTGTGGCACTTACACCCAGCACCCGCACCAACCAGGGCAGTGTCAAGCCGGGGAATACCATAGTGAAGAAGAGAACGGTTAACACAATGAAGACTGCTTCGGCACGCAACCTATCGGTCATCTCAGGCAGGATTAAGGCTAAGGCCAGGGTTACTAGACCACGCATACCAGCCCAGGTCATCACCAGCACTTCAGCGAAAGAACGCGGAGTGGTGCGACGAGAGTTTTGCCAGCGACCCCAGAGCCATAGACCAGTCATCCAGGCTAGACGGGTCCCAATTGCCACAGCCGAAATTAGCACCCCATGCCACACCATAGTCAGCACATTGTTATCTGCACTGTAGAGTAATTCGCCAGCTTGTAGCCCAATGAGCCCAAAGGCCAGACCAGTCACCAGCATTTCAAGCACGCTCCAGAAGGATGCATTAGCCAGGCGCTCTTCGGCTGTTAGATCCGCACTGTAGCTAGCCATCTGAATTGCTGCAATGACCACTGCCACCACACCTGAGGCGTGGAGTTCTTCAGCGATAATATATACACCGAAAGGAATAACTAGGGTCAGTGCGCTACGAGCTACAGTATCGGAGAGGTTACGGCGTAGCATGCTGCCGCCCCACCCCATAGTCAGCCCTAAGGCCACAGCCACAAGGGCGCTATAGACGAAACTACCCAGGGCAGAGAGCGGGTGGGGGTCAGTACCAGCTGCTAGGGCAGCTAGGGCAATCTGGAAAAGGACCAGAGAAACCGCGTCATTGAAGATACCTTCAGTTTGCAGGTTAGAAATAACACGGCGGGGAATGCCTACTGGCTCGGCAACAGCTTCTACCGCCACAGGGTCAGGCGGGGCAACAGCAGCACCAATGGCCAGGGCCAGGGCGATACTAATACCGGGTACAATCATCCAGGTCGTCCAGCCTACTGCCAGGGCAGAGACGGTGGTAAGGGCAATGGAGTAGATGAGGACGCTCCGCCAGCTTCTGCGTAGCATTCCCCAAGAGACGCGCTGGCCAATAGCCCACAGTAAAGGTGGCAGAAAAATCGGCAGAATAATCTCAGGCTCAATGTGTAGACTAGGCATCTGCGGAATCACGATAACCACGGTGGTTACCAGCGTCAGTAGCACCGGCCAGGGAAGGTTTAACCGCTCTCCCACGCTCACCAGCACCACTGTCGCTAGCAAAAGCACCACGATAACAATGAGGACTTCCACGCCCACCCCTTCACAACTGGTTTAATCTACCAATTTATAATTCTAGTCCTTCAGGTTGGGGTGAGCCTGCCTCTGAGGTGGGCTTATGCACCACATCCCCTGGTACTAGAAGTTGGGGGTGGCGTCCGTTCCTACGCCCCGGCGGCGAATCTCAGGCACTACCACCTGGCCATCTTGCGCATCAGCAGGGCCTGCGTGCTCGCTCTGTTCTTCTGCGGAGGGGTGGCTGCCGCAGGCTTCGGTGCTACAGCCACCGCAGCCAGCAGATGAGCCGCAGGGGGTGATTTCAGGGGTAGCTTCTTCGGCCAGGTCTACCCCGTGAGCTCGTAGATAGTCTTCGTGTTCAGCGACCAGGTCACGGTCTTCTGCACCGAGTACCACAAACCCGCTGTCTCGAATCATTTTCAGGTCATCAAGTGCTGACTGGCCGGTAGAAGTCAGGTAGTCACCCAAGAAGAGGGAGTTGACCACGTGCAGGGCCAGGGGCTGGAGGGTGCGTAGGTGCATCTCGCGGCCACCTGCCATGCGCAGTTCCTTTTCGGGGGCTACTAGGCGCACGGTGGCTAGGATGCGCAGGCAGCGCATGGGGGTCAGTTCCCAGGTGCCTGCAAGCGGGGTGCCATCAAAGGGCATGAGGAAGTTGACGGGAATGGAGTCACCGCCCAGATCACGCAGGGCGAAGATGGCATCGACGAGTTGCTCGTCGGTTTCTTTCATGCCCACAATCAGGCCGGAGCAGGCTGAGAGCCCGGCGTCCTGGGCTTTATCGACGGTGGCTAGGCGGTCGGCGTAGGTGTGGGTGGTGCAGATATCTGCGTAGTGGTCTTCGCTGGTGTTGAGGTTGTGGTTGTAGGCATCTACACCGGCTTCTTTGAGGCGGTTGGCTTGGCCGTCTTTGAGGATGCCTAGGCAGGCGCAGACTTCTACCTGGGGGTGCTCTTCTTTGAGATCTTCGACCATGGTGGCTACTCGTTCCACATCGCGGTCGGTGGGGCCTTTACCTGAGGCGACCATGCAGACGCGGGAGGCGCCGCCGGCGATTCCGTAGCCGGCTTGTTTGACGGCTTCGTCTGTTTTGATCCAGGAGTATTTGAGCACTTCAGCTTCTGAGCCTAGGCGCTGGGAGCAGTAGGTGCAGTCTTCGGGGCAGAGGCCGGATTTGAGGTTGACCAGGTAGTTAACCTTGACAGTGTTTCCGAAGTAGTGGCGGCGGAGGCGGGATGCGGCGTCAACGAGGGCGAAGGTTTCGGCGTCACTGGCGGTGAGGGCGGCGAGGGCTTCTTCGCGGGTTGCGGGCTGGCCCTTGAGTGCGCGTTCGGCGATGGAAGAGAAATCAGTCATGGAACTAGTCAACACTGATTTTGAACGGTGTTCAAATTGTTACTTCATCACCCACCGCTCATACACCCCCTTAGGGAAGGAAGAGAAGGGCGATTATGCGCCGCACCCTCCTGCCCCGCAGGCGCAATTCCCGCCGCAGCCGCCACCAGCGTCCGCACCCTCCAGTGCACTGTGGGCGTAGGCGTCCGCGCCCTCAACTCCGGCATTACGCAAATAGGCCACATAGTCAGCCACCAGGTCACGGTCATCTGCATGAGCAACGGTCAAACCAGCACCCACTATCAGCTTGAGATCCTCAAAGACCAAGGACGGCTGGGCAGGGTCCACCGTGAGCACCAGAGAATCCAGGGCTCTCACCGCCAGGGGCTGCAAGGAGCGCAGGGTAGTCTCACGCCCCTCCCCCAGGTGCAGGCTCTTTGCCGGTGCAGCTAGGCGGGTAGCAGCGAGCACGCGCAGGGCCTCCATGGGGGTGAGAGAAGGCTGGCCCACATAGTCCAGGTCAATGCGCTGCACCGAGGTGTTAGCTGCTAGTTCTACCAGAGTCGCCGCCAGGGCATGAGTATCAAGCGGGGCACTGACTTCCACCGGGGCGGATGCCACCTGACCCCCAGGTGCACCCAGCAGGTTGGTGACGGTAAGAGTTGTACCGAAATGTTCAGTACGCAGTTCTGCGGCTAATTCGATGAGGGCGAAGGTGGCAGCAGGGCTGGCGATAAGTACCTTATGCAGGTCGCCCAGGGAGGCATTCTCGCCGGCGCGTAGGCGGGTAGCGAGGTCTGAGAAGTTGAGGGTCATGGCTTCAAATTTACTACTCTTTATTCGATAGACCTGCTGTCAACTGTTGTACGGGCCGAAAGTAGGTCACAATGAGGGGGTGGCTTTATCCCGTGAGAAGATTCTTAACACTGCTTTTGATGTACTGTGCCAGTTCGGTCTGGCTGACCTTTCCATGCGCCGCCTAGCTACCGAGCTGGGCGTAGCGCCCGGTGCGCTCTACTACCATGTGAAAAATAAGCAGGAGTTACTGGCTTCTTTGGCTTCGCGCATGCTAGCTAGGGTAGAGCACCCCAGCGGCCCTGCAAGCAGTAACAGTCTCTTGCTGGTAGCTCATAATACCTACCAGCAACTTATCCCCGTTAAGGAATGTTCCGAAGTCATACGCCTAGCTTTAGCCCTTCACCCCTCAGCCCTAGACCCCGACCGGCTCACTTTACTCGATACCTTAGAAGCTGACTTTGCTGCCGCAACCGGCACCCCACAACCAGCTCTAGCGGCTGAGATTTTCATGCACACCTGCCTGAGTCTGATTGAGCAGGAGCAGACCCGAGCTCTTCTCACTGCCATCACCCCGTCTGCTGAACCACCGGCGTCCTATATCGCTGCGCTCACGGCCATCATTAAGGGCTTCACCGCCTAATATGCCTCAACGTTCACAAACCCCGCAGAAGGAAAATAAGACCGTGACCCTCCGTGTTGAGCCCACCTGGGCTACCTTGCCAGATCATCGTGCTGAAGTTGAGGCGGCCCGTCGTGCCTTTACCCAGAAGTACGGGGTAGAGCCGGATGGAGTCTGGTCAGCCCCCGGGCGTCTCAACCTCTTGGGGGAATACATCGATTTTCTGGGAGGCTCGTGCATGCCCATGCCCCTGCCCTACCGTACCTATGTGGCAGGTAAGGTACGCACAGATGGGGTTTTGCGGGCAGCATCCTTACAGATGCCGGGGGATGACCGCACGGTCGTAATCCGTGAAATTGCTCCGGGCACTTTCAAGGGCTGGTTTACCTATGTGGCGGGGGTTGCCTGGGCCATGAATCGGGAGGGTGGTAAAGATATTGCTCTCCCCCACCAGTTCGGGGCTGACCTCTTGATTACCTCCCAGGTGCCGGTGGGCGGGGGGCTATCGTCGTCAGCTGCTTTGGAGTGCTCCACAGCCCTGGCTCTGCTGGATCTTTCTTGCCCCCTGCACCAGGGGTGTGTTTGCGCTGAGGCTCTTCCCTCTGATCTCTCCCCCGCTAATGATGGCCTGCGGGCTCGCCTGGCCCAGGTTTGTATTCGGGCTGAGAATGAGGTGGCTGGGGCTCGTACTGGTGGCCTTGACCAGACGGCTTCCTTGCGTTCAGCACCGGGTAAGGCCCTGGTGGTGGACTTCCGTGATTTTTCGATTACTCCGCTGACTGTTGATGTGACCAGCGCTGGTTTGGGTTGGCTGGTGATTGATACTCATACTCCTCATGAGCTGGCGGGGGGTGAGTTTGCGGCTCGTCGTGCGGCTAATGAGGCGGTGACTGAGGCGATGGGGCTTGATTATCTGCGTAATGCCTTGCCTGAGGATTTGACCTGTTCTGGTTTGAGTGAGCGTGAGGCTAAGCGGTGCCGCCTGGATTTGGTGGATCAGACGGTTAATCGTGCTTTGACTGCCCTGGAGGAGAGTGGGCAACCCCGTACTTTCCCGCGCGGCTGGGTTCGCCATACTTTGCATGATATGACGCTGGTGGAGCGGGCTGCTTATCTTTTGGGCCGTCAGGACGCCGGTGAGCGGGTTGATTGGGAGGAGCTGGGCAGGCTTTTTACGGAGAGTTTTGTGTCTATGCGCGATGAGTTGCGGGTCTCGCGCCCGGAGATTGATTGTGCGGTGGATGTTTGTTTGGCCGCTGGTGCTTTGGGGGCTCGTATTGTGGGTGGCGGCTTTGGTGGGGCTGTGATGGCCCTGCTTCCTGTTGATTTGTTGAAGTCGGCTGCGGAGCAGGTGGCCTTGGCGTATGCTCAGCGAGGCTATGCTGACCCTGAGTTTTTGCCTATGGTGGCAGGTTTCCCGGCGGATCGGGATTTTTAGCTGATATGGGGCAGGACTTTCTTTTTGTGGATTTAATGCGTAAACTTATCAATAAGGGAAGCTTACGAACTATCCCGCAGTCCAAGCTCGCAGAAGCGAGAGATGAAAGGAAGCCCATCATGGCTACAGAAGACAAGTTTGAAAACGGCCTCGACAACCTGGCAGGTAAGGCCAAGGAGGCTGGCGGCAAGCTCACCGGCAACGACCGCCTAGAATCTGAAGGCAAGACCGATCAGGCCAAGGCTGAAGCCAAGGACAAGGTCGATGAGGTCAAGCAGGTACTTTCAGATGGTATTGATAAGGCTAAGGGCGCTATCAATGGCATCAAGGATTCCTTCAAGAAGGACTAATCCTTACTAATTTTAGAAGGGGAGGTTGCCGTTTACGGCAGCCTCCCCTACTGCTATCTCCACCCCATCTATTACCTCTGGCAATCTGATACTGACTGCCACTTCCCTACCACCCTATTTTCTAAGGAGTTTTCCAATGCCACGCACATCTTCTACCCACGCTGAGGCTGAGAAGTTTGTTACCGAAGGCGGTGTTGTCATTTATTGGCGGCCGGGCTGCCCTTTCTGCCAGCGACTTGAAACTGGCTTAGGTGAGCTCGGCCAGCGGGCCCTATGGGTCAATATCTGGGAGGATGCGGACGCCGAGGCCTACGTCAAGAGCGTTAATGACGGTAATGCTGTGGTGCCCACCGTTCGCACTGCTGAGCGATCTTTTGTTGCTTCTGCAGCCAGCGCACCGCAGACTGTTGCCGAGCTGATCGAGGCCTCAGGCAAGTAGCGAGTAAGCGGTAAGAGTAGATTTTTGAAATTACAGGTTGTCTACACCCTGCGGATAGAAGTTATCCACAGGTGGGGATAAAACTGGGGAAATCGCTTACATCAGTGTAATTACAGCCCATCTTTAAGACCCTTGGGCTATATACACAGGTTTTTAACAACTGTGGAATTACACTCTTGTAGTTATTAACAGCTGTGGATAAGCACTGTGGACAAAAAGTGTGGGCTCACCATGATGGTGGGCCCACACTCTCTTTATTGCCCTAGAACCTGCCAGGCTTACTCGGTAAACGATCAAGAATCGTTGCTACCAGCGCACCTGTCACCAGCCCACCCAGGTGAGCCTCCCACGAGATACCCGGCATGATAAAACCAAAAACAAAGTTGATAGCTACCAGAACGACGATGCCACTGGTACTCTGCCGGCGGGCACGAGCCAGAGCAAAATACGCCCCAAAAAGACCAAAGACACCCCCAGAAGCCCCCAGGGTGCTCACACTCATACCACCGACAACAGAAGCCAGCAGGTGCACAGCCACAGACCCACCAACAATCGAGAATAGGTAGGTTGCAAGGAACTTCCATCTGCCCATCAGCGGCTCTAACATCTGACCAAAGAGGTAGAGAGTAAACATATTAAGCAGCAGGTGGGTGATATTAGATGGCGCGTGCAAGAAGCCCGCGCTCAGCATACGGTACCACTGCCCCGAATATTCCACGTAGAGAGGGTTATAGATACCCCACATAGTCACCTGGGGGAAGAGAAGCTGCAGAACCCACACCACGCTGTTAATAGCGATGAGAGCATAGGTAAGAGTGGGGCGGGCCTTGGCGTAAGAAGGACGCGGGGCTGAACGCTGTGCTGCTGCCATACAGTCCACGCACATCATGCCCACTTCTAGCGGTATTTGGCACTGCCCGCAGGCTAGCCGGTTGCAGCGTCCGCACCGCACATAGGTCACCTGGTTGGGGTGACGGGGGCACACCGGCACCTCATCACTGGAATAGCCGTATCGGCCTACCTGCTCACTCACGCGCTCGTCCTTTCACCTGCGGCCTTAGCCGCTCACATAAAAAATTTTTCTAGGGGTAGAAGAAAGGCCCACCCAAGATGGGCGGGCCTTTGGTACTAACCTCTGTGAGGTTTAGAGTTCTTCGATGTCGATGGAAGAGATGACGACGTCTTCAACGGGGCGGTCCATAGCACCGGTTGCTACACCTTCAATAGCGTCAACGACCTCCTTGGAGTCTTCATCTGCGACCTCACCGAAGATGGTGTGGCGGCCGTTGAGCCAGGGGGTCTCAACAGTGGTGATGAAGAACTGTGAGCCGTTGGTGCCGGGGCCTGCGTTGGCCATAGCCAGCAGGTAGGGCTTGTTGAAGCTCAGTTCGGGGTGAATTTCGTCCTTGAACTGGTAGCCGGGGCCGCCGATACCCTGACCGAGGGGGTCACCACCCTGGATCATGAAGTCGCGGATAATACGGTGGAAGATGACGTCCTTGTAGAGGGGGCCTTCCTGCACCTCACCGGTGCGGGGGTGGCGCCATTCCTGGGTGCCATCGGAGAGGCCGATGAAGTTCTTGACGGTTGCCGGTGCGTGGTTACCGAAGAGGTTAACGACGATGTCACCGTGGTTGGTGTGAATTGTTGCTTTTGCAGTTGCAGTCATGCCCCTATTCTCGCACGGGTAGGTGGGCAGCCGCTAGGTATGCACTGGGCTTTTGCGGTCAGTGAAAGGGCATGGTCGGCACTAGGTGCCCTAGCCTACTTCTGCTTGCCTAAGTACGAAGTCCTGCATTCCTGGTACTGTAAAGGCCAGCTGACCCACACCGGGCGAATACACCAACCCTTTTTCAATCAAGGATTTACGCACTACGCTGGTTCCGTTAGTGGTCTTATCCAGAGCCTTTGCGATTTCTCCGGTGCGGGCGGCATTACCTTTCATCAGGTGGGCCATAGCAACCAGGTAGTCCTGTTCTGCATCGGTAGTCCGCTGCCAGCGGGTGAGATAGAAACCGCTATCTAACTCGCTTCGCCCTACTGCAAGGCCAGCAAGCACGTCATCATCAGTAATTGTCTGTTGAGCAGCAGAGTTCCAGATGGCCTGCCCATATTGCTGGATGAAGTAGGGGTAGCCTTGCGAAGCGGCAGTGGCTTTTTCGAGGGCGCTTTCTATGATGTTCCCGCCTGGCCTGCAGATGGGTTCTATGAAAGCCCGGCGGGTTGCATCAGGAGTGAGAGCACCTATTTCACGGTAGCTAAAGAGACGTTCAGCGTAGGTTTTTATTTCTCCTAGCCGCGTGGGAACTGAGGGCAGACCAGCCCCGATAATGTAGAAGGGGAGTTCCCGTTGCCCTGCTTCGTGTTGGGTTGTCAGGAGCATATCGAGTAGTTCACTATCAAGGTCTTGGATTTCATCAATGAAAAAACCGATAGCTTTAGGCTGGGGAAGTTCTTTGAGGGCTTCTGCTAGGTTCAAGATTGCTTCGGGGAAGTCTATATCGAGGACGCCGGTGGTGAAGGCAGGCTCGTCATTCTTAGGTTTGAGCACTAGGCGGGCTTGGGCAAAGCCCAGCGTGAGCGATAGTTCGGCGATAGAGGCGATTGCTCGCTGTATTGCGCTTTCAGTGTGCCCCTGGGTAGCTACTCTAGTCTGCTGGGCAAGGTCTCGTGCGAGTTTGATTCGAAGTTGTTTCTGGGCAGAGGGAGTAAGGCTCCCTTCGAGCCTGAGAGTGAGCCAGCCGGAGCGTTCTACGTGGTTTTCTAATCTGCGAAGCAGAACGGTCTTACCGACTCCGCGCAGGCCGTAGAGCATAAGACTCTATCGGTCAGTCGCATTTTGCTACGGGCTACGAGCCTATCGAAGTCGATGATTTCTTGGTCTCGCCCTGTGAGCTCAGGCGGGGTAAGCCCTGCACCGGGGGTAAAGGGGTTAAGATCTTGATTCACTGTCTACTACTTTAGCGGGCAGAGAAACATACGAGTTTTTGCCCTAGTACAGAGAACTTTAGAGTTTTAGAAAGTAAGCTGATACTAAATGTAAGTCGCTCGCATTCGGCCGTGAGCTGGTCTGTGAAGATCGGCAACCTGCCGGGGCGGGCCCAGACATGGAGGAAATAACCATGGCACTGTGCAAGAAGAGCAAGGCTAAGAAAGCTCAGAAGCAGGCAGAGAAGTTCTTCTCAAAGGCAGCTAAGACCACTGGCAAGAAGGCTGACAAGCTGACCAGCCTGGCTCAGAAGAAGGCTTCTCGTGCTGAGAAGCTGACCGGTAAGAAGTTCTCCCAGTTGCAGAAGGCTGCTGAGAAGTACGGTAAGAACGTCTCCAAGGCCACCCAGTCTGCTGCTAAGGATGGCGCTAAGAAGTTTGAGAACGTCCAGTCCACCCTGGCCGATAAGATTCAGCACACCATCGACGACGTCACCCCCGCCGTTGAAAACGCTGTAGCAACCGCCCGTGTGAAGGCTGCTGACGTTGCAAACACCGTTGCAGATAAGCTCTCTGATGCTGAGGTTCCCACCCAGGTTGAGCACCTTGCCGCTAAGGTCACTGGCGACAAGAAGGCCCTGAAGAAGGCTCAGAAGGCTGCCGTTAAGGCCGCTAAGAGCTACGCCAAGGAGCAGAAGAAGGCTTCTAAGAGCAACAAGGGTCTGCTGGTCTTTGGCCTGGTTGTTGCTGGTGTTGCTGCTGGCGCAGCTGCTTTCAAGGCTTCTCGCCCCGTTGAGGACCCCTGGAAGACTCCTGCCGCCTAGTCCTCACTAGTTACTCACGCGCGTCCGCCCCTCGTTGATTGCGAGCGCGGACGACCGGCCCCGGCTCCCGCTCAGGGAGGCCGGGGCCTTTGCTGTAGGGGGGCTTATTCTGAGGTTTCTGATGCGTAGACGTCCCACCGGCCCTCGAAGTAGTAGGTCGAGGTGGTGGCGTCCATCAGGTCTAGGGTAAAGGCGCTGCCAATCGCTGTTCCCTGCACGCCCTCGACCATGGCCTGGCGGGCGGCGTCCGTATCTCCCGTGTAGCTCTCAAAGCGGGCGGTCACAAAGTAGTCGGTGGAGTCCCGGTATTTGTTGATGCTCACGACCTCCAGCCCCTCGGTGTGCGCCGCGAATGCCTGAGCAATCGGGGCGGCAGAACTCGACCAGGCCTGCACCTCGCTCAGCGGCCCAAAGGCGAAAACCTGCACCGTATCAGTATCAAGCTCTATCTCGTCCATGGACGAGACGCTCTCCATATCTACCCCGCCCAGGGGCTCCCAGCTAGCCATATCAGCGAGTAGGGATTGTTGGTCTGAGCTGTTATCTCCGTAGAGGTAGTACTTGACCTCAACCCAGGGAGCCTCGGTTTCGTAATCACCAGCCCCGTGGGCTGAGACGCTTACCGACCCCATGCGCTCGTCGGACGCCCGCGTGAGGATTCCCTGCCAGGTCTCGGCAGAGAGGATAATAGGGATTTCCTCGTGGCTGTCAATGTCGATGGAGCCACCGCTCGGCAGGTAAATGTAGGTGGCATGGGTGGGCTCTCGCTGGAAGATTCCGCTGGTACCACCCAGCTGGGGCATTGTCTGCGCAAGGTGCTCGGCAAGGACGCCCGACTCTATGCTGCCGGTATCGGCAACGCTGAGCCAGGTGGCATCTGAGTTTGATGAGCCGTCATCGGTCAGTATCGACGAATCCCAGATGCTCCCCCCGCCCAACGTCATGTGGCTGCGGGACCCCGCGAAATAGGCCACAAGCGCCAGAACCAGCGCCGTGGGAACGGCCAGTACACCCAGCAGAATCAGAATATTGCGCCGGGTATAGGACTTGTTCTCAACGCCAGGGACGGCAGTATCAGGCGTCTGGGCGGGCACGCTGGCAGGCACGGCTTCAGCCGGCACAGGCGGGGTCTGAACGGACGCACTTTCCCCAGGTGGGGCGTTATAAGGCTGTTCTGGGTACGGGTGGGTCATGGTAGTTTCGGCCTAGCAGAACCCCTCCCCTCGCCCGGGGTACCCGTGCGTCCTTCCGTGCTTAAGCGTCCTTAGCCTTAACCTGCTGCATCTGCTGGGTGTGGCGCTCGCGGTCCTTCATCTCTTTGGGGCGCAGGAAGATGAGTCCCACCGCGATGGAGATAATGAAGATGGCGAGCATGACGAAGAAGAGGGGCCAGATGCCG
>JAXFPK010000025.1:0-9775 GCA_034179845.1 Rothia sp. (in: high G+C Gram-positive bacteria) | reverse complement strand
ATGAGCTGGGGAACGGAGGGCAGGAAGACCGATGCGGTTTCGCCGCGTTTGCGCGAACGTACGAAGCGGCCGATAGCCTGGGCGAAGAAGAGGGGGGTGGAGGTTGAGGTGGCGTAGACGCCCACAGCCAGGCGGGGTACGTCCACCCCTTCAGAGACCATGCGCACAGCGACCATCCAGCGGGCTAGCCCCGCTGAGAACTCTTCGATGTTGTTGGAGGCTTCTTTGTCATCGGAGAGAATCAGGGCGGGTTTTTCGCCGGTGATTTTCTGCAGCTGTTTGGCGTAGGCGCGGGCGTCGGCGTGGTCGGTGGCAATGACCAGACCACCGGCGTCGGGCACAGTGCGGCGCACCTCGGTCAGGCGTTTATCAGCGGCGGCGAGCACGGTGGGGATCCATTCGCCGTCGGGGTTGAGGGCGGTGCGCCAGGCCTGGGCGGTGACGTCCTTGGTGAAGCCCTCCCCCAGGTTGGCGGCCATTTCTTCACCGGCTGAGGTGCGCCAGCGCATGTGGCCGGAGTAGGCCATGAAGATGACGGGTCGCACGACGTGGTCTTTGAGGGCGGGCCCGTAGCCGTAGGAGTAGTCAGATTGGGAGCGGCGGATTCCGTCGGCGTCCTCTTCGTAGTGGACGAAGGGGATGGCTGCGGTGTCGGAGCGGAAGGGGGTGCCGGTGAGGGCGAGGCGGCGGGTGGCTGGTTCGAAGGCTTCGCGTAGGCCATCGCCCCAGGAGAGGGCGTCACCGGCGTGGTGGATTTCGTCCATGATGACCAGGGTGCGGCCGTTTTCGGTGCGGGCTCGGTGCAGCATGGGTTTGTTGGCGACCTGGGCGTAGGTGAGGGCAACGCCTTGGTAGCCGCGCCCTGTGGTGCCGTCTGAGTTTTTGAAGTTGGGGTCGATGGAGATGCCGACGCGGGCGGCGGCATCGGCCCACTGCCGTTTGAGGTGGTCTGTGGGAGCTACGACGGTCATACGGTTGATGGTGCCGCGGTTGAAGAGTTCTTTGGCGACGGTGAGGGCGAAGGTGGTTTTACCTGCGCCGGGGGTTGCCACGGCCATGAAGTCGCGGGGGTTTTCGGTAAAGTATTTTGTCATGGCTTCGGCCTGCCAGGCGCGGAGTTTGGGGGCGGTTCCCCAGGCTGCTCTATCGGGGTAGGCTGGGGGCAGGGGCGGGTTGGATCCTTCGCCGAAGAGTGGTAGTTGGCTGTCGTTCATGGTGTGTTTTCCCTTCCCGCTGGCGTGCCCTTGCTGCTTTGTGGGCACCACAAAAGTTTAGCCCCATTCCTTGGGGAATGGGGCTATGAGCTAGCTCTAGTTCTCATCGTTGCCGGGGGCTAGGCCTTCGTAGATTTCCTTGCATTCGGGGCAGACGGGGAATTTTTCGGGGTCGCGGCCGGGGGTCCATTTTTTGCCGCAGAGGGCGCGCACGGGCTTGCCGGTGAGGGCTGACTCCATGATTTTTTCTTTGCGCACGTAGTGGGCGAAGCGTTCGTGGTCGCCGGGTTCGACGTTCTGTACTTCTTCGCGTTCTAGTAGGGCGGTGCCACCGGAGTGGGCGGTTTCGGGGAAGGGGTCTTCAATGCCGGGGATTGATGACATACCGTTTTCTCCTTATCTCAAGGCATGTGGTCTTGACTACCAGTGTAGTGCCCCCGTCAAGACGGCGCCCACCCCTTGCTATGAAGCAGGGGGTGGACGCCGGTGGGGGTTTGCCTGCTTCTAGCAGGCCGAGAGCTGGCTTAGCTGTAGCGGGCTACTCGTTGGTAGATATCTGCTACGTGCCGTTCGTAGTTTTTGGCTCCGGCACGGACGCCGAGATAGAAGGCCAGCGCCCCGATGAGGGCGGTGACGATAGCCCCCAGCCAGAACCAGATCATACCGCCGACAAGGGAGGTGGCAGCCATACCGATCAGGGCCGGTAGTGAGAGAGCCATGGGGATCAAGAGCAGGAAGCCACGTGCCATGGTCTTGGCCATACCATCGGGCTGTTCCGGGGTTTTCCAGGGGCTGGTTCCCGGTGGTACTACCGGTGCATTGAAGGTGGTATCCAGGTAGTTGGCCATGCCGTTGGCGATGAAGTAGGTTCCTAGGGCACTGACCATCAGGGGCAGGGCCCAGGTGGTGTGGCCGGTCAGGAAGGCGAAGGCCAGGGTTCCTAGTACAATCTGGGGCAGGTAGATCAGCATCATGGCGTAGGCCCGCCCCAGCCTGTCATCTATGCCGCGCAGGGGTGCCGTAGCGTGCAGGGAGAAGGCAGAGCCTTCCAATGAGGCCAGATTGGTCTGGGAGCAGCCTGCCATAGCCGGTATGAAGGCGACCACCGCGATCAGCGGCATAGGGTTGGCCACCGTCTCTGCCTCCCCGTTGAGGGCGAAAGCGAATGAACCTGAAAGTATGATCATCAAGATATACATGAGCGGCACCATGAGCACGTTGAGGTTGGCCCGGGAGTCCTTGAACATCATGGCGAGGGTGCGGGCAGCGATAGCCCCGCGCACGGTGGCAGGGAACCGCCCTAGTAGCCCCAGCTCACCTTGGGCCACGGTTTTACCTTCATCATGTACCCCGGTGGAATCTCCCACACTGGCCATGGTTTTAGCGGCAAAGAACTGCCAGATAAGCCAGGTCAGGGCACAGTAGGCCAGGGTGAGCACTGTCAGGGTGGCGGCAAGCCCGTAGTTCCCTGCCCCTACCTGTGGGGCAATAGCCCAGGCTGAGGCTAAGGGGGTCCATTGCAGGTAGGTGAGAACCTGATGAAGCTGGTCCAGGTTACGGGCAAGGGCGGTAGTAGCTGCCATGATCAGTGGCCCGGTAAAAACTAGGGCTATGAAGGCAAGAATAGTCAGTGTGTTGCTCACAGCCCGCCGGGATCGGAGGGGAATAGAGGCTACTGCCATCAGGCGTCCGCCCAGAATAGCAAGGGCTACTCCCAGCGCAGAAGCGGGGATAAAGGCCAGGGTAGCCGGTAGAGAATAGAAGTTTGAGGTTATCAGGGCAAGAGATGACAGGAGGGTCAAGATGCCCGGTAGGCCAATGAAAGCGCCCAGGGCTTGGCCGCCCATGAGCTGGCGGACGGTAATGGGGTAGGGTGCCAGGCGCTCCGGGTCAAGGGTGGGGTCAGCTCCTGCCGCGACCAGGGGAATGAGCCACCAGGCCAGGGTCAGCAGGGCACCGCCCACCCCCAGAATCAGCAGGGAGTCTGCCGGGTTCTGCACAGCGAAACCAAAAGCAAAAAGCCCCACAACCAGGCCCAGCCCGTAGAGCAGACCAAAGACCAGGCCCACAATGGACCAGGCGTTGCCCTTACGGAAAATCGCCAAGAAATGGTCAAGCTTGAGTTTTAGGAGGACTGCAACCATGAGATTCCCTCCGATACGACGCGTCCGCCCACCAGCTCAACAAACCGCTCTTCTAGGGTTACGCCGCCGCGCACCTCTTCTACGGTGCCAGAGGCCAGAAGACGGCCAGCGTTCATAATGGCAACGTGGTCGCACAAACGCTGCACTAGGTCCATCACGTGAGATGAGATGATGACGGTTCCCCCGCCTGCCACATAGGCCTTGAGAATATCCTGAATGTTGGAGGCAGAGACCGGGTCCACCGCCTCAAAGGGCTCATCGAGCACCAGCAGGGAGGGGGCATGAATCATGGCGCAGGCTAGGGCAATTTTCTTGGTCATACCGGCTGAATAGTCGGCAACCTGGCGCCCAGCTGCCCCGGTCAGATCCATAGCAATCAGTAGGTCGCGGGTTCGCTCAGCCACCGTTGCCTTATCAAGCCCGTGCAGGCGTCCGGCGTAGGTCAGGAGCTGCTCACCAGTGAGCTTATCAAAAAGGCGGACGCCATCAGGCAGCACACCCACCCGGCGTTTAGCCTCCAGGGGGTTAGCCCAGATATCTACCCCACCTACTAGCACCTGCCCGGCGGTGGGCTTAAGCAGGCCGGTTGCCATGGAGAGAGTAGTGGTCTTACCTGCACCGTTGCGCCCCACCAGCCCGTAGAAGGAGCCGCGGGGAACAGTCAAGTTAACCCCATCGACTGCAGCCTGCTGGCCAAAGACTTTTACCAGGTTGGTGATTTCTAGGGCGGCGCTTGCTCGGCTGGTTTCAGCCACCTCAGCCTCCACTGGGGCCGAAAGAGGCTCAGAAGAGGTGCTAGTGGGGGCTGGGTCAGGCTGGTGCGGGGCGTGGTCAGGCCGCTGCGGGGTCTGGCCGTAACTATCGTTCTGCGGGGGAAGGTTTTCATGTGCCATACTTCCACTGTAACCAGTTATGGGCATTTTCCCTCCCCCACTGGGATGATTCTTTAGAAAAGAGCCATCATCAGGGCTGAACGGGCCTTAATAACGCGCGGATCAGAGGCACCGACCACCTCAAAAAGTTCTAGCAGACGCTCCCGGACTGACGTTTTCGTCTCTGCATCGACAGCCTTAAAGAGGGCAATGAGACGGTTAAAGGCGTCCTCCACATGACCACCGGCTACATCCAGGTCAGCAACATTCATTTGAGCCTGCACATCGGTGGGGTCAGCTGCTGCTTTCTGGCGCTCATCCACCAGGTTCATGGTAGAGACCCGATGGAGCAGGTGCACCTGAGCCAGACCAATTTTTGCGTCCTTATCCCCCGGGCTCTCATTCAGGGCCTTCTGATAGGCCGCCTCAGCCCCCTGATAGTCGCCCCGGTCAAGAGCATCAATAGCCTCCTGGTGCAAAGGAGGTAGGGGCTTCTCCTTCTCTGCTAACACCGGCTCAAACCCGCCAGGTAGACCCTGCTGGGCTGCAAGCTGCACCACCTGCCCCAGCACCTCAGTTAGGGCCTGAGGCTCAACAGGGCCGGTAAAGAGCGGGGCCGGACGGCCAGCTAGCACAGCAATAGCAGCAGGAACCCCCTGAATCTGGAAGGCCTGACCAATCTCAGGAGTCTTGGTAATATCAACGGCCGCCAAGAGCAGATTACCCTCAGCAGAATTCACCAGAGCCTCTATCTGCTCTAGCATCTGAACCGAGGCCGGTGAGTGAGGCGCCCACAGGGCAAAAATCACGGCCCCTCGGTTAGATTCCTGCAGTAGCTGCTGAAACTGCGCAACATCGGTAACATCTAGCCGCCAGCTAGCAGTAGCACTTGCCTCAGTGCGCTCAGAACTAACGCCAGGGGAATCGGCAGCTTCACCCACGCCCTCTCTACCCACAGCCCCTAAATCCAGGGCGTTTCGCACCGACGCAGGTAGATTCTGATCCTCAATCCCAGCCATGGGGTCTTCCTTTCACAGCAACAAATACATCTACTGTCTATGGTGCCAAAAGCAACCCCTGAGACAGGGCAGCACGCCACAGTTCTAGCCCAGGGCAGAATCAAGATAAGGTAGAACACAATAGACCCCCTACCACCCACACAGCCAGCATGACCTCATCTTCTTCACAATCACGACTGATCCGTTCTCTCGTCTCACGCACCAAAGGCGCCAAAGCGTCCGCACCAAACGGTAGCCAAGCCACCAGGTTCACCCTACCTGCCATTCCTGGCGCCCGCCCCCGCCCCCGCTTCCAGCTACCTGAGGAACCGGCACACCTCAAAGAAAAAAAGGACGGCGCTACCCCCGCTCCCCCAGAAGCCCACACCATGGCACCGGGCAAGGGGTGCTATATCAGCAACCCCGTACATTTTGGCTTCATGCTGGCCCTGGGTGTCGGCCTTGCCTGGCTGGCCTCCTACCTTCTCCTCAACGTCGGACCCCTGGCAGGCTGGATTACAGGGGCCCTCTTCATCGGGCTAGGGCTAGACCCAGCGGTACGCAAATTCGAACAGTTGGGTCTGCCTCGCGGGGCAGGCGTGGCTGTAGTATTCCTCTTCTTCCTCGGTCTAGCAACAGCCTTCATCTTCTGGGTCATCCCCATGATTGCCAGCCAGGCAATCTCATTTATTACTGGCTTCCCCCAACAATTTGAGAATTTCCTCAACTCTGACTTCTTCTCAGGCCTAGATGAGCGATACCACATCCGTTCAACGGTGGATGCAGAAGTAGAAAATTTCTTTAATCAGCTCACCTCAGATTCCTCTGTGGTCAGCACCTTCTTAAATTCCCTCATGAACGCTGGTACAGCCCTGGCAGAAATCACCAGCGGCACCATCATCGTCCTCTTCCTCTCCATCTACATGCTGGCCTCCCTGCCCACTATCAAAGCCTGGTTCATCCGCCTGGCCCCAGCCTCCCGGCGTGAACGCGTAGGCTACCTGACCGAAAAAATTACTGACTCCGTTGGCCAGTACGTCATGGGTCAAGCCCTCGTAGCTATCTGCAACGCCACCTGCGCCGCTATCATCATGCTCATCGTAGGGGTGCCCTTCGCCCAGCTGCTCATGCTCTTTGTGCTGATCCTAGCCTTTATCCCCCTGATCGGTGGCGTTACGGCTGCGGCCCTCGTCTCTATCGTCTCCCTGCTCGATAGTTGGCAGACCGCCCTCTTCTTCCTGATCCCCTACCTGATTTACCTACAAATCGAGGCATACTTCATCTCCCCACGCATCATGAGCAGGGCCGTAGCAGTCCCCGGTGCTGTAGCCATTATTGCGGTAGCAGCCGGCGGAGCCCTCTGGGGAGTTCTAGGAGCCCTCATCGGTATCCCCGTAGCAGCAGCCCTCCTGATCCTGGTCAACGAGGTCCTGGTACCCCGGCAAGACCAGCTCTAAGAACAACCCCACACCCTACCCGGTAGCCCCCCCCGCCCAGCGGGGCAGCTACCGGGTTTTCTGGCTGAGCATTCTACAACCTGGCAGCGCCCTACCAGAATCTACGGGTTTTCCAGCACCGCTCATGCCAATGACGGCGCTCCTCAATAGCCCGCTGGGCACCAAACATGTGATCATGCTGCCAGACCACC
Organism: Rothia sp. (in: high G+C Gram-positive bacteria); assembly: GCA_034179845.1. Classification (GTDB taxonomy): domain Bacteria; phylum Actinomycetota; class Actinomycetes; order Actinomycetales; family Micrococcaceae; genus Rothia. The sequence continues at coordinate 2,899 of JAXFPK010000025.1, read as the reverse complement.
AGATGAGCCACACCCGGTTGAATAGCACACAGACATTCAGGGCACTTATAGGTTTTAAGGGCGTTAATGGCAGGAATATACTGCACATACCAGTCACCGTCCGCAGCGCTCTCTACCCGCGCAGCAGGGTCAAGGATACGAGAAATATCGCGCCCCACCGGGCGCTTTTTCTGCCATTTACTGGGGGCTGGCCCCGAATTAGAACGAGGGCGGCGGGACTTAGAGGAAGAACGACGAGGCATTCCCCCATTCTTTCACGCACAGGTGTGCCCGCCCAAGCCACCTGTTAGAGTGGTACGGTGCGTTTAGTTATAGCTGATTGTTCCGTAGACTATGTAGGCCGCCTCAAGGCCCACCTACCCCGTGCCACCCGCCTGCTCATGATCAAAAATGACGGCTCAGTACTCATTCACTCAGACGGTGGCTCCTACAAGCCCCTGAACTGGATGAGCCCTCCCTGCCGCCTCCACATCTCCCCCCGTCAAGAGTTTGAGGGCACCTCCATCGCAGAAGACCTCGACCCCGATGTGAGCGAACTATGGACTGTCCAAGCAGCCAAAAGCGACGACAAACTCATGATCCGTATCTTCAGCACCCACGGGGAACTCACCCACGACTTAGGCATCGACCCAGGCCTGATCAAAGACGGCGTTGAAGCCGATCTGCAACGCCTGCTTGCTGAACAGATTGAACTACTAGGTGCCGGCTACCGCCTAGTACGCCGCGAATACCCCACCGCCATTGGCCCGGTAGACATCCTAGCCAAGGACGCCGGAGGTCTCTCCGTTGCTGTTGAACTCAAACGCGTAGGCGATATCGACGGGGTAGAACAACTCACCCGCTACCTGGAACTGCTCAACCGCGACCCCCTGCTGGCCCCCGTTCAGGGAGTCTTCGCCGCCCAGCGTATTAAGCCTCAGGCCCGCACCCTAGCTGAAGACCGCGGTATCCGCTGCCTGGCTCTTGACTACGACGCCATGCGCGGAGTCGATGACGTAGAATCACGCCTCTTCTAAAACGTTAAGGACGCCGCCCTCCCCCAGCAAAGGGGGAGGGCGGCGTCCGTTTTAACAGCTAGCCCAAACTATACCTGGGCATGCTTAGCTGCAATAGTGACTCGATCGTTCGAAACGGTCAAGAAACCTTCGTGCAGGCGGGTGGTCTTCTTCTCACCGTTGGTAGCTTCAATCAGAAGCTCACCATCTTCAGCCAGAAGGGCCATAGTGGGAATGTGACCGGGCATAATACCCAAATCGCCCTCCACGGTGCGAGCACGCACATACTTGGCCTCACCAACCCACACAATCTGCGAGCGGGATACGACTTCAACTTTCAGTGCCATGATTACTTGGCTCCAGACTGTGCCTTGATTTCCTCGTAACGGCGCATGACGTCGTCCATACCACCAATGTTGTAGAAGGCCTGCTCGGGGATGTGGTCAACATCGCCGCGGCAGATCATCTGGAAGGACTCGATGGTGTCCTTGATAGACACGGTTGAACCCTCAACACCGGTGAACTGCTTAGCAGTGTAGGTGTTCTGTGACAGGAACTGCTCAATACGGCGAGCACGAGAAACAACAACCTTCTGCTCTTCAGAGAGCTCATCAACACCAAGAATGGCGATAATGTCCTGAAGTTCCTTGTTTTCCTGCAAGATAGCCTTGACCTGGATTGCGGTGTCGTAGTGCTCCTGACCGATGTACTGGGGGTCCAGAATTCGGGAGGTAGAAGACAGCGGATCAATCGCAGGGTACAGACCACGAGAAGCAATCTCACGGGAAAGCTCGGTGGTTGCATCCAGGTGGGCGAAGGTGGTGGCAGGCGCCGGGTCGGTGTAGTCGTCCGCAGGAACGTAAATTGCCTGCATGGAGGTGATGGAGTGACCACGGGTTGAGGTGATGCGCTCCTGCAAGAGACCCATTTCGTCAGCCAGGTTGGGCTGGTAACCCACAGCAGAGGGCATACGACCAAGCAGGGTTGAAACCTCAGAACCTGCCTGGGTGAAGCGGAAGATGTTATCGATGAAGAGCAGAACGTCCTGGTTCTGAACGTCACGGAAGTATTCGGCCATGGTCAGACCGGTCAGAGCAACACGCAGACGGGTTCCAGGCGGTTCGTCCATCTGGCCGAACACTAGGGCGGTGTCCTTGAGAACGCCAGCTTCTTCCATTTCAACCCAGAGGTCGTTACCTTCACGGGTGCGCTCGCCAACGCCGGTGAATACGGAGGTACCACCGAAGTTACGGGCAACACGGGTAATCATTTCCTGAATCAGAACGGTCTTACCCACACCTGCACCACCGAAGAGACCGATCTTACCGCCCTTGATGTAGGGGGTGAGAAGGTCGATGGACTTGATGCCGGTTTCCAGCATCTCGGTCGAACCTTCAAGGTCTGCGAAGCCGGGGGCTGCGCGGTGGATAGGCCAGTAGGTGTCAGCCTTAATCTGGTCATTGGGAACGTCCAGTGCATCGCCCAGGACGTTGAAGATGTGGCCCTTGACGCCGTCGCCGACGGGCACGGAAATGGGGGCGCCGCTATCTACTACAGCCTGGCCGCGGACAAGGCCGTCGGTCTGCTGTAGGGAGATCGCGCGTACCAGCGAGTCGCCCAGGTGCTGGGCAGTCTCGAAGGTGATTGTGCGGGTAGTGCCGTTGAGGGTCAGATCAGCGGTCAGCGCGTTGTAGATGTCAGGTACCTGGCCGGCAGGGAACTCAACGTCAACGACAGGGCCGATAACGCGAGCAATACGACCAGTTGCGCCCTGAGCCGGCGCGGTAGCCGATTCGTTCAGAGTGGCAGTCATTGTTCTCACTTACCTATGTAGAGAGTGGAAAGTTGTCTGGTGGATTAGGAGGCGAGTGCGTCGGCGCCGCCAACAATTTCGCTGAGCTCCT
>JAXFPK010000017.1:0-24608 GCA_034179845.1 Rothia sp. (in: high G+C Gram-positive bacteria) | reverse complement strand
GAATAGGCAGACGCGCTAGCTTGAGGTGCTAGTCCTCGTATTAGAGGGTGGGGGTTCAAGTCCCCCCTCGCGCACCATATAACCCCTAGTGGGAATATAGAAGGAACCGGCTCCTGTTGACAGGAGCCGGTTTTTTGTTGCTCTTTGGCCTGTATTCTGCTCTAAGGTTTGAACGGTATTCTTCTGCCCCGGTTAGACCATCAACTTTACTCATCAGTTAAACTGATTATTTTTGGCTGGCGCTCTTAAAAAATTTTTTGAGCAGGGGGCAGTACCCTGCCTCAAAGTCAGTTCTTGTAGCCTCAGACCGGGCGATAAACTGGCTCTATGCAACCTACCGTACCCCGTTCGTCCGCCCCGGCCCTTGAACATACCTACGCGCAGAGTTTCCCAGACCTAGCCCATCCGGCTGAAACAGATATTTGGCAGGGAACACGCTTGGCCTGGCTCAATGAGGAACTAGCTCAAGACCTAGGGCTAGACCAGGCTTGGTTGCGCAGCGCAGCGGGCCTAGCCTGGATGACCGGCAGGGGAGAGGCCCCTACCTTCGCCATGGCCTATTCGGGGTATCAATTCGGGCAGTTATCGCCAGTGCTGGGGGACGGGCGCGCCCACCTGGTCGGTGAACTCCTACTTCCAGAACAGGGGAGTGTAGGAAACCGCTCTCTGGGCCATAATCGTGTTGATGTGCATCTAAAAGGCAGTGGGCGGACGCTCTTCTCCCGCCCCGGTTCGGACGGCAAGGCCCCACTATCAGCAGCCTGGCGAGAAGCAATCATCGGGGAATCCTTGCATGCCCTTGGCCTGCCAACCAGTAGGGCCCTGGCTGTCTTTGAAACCGGTGAAAAAATACAGCGCCGGGCACCCGAGCCGGAGCCAGCGGGCCTGGTGCTGCGAGTTGCTGCCAGCCACCTGCGGGTGGGCACCTTCCAGTACGCCCAGTACCACTGTGACCGGCAGATAAGACAACAGTTGGTAGACTATGCCCTCGCACGGCACTACCCGCACCTTCTAGAGGGCAAGCCGGGTGAGGAACGTGCCTTAGGCCTGCTTAGTGCCGTGGCGCAGCGGCAAGCCCATCTAGTGGCACATTGGCAGGCCCTGGGGTTCGTACACGGGGTGCTCAATACCGATAACGTGACTATCTCAGGTGAAGCTATCGACTTTGGCCCCTGTGCTTTTATTGATGCATTTGAGCGTGGCAAGGTTTTTAGTTCCATCGACCGCCAGGGGCGCTACGCTTACAAGAATCAGCCCGGCATCACCGCATGGAATCTTTCCCGCTTTGCTGAAACCCTGCTCGATATCATCGACCCAGAGAACCCCAACCGGGCGGTTCACCTAGCCACCGAGGTTATTTCTAACTGTGAAGATGAGATTCTTGAGCGGCAGGCAGAGGTTTTTGCAGTCAAACTAGGCATTGACCTGGCAGGAGCTAGTGCGGGCACCCGCACACAGGTAGACCGGTTCGTATAAGAAACCCTGGGTCTACTCGAAAGCTATGCCCTAGATTTCACTGGTTTCTTTAGATCTTTAGCTGAAGGCAACTGCTTACTCCCTGAGGCTGCACACGAGGGATGGAATAAACAGTTGCAGCAGCTCAGGGCGGCCACCAACACTAGCCCTCTGCGGGCTACTGAGCTGATGCTTGCCCAGAACCCGGTGTATATTCCGCGAAATCTTGCCCTTGACGCTGCTTTACGTCAGGTTGAAGCGGGCAATGTGCAGCCTGTGCTGAAGATGTTGGAGGCGGTGTGCGCGCCCTTTGAGCGCCTCAAGGGCTGTGAACACCTTGAGGGCGCTCCTGCAGAATCCCGTTTTTTCACGAGTTTCTGTGGGACTTAACCCTGTTTGTTACTCTGCGCATTCTCCTGCAAGCCTGATACTGCGCGTAGCGGGGGAGCCTTGAAGAAGAGGGTCAGAATAAAGGCCAGCAGGGTGGCGAAGAAACCGACCCAGTAGACCGAGAGGGTTGAGGTGTTGAAGCCAACCATGAATGGGCGGGTGAGGCGGGCATCTGCCCCGGTGAGGTATGACGTATCAGAGATTGACGCTTCTGCCCCTTCTCCCTCTGTTGAGGTTGCAGATATTTGCTCGGCCAGGGTGGGGGTGAGCTGTTCGACCCAGTAGGTGCGTTGGGTGTCATCTGACCAGTCAACAGCCTGCTGGCTGGCGATGGAGGCCTTTGCTGGTTCTACGATTGGGTTCCACATCTCCTGCATAATGCCCTGGTTCTCAGGGGCGGACGCTACGGCGGGGGTGAGTGCCGCGTCGAGACCTGGGCGCAGGTCGTCCTCATTGCCTATGGCCTGCATGATGTTGCCGGGCATGGTGGAGAAGAGGATGGAGAGCAGAACGGCGGTGCCCAGGGTGCCACCAATCTGGCGGAAGAAGGTGGATGCTGATGAAGCTACACCCATGTAGGCCGGTGAAACAGCGTTTTGAGCTGCTAGGGTGAGGGATTGCATGAGCTGGCCCAGGCCAAGGCCCATAAGGAACATGGCTACCATGAGGAACCAGAGGGGTCGGTCAGCTGTCATGAAGGTTAGGTAGTAGTAGGCCAGGACCATAAAGGCGGTACCGAGTATGGGGAAGATGCGGTACTTGCCGGTGCTGGCGACCAGGCGGCCAGAGACGATGGAGGCAATCATGATGCCGGCCATCAGGGGCAAGGTGGCAAAGCCTGCCTCGGTGGGGGTGAGCCCGGTGACGATTTGCAGGTAGAGGGGGATGGTCATCATGGCACCCAACATTCCGAAGCCTACTAAGAAGCCCAGGGTGGATGACATGGAGAATGCGCCGGAGCGGAAGAGCGCTAGCGGGAGGATGGCGTCTTGCCCCATCTTGGATTCAATGATGAGGAAGGCTGCTAGGCCCACAGCGGAGATGATGAAGCAGGTGATGGATGCTGTAGAAGCCCAGCCCCATTCGCGGCCCTGTTCAGCAACGAGTAGTAGGGGAAGGAGGGCTACCACTACGCTGCTTGCGCCCCACCAGTCAACGCGGGGTTTGAGGCTGGTGTCGGTGAGGCGGGGTAGGTGAAGAAATTTCCAGACTATGGCCAGGGCGATGATGCCGATAGGGACGTTGATCAGGAAGACCCAGCGCCAGCCGGTAATCCATAGGATCTCATCGCTGCCAGCGAAGAGTCCTCCGGTGAGTGGGCCGAGCACGGAGGAGATGCCGAAGACGGCCAGGAAGTAGCCCTGGTATTTGGCGCGTTCACGAGGAGCTAGCATATCGCCCATAATTGCCATGGGCAGAGATATGAGGGCACCTGCGCCGATGCCTTGGAAGGCGCGGAAGGCTGCCAGCATGGTCATAGAGGTGCAGAAGCTTGAGAGTAGTGAGCCCAAGATGAAGACCATGATGCCAAAGAGGTAGAGGGGGCGGCGTCCGAAGAGGTCGGAGAGTTTGCCGTAGATGGGGGTGGTGATGGTGGATGTGATCATGTAGGCGGTGGTGACCCAGGCTTGCTGTTCGAGGCCGTGTAAGTCGTCACCGATTGTTCTGATGGCTGTAGAGACGATGGTCTGGTCGAGGGATGAGAGGAACATGCCGGCCATGAGACCAAGAATGACCAGCATAATTTGCCGGTGGGTCATCAGGGGTTGGTCTTGACTGCCTGTGTGTTCTGGTGTTGCCGGTATTGTAGACATGAGGAACCTTTCATCAGGAGTGGAGTGAGGGGCGCTGTTTTACTTGATCTACGGTGGGCGGACGCTGGTTGGCGAGCGGGTGCGTAGGCTTGGGTTTGCGCACCTCATAAGTTTATGTGCAGTTCTGCAAAAATGCTTCCTTCTGAAAGCGTCTTGTATGACACAATGTTGAGGGCGCAGATGGGAAGAGAGAAGCAATGGAATGTGACCTTACACAAAAGGTCACACTGCACATATTTGGGTTTGCGGGCCTTTTTGAGTAAAGGTCAGTGAAACCCCAAATGAAAAGCGCATAAACCCAATAAACCACCGCATTATTTTCTGACATACTTGAGGATGTCACGAACACAGAACAACCCCCACAGCATCTGCTGAAAGGAACCTCCTATGTCTCTCGAAAAGAAGCACACTAAGCTCGGCGTTATCGGCGCTGGTGGCGTTGGCTCAGCTATCGCCTACGCATCAACCCTCCGTGGCGCTGCCGACGAAGTTGTTATCTACGACATCGCAGCTGCACGCGCTGAGGCAGAAGGCCTGGACATCGCCCACGGTACCCTGTTTGCTCACGAAGTAGAGGTTGCAGGTAGCGGCGACGTAGAAATTCTGCGCGATGCTGACCTGATCATCGTCACCGCAGGTGCCCGCCAGCAGCCCGGCCAGCCCCGCCTGGAACTGGCAGAAGCAAACGTCAACATCTTCAAGGCTATGCTTCCTAAGGTCATGGAAGTTGCACCCAACGCTATCCTCATGATCGTCACCAACCCCTGTGACGTCCTGGCTGTTGTTGCCCAGAAGATCACCGGTCTGCCCACCGAGCGCTGCTTCGCCTCAGGTACCGTCCTTGACTCATCCCGCCTGCGCTGGCTCATCGCCGAAAAGGCTGGCGTTGCCATCAACTCTGTTGACGCCAACATCGTTGGTGAGCACGGCGACTCCGAGTTCCCCGTCTGGTCAGCAGCTAACATCGGCATGGTTCCCCTGGACGAATGGACCAACGAAGAAGGCGAAAAGATCTTCACCGAAGAGGTCAAGGCCGAACTTGCTGAAGAAGCTATGCGCGCAGCCTACAAGGTCATCGAAGGTAAGGGCTCAACCAACTACGCTATCGGTGTCTCTGCAACCCGTATCGCCGAAGCCATCCTCGGTGGCCAGAACGCTGTACTGAACGTTGCTACCCAGCTGCGTGGCCGTTACGGCATCGAAGGTGAAGCTGCCCTGTCACTTCCCTCAATCGTCTCCCGTGAAGGTGTTAAGCGCGTCCTTGACGTTCCCATGTCAGACGAAGAAATTGAGCGTCTGCGCAACTCAGCCAAGGCCCTCAACGAGTCCCTGGCAAGCCTGGGTTTCTAAACCTGAGCCTTTCCTAGCCTTTCGCTAGTTAGCTCATAGACGGCGCCGCCTCACCTCTTTAAGAGAGGGGAGGCGGCGCTGTTGTGTGTGATTCACCAAATTTTTACCGCACAGTATTTCACACCCTCGGTGAAAGAGAGTAACGTCTACTGTATGAGTAATAATCCTCGTGCCGAACTGGCTCACCTGACCGCCGCCCTCGAAGAGCACCTTAACGCTATCGTCAATAGCCGTGGGGACCACGATGCCGCCGTCGACCAAACTTACGTAGCTATCGCAAACGCCTTCGAACGCTACGAAGAAGCCCTGTTCGATGCCTACGAAGAGGTCACCCCGCTTGAAGTTTTCATCGAAGATGAGGATGATGACGACGACGATGACTTCGACTACGACTTTGATGAAGATGACGAAGACGATGAGGTGGAGTACTACCTCGATGAAGAGCAGAAGTAGACCGCTTACCTAGGTCCCTCCTGTTATTCCCAGCACAGCACCGCCAGCGGTGCTGTGCTTTTTCTTTTCCTAGCGTAGAGTTTTCTGCTGTGGAATGGATACAAGCAATTATCCTGGGTCTTGTCCAGGGTCTAACTGAGTTTTTGCCGATCTCGTCATCGGGTCATATTCGTATCGTAGGTCAGTTCTTGCCGAACAATGAAGACCCCGGTGCGGCGTTTACCGCTATTACCCAGCTGGGTACTGAAGCGGCTGTTTTGGTCTTCTTCTGGAAGGACATCGTTCGAATCATCAAGAACTGGTTTGGTTCTTTGGTGGGTAAGGTCGATAAGAAGGATCCGGACGCTCGTATGGGCTGGTTCATTATTATCGGCTCCTTGCCCATCGGTATTCTGGGCATCTTGCTGGAAGACTACATCGATTCGACCTTCCGCAGCCTGTGGATCACTGCCACCATGCTGATTGTCTTTGCAATCTTCCTGGGCATTGCAGACCGCATCGGCCGCGAGCAGCGAGAGCTTAAAGATCTGACCGTCAAGCACGGTATTATCTACGGTTTCGCCCAGGCGCTAGCCCTGGTCCCTGGCGTGTCACGCTCTGGCGGTACTATCATGGCAGGTCTGCTCATGGGTTATACCCGTGAGGCTGCAGCCCGCTATTCCTTCCTTCTGGCTGTTCCCGCCGTTTTCGCATCGGGTCTCTATAAGCTAGCAGGGAGCCTCTCTGAGGGCTTTACCGGCTACTATGGCCTGGGTTCTACCGTAGTTGCGACCCTGGTTGCCTTCGTGGTGGGTTACCTGATTATTGGCTGGTTCCTCAAATATGTTTCTAACAAGAGTTACAGCATCTTTGTCTGGTACCGAATCGCCCTGGGCCTTGCCCTGTACATCCTTCTAGGCACCGGCGTCCTCGCTGCGTAGACCTGACTCACTCTCTTACCCGCCCGGAAATAGCTTTCCGGGCGGGTATTGTTTTAGTGAGAGAAAAAGCGCCGCCCGGGATAGCCTTGGGTGGGAGCATAGCAACTATCGTGAGGTTTTCATGCGAGCTTGGGATCAGCCCACCATTCCGTCACTCCCGGGGCAGGCGCCCCTCCCTACCATCTTCGATACTGCAGCAGGAAGCCGGCAAACTCTTGAGCGCGAGAGCCGCGCCGGGCTGTATGTGTGCGGTATTACCCCCTACGACGCTACCCACATGGGGCATGCCTCTACCTATGTTGCTTTTGATGTGCTCAACCGTGCCTGGCGTGACGCTGGGGTAGAGGTGACGTTCGTGCAGAACGTCACCGATGTTGATGACCCCTTGCTCGAACGTGCTGAAGCTACAGGTGTTGATTGGCGTGAGCTAGCTGAGGAGCAGACTGAGCTCTTCCGCAGCGACATGGTGGCCCTGAACGTGATCGCCCCTGACCATTATGTAAGTGTTGTAGACTCGGTTCCTTCTGTGGTGGCTGCTGTGCAAAAGCTTCTTCGTGAGGGCCTGGCCTACCGTGTGCCCGGGTTTACCGATGAGCAGGGCCTTGCCCAGCCTGATGGCGATATTTATTTTGATATTGAAGCTGCCCAGAAGCTGGGTAAAAACAGTGATGGCGGCTGGTCCTTAGGGCAGGTAGCCCACTACAGCCCCGAAGAGATGCTGACTATTTTTGGTGAGCGCGGTGGTGACCCTCAGCGCCCCGGTAAGCGCAACGCCTTGGACCCTTTGCTGTGGCGTCTTGAGCGGCCCGGTGAGCCTTCTTGGGAGGCAGGGGAGCTAGGACGCGGCCGCCCAGGCTGGCATATTGAGTGCAGCGTCATTTCGAGTGAGTTCCTGGGCGCACCTTTCTCTGTGCAAGGTGGCGGCTCTGACCTGATTTTCCCCCACCACGATTTGGGTTCTAGCCACTCGTTCGCTCTCAACGGTAAGCCCATGGCCCGCCACTATATGCACACTGGCATGGTGGGCCTTGACGGGGAGAAGATGAGTAAATCCCTGGGCAACCTGGTGCTGGTGTCGAAGCTGCGGGTTGCGGGGGTGGAGCCTGCATCGATCCGCTTGGCCATTATGGATAACCACTACCGCACCGATTGGTTCTGGCAGGATGATTTATTGGCTAAGGCGCAGGGTCGCTTGGAGCTTTACCGTTCTGCTGTGGAGACTGCCCAGGGGCAGGCTGATGAGGCGGCTTTGGCTTTGCTTGATGCCGTCCGCCAGCACCTGGCTGATGATCTTAACACCCCTGCCGCCCTGGTTGCGCTTGACCTGTGGGCTCTTTCTACCCTGGAAAACGGTGGGGCTGGCGGCCAGCTGGTAGCTGACTTGCTCATGGCACGCCTGGGTGTTGATCTGGCACCTACTGCTTAGTTGTCGTCCTGGTCTTTGAGGAATTTCTCGAACTGGGCCGCAATATCTATGTGGCTGAGGTCAGCGATGTCGTCGGTGGCCTCAGCTATTGATTCCAGGGTGCGCACATAGTTGGCGAGGTCGGGCTCATCTTCGGTGAGGGCATCGGCCTGGTGGTTCCAGTTGGCGATGTCATCTGCACTGCGCTCTAGGGGCAGGGGGAACCCTAGTATAGCTTCGAGGGCAGAGAGCAAGGTGAAGGTTGCTTTGGGGTGGGGTGGCTCTGGTAGGTAGTGGGGCACTGATACCCACAGTGAGAGAGCTGGGATCTGGGCCTTCCCAGCTTCGTAGGCCAGCACACCAATCAGGCCTGTGGGGCCCTGGTAGGTGTTGGTTTCTACCCCATCGAGGGCAAGGACGCTGCTGGTAAAGCTGGTGACGCTCAGTGGCAGGGGGCGGGTGTGGGGAACCTCATCGAGTAAGGCCCCGCAGAAAACAACCAGGTCAATCTTTTCTTGGGCTATGAAGTCTTTGAAGCGGTCGCTGTAGGTCTGCCAGTTCATGGAGGGTTCGGGCCCGGAGAGCGTGAGCAGGCGGATACCGGATGTTGTTTGCGCTTCAGTAAAAATGCTTTCGGGCCAGGTAATGCGCTGGGTGCCCTTATCGTCGATGCTCAGGAGGGGGCGGGTCTCAGTGTAGTTGTAGCAGCCGCTGGTATCGAACCCTGACATGGGTGTAGTGGGGTAGTGTTCCCAGATAGCGCGGAAGGCTTCGATGGTGGCATCACCGGCGTCATTCCAGCCACTAAAACTGACCAGGAGCACTGTAGGGGCATGGCCCGGCTGGGCTGAGGCGGTTGCAAAACGGTCGAGAGCGTTGAGAGGCAGGGGCTGATTAATCACCCCCCATATCCTACCCCTGATAGGCCATAACCTCTAGACGTAATAGACTAAAGAGGCTGGGGGGAACTGCACCGGCAGAATAGCGCTCAGGAGGTAATAGGGTATGGGTTCCTATCCGGGTCTACGCATCGGTTCTTTTGCGGGTGCACCTATTTACCTGCGCTGGTCGTGGTTCCCCTTAATGGCTGTGGTTCTGGTGGGCTATGGCCTGAATCTAGCTTCTTTGCCGTCTTTATCAGTGGCGCAGGGCTACCTGGCTGCTGGCGTGGTTGCCGGCACTTTAGCTCTGGGGGTTTTCGCCCATGAGCTGGCCCATGCTGTAGTTGGCCGTGCTCGGGGTGCGAATATTTCGTCTATCTCCCTTAACATGTGGGGTGGTCAGACGAGAATGCAGGCTACCTCAGCTAGCACCTCAGCACTGGTGGCGGTAGCGGGCCCGATAATCAACGGTGTGATAGCCGCCCTGTGCCAGCTGGTATGGCTGGCAACGGGGTCAGCTGATTTCTTCGGGTTTGCTCTTGCGGCCCAACTTAATCTTGCCATCGGCCTCTTTAATCTCATACCAGCCTTCCCCTTAGACGGTGGCTATGCTTTAGAGGCAATTATCTTCATGGTGGTTGGGCGCCGATCGGTGGCAACTCGTGTGACAGCCTATACGGGTCTGCTCCTGCTCACATTACTGGTCAGCGTCCTACTCTTTACGGGTCAGTGGCGTTCCTTCTGGGTTCTGCTTGTAGCCGGGGCTTTAGCCTTCTACCTATGGAAGGGCACCCGTTATACTCTCAGGCGATTAGCCCAGGATTCAGACCCTTATCACCCCTTGCGGGCGTCCTCGCTGATGGTGCCAGCCCAGTTTGTCGATGGGCGAAGCACTATCGGTGACGCCTGCCGAGACTGGGACGGCAGCTCCCCCCTCCTTCTTGTAGAGCAAATCGGGGCAGGGGAGCGCCCTCTAGCTTGGGTAGACCCAGTCACCTTAGCTGCTGCTCTTGGTTCTCTTGCGCGCCAGCCCCTGGTTTCTATTGCCCAGCCGATTGCAGCTCGTTCGCTGCCCCTCACGGCTGGCTACATCGACACTCTTGATGAATATAGCGGTTTCGCCCACTACCGTCTGCCTCAAGAACAGCAGGGTCAGAATCTCGCCTGGGTGGTTGTGGACGGTGCTACTACCGTGGGCCTGATAACCTCCCAGGCTATGACGCGGGCGGGGCTTTCTGCCGTGGGCGCTGGCACGTCTTCATCTAAATGACCCCATGGCGCTTTTCTGAGACAATAGAAGAAACTAGACCAAAATCGAAAGAGAAATCTGACTTTATGAGTACCCCTACAGGTAGCGTCAACCGCCGTGGCCCCTTCCGCCCGGGAGAACGCGTCCAGCTGACCGATGATCGCGGACGCATGACCACCATTACCCTGGCAGAAGGCGGGGAATACCATTCCCATCGCGGGTTTTTTAAGCACAGTGAGCTCATCGGCAACGTTGAGGGCAGCGTGATTGAAAACTCCGAAGGCATCAAATTCCAGGCCCTGCGCCCGCTCTATAAGGACTTTGTGCTCTCTATGCCCCGCGGCGCTGCCGTGGTGTACCCCAAGGACGCCGGCCAGATCGTGGCCATGGCCGATATCTTCCCCGGTGCTCGTGTGATTGAGGCCGGTGTCGGCTCTGGTGCGCTCTCTATCGCTTTGCTGCGTGCAGTAGGCGACGGCGGGCACCTGCGCTCCTTTGAACGCCGCGAGGAGTTCGCTGATATTGCCCGCGGTAACATCGAAACCTTCTTCGGCGGGCAGCACCCGGCCTGGTCCCTGACCCTGGGTGATTTGGCTGAGGCTCTGGGCGAGGTTGAGGAGCCAGGCAGCGTGGACCGTGCCGTGCTCGATATGCTGGCCCCCTGGGAATGTCTGGATGCTGTGGCTACAGCCCTGGCACCAGGCGGCGTCATTATCTGCTATGTTGCCACCGTCACCCAGCTTTCGCGTGTGGCTGAGGCCTTGCGCGCCGATGGCCGTTTCACCGATCCGGAATCTCACGAGACCATGGTTCGCGGCTGGCATGTGGAGGGTCTGGCGGTGCGCCCTGATCACCGCATGGTAGCTCACACGGGCTTCCTTATTACAGCCCGCCGCCTAGCTGATGGGGCAGAGCGCCTGGCACCTAAGCGTCGTGCATCAAAGACTGATTTCTCTGAAGAGGACATGAATGCCTGGACGCCCGCAGCTCTAGGTGAGCGCAACGTCTCTGACCGTAAGCTACGCCGTGCTGGCCGAGATGCCCTGAGCCTGGCCGAAAAGGCCGCAGCAGCAGCTCAGAAAGCTACGGTTGCTGAGACTGACCAGAACCACAATAAGTAAACCCCTAAGAAGGCTTCGCCACCGTCGATAGTTGAGGTGGCGGGGCTGTGACTCACCGGTGAGTCGTGACCAGAAAGAAGTGCCCACAGCATGAGTGAACGTTTACCCGTTTCATCGGAGGACTACGAGCGTATTCTGCGCCAGCTCAACCTAGCTAACGATAGCCGCCGTAACCTTGACCGGCAGCTGCGGACTGCTGGCGAGCGCAATCAGAAGCTGGTGGCGGCGCTGACGAAGACCAAGAACGAAATTGAGCATCTGCGCTTGGCTTTGTCTAAGGATGTTTCCCCGCCTCTGAATTCGGCTCTGGTGTTGGGGGTTAGTGGGGCTACGATGACCTATCAGGATCTTGCTGAGGGTAAGACTCCGGCTGAGGTTGAAGAGCATCTTGATGTTTTGTTGGGTGGCCGTCTGGTGCGTATTACCTGTTCTCCTTTGTTGCCGATTGCTCAGGTGAAGCCGGGTATGACTGTGCTGCTCAATGATCAGACTCAGGCTGTGGTGTCGCTGGGGTTTGAGGGTTATGGTGATGTGGTGACGGTGCGTGAGGTGCTTGATTCGGAGCATCTGGTGGTTGATTTGCCGAATCAGTCTAAGGCGGTTGCCCGTATTTCAGGTGCCCTGGATGTGGATGCTTTGCGGGTGGGTGATGCTGTTACCTATGATTCGCGTCTTCAGATGGTGACTTCTGTGGTTCCTGCTACGGATGCTCAGGAGCTGGTGCTGGAGGAGGTTCCTGATGTTACCTATGACAATATTGGTGGCTTGGGTGCTCAGATTGATTTGATTCGTGATGCTGTGGAGTTGCCTTTCTTGCACCCGGAGATTTACCGGCAATACCAGTTGACCCCGCCTAAGGGTATTTTGCTCTATGGCCCTCCCGGTAACGGTAAGACTTTGATTGCTAAGGCTGTGGCTAATTCTTTGGCGGTTCGGGCGGCGGAGCGTTCTGAGGGCGGGAAGAAGACGGGCTATTTCTTGAATATTAAGGGCCCGGAGCTGCTTGATAAGTATGTGGGTGAGACTGAGCGTCAGATTCGCGATATTTTTTCGGCTGCCCGTGATAAGGCTCGCGCTGGGAACCCTGTGGTGGTTTTCTTTGATGAGATGGAGTCTCTTTTCCGTACGCGTGGTTCGGGTCGTTCTTCGGATGTGGAAACTACTATTGTGCCTCAGCTCTTGGCTGAGATTGATGGTGTGGAGAGCCTGGATAATGTGATTGTTATTGGTGCGACTAACCGTGAGGACATGATTGATCCGGCTGTTTTGCGCCCTGGTCGTTTAGATGTGAAGATTCGTATTAACCGCCCGGATCGGGCTGGTGCTGTTGAAATCTTTGGTCTTTACTTGACGGAGGATTTGCCGATTAGTCAGCGTGAGGTTGCTCAGGCTGGGTCGAAGCAGCAGGCTGTGGCTAGCATGATTGATACTGTGGTGGGGCATCTCTTTTCAAGGGAGCCGGCTAACCGTTACATTAGTGTTGATATGGAGGACGGTTCTAGCCGTTGGCTCTTGCGCGGTGATTTCCTCTCTGGTGCGGTGATTCGTAATATCGTCAATCAGGCTAAGAAGCTGGCTATTAAGTCCTATCTGTCTACTGGTGCTGAGGGTATGAGCACTGAGCATCTTTTAGAGGCGGTGCGGGCTGAGTTTGAGGATCAGGTTGAGGTTCCTCAGGCCAGTGAGATTGAGGATGTGCTTTCTACCTTGAATGTTCGTGGGCGTGTGGTGAATGCGGCTCCTGCTCGTGCTGTCAGTCAGGGTGAGGGGGTTTAGGTATGTCTGTCCGTCGTATTATGGGCGCTGAAACTGAGTATGGGGTGCATGCCCCGAATCAGCCTCAGGCTAACCCTACGGTGCTTTCTGCCTTTGTGGTGAACACCTATGACACTCTCTTTAAGCAGGAGCTTTCATCGGCGCTTGAGACGCGCTGGGAGTATGGTTCTGAGGCGCCTTTGGTGGATGCTCGTGGCTTTGAGATGTCGCGGGAGCAGGCTCACCCTACCCAGCTCACTGATACTGCCCATGTGCTGACCAGTGAAGATATTGCTGCTGAGGCTTTGAGTGAGGCTGGGTATTTTGCTGAGCGTATCGACTGGGATGCGGTCACGATGAATTCTATTTTGCCTAATGGGGCTCGTTTCTATGTGGATCATGCTCACCCGGAGTATTCCTCGCCTGAGGTGACGAACCCGCGTGATGCCGTCCTGTGGGATGCTGCTGGTGATTATATTGCTGCCCAGACTGTAGCGACTATTGAAAAGGTGACTGCAAATAATAGTTCAGCTATGCCTGCGGTTAATCTTTATAAGAATAATACGGACGGTAAGGGCCAGTCTTATGGTTCCCATGAGAATTACCTGGTGCCTCGTTCTGTAGATTTTGAGTACCTGGCTGCTGCCTTGTTGCCTTTCTTTGCTACCCGTCAGGTTATGGTGGGGGCAGGGCGCCTGGGCTTGGGTGTAGCGGGGGAGCAAGCTGGTTTTCAGATATCTCAGCGGGCTGACTTTTTTGAGCGTACTATTGGGCTGGAAACCACTGTGCGCCGTCCTATGATTAATACCCGTGATGAGCCCCATGCTGATGGTAGCCGCTACCGCCGTTTGCATGTGATTACCGGGGATGCTAATTTTTCGCATACTTCTAACCTGCTGAAGTTCGGCACTATGGCCCTGGTGCTTAACCTGGTGGAGGCCAAGGCGGTTCCTGCTCTTAAGCTGGCTGATGCGGTTTCTGCCATGCACACGGTGAGCCATGATCTGACCTTTACCGCCCAGTTGCCTCTGGCCGGTGGGGGTACTATGAGCGCCTTAGAGATTCAGCGGGTTTACCTTGACGCTGCTCAGGCTTTAGAGTCTAACCCCGATGAGGCAACCGCAGAGATTTTGAACCTGTGGGATGAAGTGCTGACAGCTCTTGAGAGTAACCCGCTGTCTTTAGCGAACCGTTTGGATTGGGTTGCGAAGTATGCCCTGCTTAAAGGCTACGTTGATCGGGGCTTGAGTTGGGGGGATCCTAAACTGGCTGCTATTGACTTGCAGTATTCGGACGTCCGCCCCGACAAGGGTCTTTACCATAAGCTGGTTGCCCTGGGGCGTATGCGCACGCTCTTTAGTGGCGAAGAGATTGCTCGGGCTGCGGCAGAACCGCCGCGTGATACTCGTGCCTTCTTACGCGGTAAGCTCATTACTACCTGGCCTGATGAGGTGATTGGCGCTAACTGGGATACGCTGTCAGTGCGTAACCCTCTCTCCATTGACCTGCATCGTTTGACGATGGATGACCCGGAGCATTTTACCGCCGACCTTGTAGAACCCCACTTGGGGTTAGAACATGCTGATCAGCTTTTTACTATTCTTGCTGATCAGTAACCTAGCTAGCCTTTAACCGCAGAGAAAAGAGAAAACTATGGAACGTATCCAGCGTCAGAGTACGACCTCAACCAGCGCCCAGCAGGTAGAAGAGGTAGCTATTGCCAGCCAGAATACCGAAGTGAATGAACAGGCCGTCTCAGATATTGATGACCTGCTAGCAGAAATTGACGGTGTGCTGGAAGAAAACGCCGAAGACTTCGTCAAGGGCTTCGTACAAAAGGGCGGCCAGTAGGGCCTCGCCTGACCCATCCCGCCCCTCAACGCTAAGGAAGAACCGTGGAACGCAGAATATTCGGCATTGAAACTGAGTTTGGTATCAGATACATCCCGAAAGGGCTTGGGCCTTTGGCCCCTGAAGAAGCTGCTCGTAAGCTCTTCAAACCGGTGGTTGATACCTGGCGTTCCTCTAACGTCTTCCTGCCCAATGGGGGGCGTCTTTACCTGGATGTGGGTTCTCACCCCGAATACGCCACCGCGGAGACAGCCTCAGTTCGTGATGCCTTGATTCAGGATAAGGCGGGGGAGTTCCTGCTGAATGACCTGGTTAACCAGGCTGAGGACTCTCTAGAAGCTGAGGGCCACCAGGGGCAGATTTTCCTCTTCAAAAATAATGTTGATTCGGTCGGTAATTCTTTTGGATCTCACGAGAATTACATGCTTGAACGTAAGGTGGAGTTCTCTCGCCTGGTGCGTTCGCTGATTCCTTTTTTGATTACTCGTCAGATTGTTGTGGGTGCGGGTAAAGCTCACGCTGATGGTCCGCCGCAGTGGGGCGGACGTCCGCTGGGGGTAGAGGGGGAGCCTAGTTTCTCTTTCTCCCAGCGAGCCGACCATATCTGGGAGGGTTCCTCAACGGCCACTACCCGTGCCCGCCCCATTATTAACACTCGTGATGAGCCGCATGCCGATGCCACGCTCTATCGTCGTATGCACGTCATTAATGGGGACTCCAACATGTCCCAGGCCACCACTATGCTCAAGCTTGGTGCCACGGATCTGGTGCTTCGTATGCTCGAGGACTACTATCCCCTCGAAAATTTTGAAATTAAAGATACGGCTACAGCCCTGCGCGTCATCTCCCATGACCTCACCGGCACCGCTACCTTCCCTCTGGCTGATGGTCGGGAAGCAAATGCCCTTACGTTACAGCGTCATTACCAGGTTGCAGCTTGCCGGTATATCGAGGAGAAGGGCGCCCACCATGAGGATGTCCCCTACATTCTTGATCTCTGGGAGCGGGCTCTTGATGCTGTAGAAAGTGGCGATACTTCTCTGATTGATACTGAGATTGATTGGGCTATCAAGAAGAAGCTACTTGATACCTATATTGCCCGTGGAGCCAGTGGCTATGATGACCCTAAAATCCAGCAGCTTGATTTGGCCTACCACGATATTGACCCCGCCCGTGGTGTCTTTGGTCTGCTGACCCGCAACGGTCTGGTCAAAAATCTCATCAGCCAGGATGAGATCGCTCATGCCACCGTGTACCCGCCTGCAACCAGGGCGTCCTTGCGTGGCCGCTTTATCAGTGCTGCCCGCAATGCTGGGGAGCCCTTTACCGTTGACTGGGTGCACCTTAAACTCAACAATAAGCCGCACCTGACCGTTGTGTGTAAAGACCCTTTCGCTACTGAAAGTGCGGCTTTAGAAGAGCTTATCGCTACCTTAGCCACAGGCTCGCAGGGCCCCTGGTCACCGCCTTTCATCTAGGCGAGCCAGAGAATTACCAGATCTCTTTCAGCTCTATCCGCTAGTATGTACGCGGTGAAGAAAAGCGTTCTGTAGAAAGACGCAACCTAAGGAAAGTGAAATTAGTGAAGAAAAAGCCAGCCCTTTTCGCATCCAGCGCCGCCATGGTTGCTCTGCTTCTGTCTGCCTGCGGCGGCGACAACGGCAGTAGCCTCTCTGAGGTTGATTATTCCATCAATGGGGCAACCGCTGAACCTTCGGTTTCCTTCGCAACTCCTTTTGCAGCCCATGGCACTGAAGCCTACAAGATTGAGGACGGCGAGGGCGCAACTATCGAAGATGGCGACAACCTGCTGGTTGAAGCAACCGTCTTTAATGGTGCTGATGGTACGTCCGCGGGAACCACCTACGGCGATGCTCCCATGATTATCCCGGTGGGTGAGGATCTGAAGAAGGCTGCTCCTGAGCTTTACGATATTCTGGTGGGCGCAAAGGTCGGTATGTCCTTCTCTTATTCCACCAATCTTGTTCCTGGGCCGGTAACAGCTCAAACACCAGCCCCCACCGTTTCAGCTGGCACCCCCACCAACGTAGAGGTCTACACTGTCTCAGGTAAGCTACTCAAGAGCGCTGAAGGCACCGTGAACGAGAAGAAGTCCCCAGCCCTGGAGAGCTTCTCCCTGGCCGATAACGGCACCGCAACCCTGACCCTGGCCGATGACCGCGGCGATGCCCCCACCGAGCTCTACACTGAAGATCTGATGACCGGTACCGGCGCTACTGTTAAGGCTGATGACACTCTATACGTCAACTATGTTGGTGTAGCTTGGTCAGATGGTGAACAGTTTGATAATAGCTATGGCACCACCCCCACCCCCTTCCCCTTGAATAACGTCATTGAAGGCTGGCAGCAGGGGCTAGCTGGTAAAACTGTTGGCTCCCGCGTGCTCATGGTTATCCCCAGTGAACTGGCCTACGGTGAAGATACCGGCGGTAGTGGTCGCCCTGAGGGTGCTTTGGTCTTTGTTGTAGATATTCTAGGCACATCACCTGCTAACACCGCTACCGCGTCGGCTAGTGCCTCCGCGACCTCATCAGCAACCTCAGATGCTAGTGCAACTGCCACAAACTCAGCCTCTGAGTCAGCGAGCGCCGAAGCAACCGCTTCAACAAACAACTAAGTTTTCCTATCATTCCAGTAGAAAAGGTATAACCTATGTCATTTGGTCAGCGTAATCTCGACCGTAGCAAGCCTGAAATCGATTTCCCTGAAGGCGGTACCCCCGAAGAGCTCATCATCATTGATGAGATTGAGGGTGCCGGTGAGGTAGTGGAGGCTGGTGATACTGTTTCAGCTCACTATGTTGGTGTTGCTTTTTCCACCGGTGAAGAGTTTGACTCTTCATGGGGCCGTGGCGAACCCTTGCGCTTCCAGGTCGGTGTGGGCATGGTTATCCGTGGCTGGGACGAGGGCCTGCTAGGTATGAAGGTGGGCGGACGCCGTCGCCTGGAGATCCCTAGCGAGATGGCTTATGGTTCACGCGGTGCTGGCTCTGCTATTGGCCCTAATGAGTCCCTGATTTTTGTGGTGGATTTGGTAGACGTTATTAAGCGTTAATTCTGCTCTAGGTCTGAGCCTTAGCGTGTTTGGCCCCCGGTTCGAAAGAGCCGGGGACTATCTTTATGTATGTGACTTCTAAAGCTGTTGAACGTGCTGCTGCCTTACTTGATGTGCTCTCATCGGCCCCCTGGGGGATTGATCGTGATGCTTTGCGCCAGAGGGTGCCCGGTTATGATGTGGCGGCTACTGATGCCGCTTTTGAGCGTATGTTTGAGCGTGATAAGCAGGTTTTGCGGGCCTTGGGTGTTGAGCTGGTGGCTGAGCGGGCTGATCGTTCTCGGCTGGGTTTTGTCTATCGGCTGGAATCTACGTCGCAGCCTGTTGCTGATTTTTCTGCTCTTGATGTGGTGGTGCTCAGTCACTGTGCTAGGGCTTGGGAGGGTACGGAGGTGGAGCGGCTTACTCGCGCGGCTTTGTTGAAGGTGGGTGCGAGTGTTGGTCAGCGTTTGGGTGGTGAGTTGGGGGAGCCTGCCCGGTTTACTACGGTTCCGGGGGTTGCTGAGTGTCTTGCGGCTCTTGCTGAGGGTAAGGGTGTGAGTTTTCGTTATGCGGGCCGAGATGAGGTGCGGTCGGTGGCTTGTTGGGGTCTTGGGTTGCGGTTTGGTCACTGGTATTTGGTGGGCTGGGATAGGTTCCGGAAGGCTCAGCGGATTTTTCGGCTTGAGAGGGCTGTGGGCTTGTCTCTTCTTGCCATTGAGGGGCCGCAGCCGCCGGCGTCCTTTTCTATGGTGCAGGAGCTTGCTGCCTTAGAACCTGAGCAGGTTCGGCAGGTAGCTAGCCTTCCTTTGGGGGTGGCGGAGGGCTCTGGTGAGCTTCAGTTTGCTCCCTCCTATGGGGTGGTGGAGTCTGCTGTGCAGGCTATTAAGAGCGGACGCACGCACCGGCTACCTGATGACGCGGCGGCTAGTGAGCTGGGGGACTACCAGCAAAGGGTAGCTGATGAAGAGGGCCGGCTACGGCAAAAGTTGCGGGCTTGGCACTCCCAGGCCCCTGGTTTATCTGCCCCTAGCCGGGTTAAGTCGTGGAAACCGGTGGTGGCCCAGCGGTTTCGGGAAAGTGCCGCTGACCGGTTGATGAGGCTTCTGCTGATGGTTTCTTTGGTCGAAAGTACCGGTGGTTTGCCTCTTGCTACCTTGGCAGATTTCTTCTCGACCACCGAGCAGAAGGCTCGTGCCCAGCTTGAAGGCTTAGCCAGTAGTGTGGGCTTTGAGTCGCTGGCGCTTGAGGTGAGCCCCGCCGGGTTTGTGACTCTGAGGGGCCAGCAGGTGCTAACTCGCGGTGTGTCCTTGACCGGTGCTGAGGCTTTGGCTTTGAGTCTGGCTTTGGACTTATCAGCGAGCCTCGATACGGAGTCCTTCTACAGTCATTTACGTCAGAAGGTGTGGGCGTCGGTTGCTTCACAAGGTGCTACTGGGCAGGCCCCCTTGGCTAGGCGGGTGGGTGTATATCGGGCTGACCTAGACCCCCTGATTCAGCGGGCTCTTGATGAGAAGATTGCCCTGGAGATTGTCTACCGTTCTCACCGTTCTATCTCTGAGCGAGTTATTGAGCCCATAGCCCTCATTGTCGATAACGGCCCCCGTTATCTTCAAGCCTGGTGCCGCCTGAGCGGGCAGGTGCGGCATTTTAGACTTGACCAGATCATGAGTATGACACCGCTAGAGGGCGAGGCCTTCACCCACCCAAGGCTGACTGAGGACGGGCAGCAGGGTGAGGCGTCCGCACCCATTAGCCCCCGGACCTGGCTCACGCAGCTAACCCGTGGCCAGGTGGCAGCTGAGACCATGATTCTGGCTGTTGCAAAAAGTTTGCCTGCGGCTGTGCGCGAGAAAACCCACAGCACCTTATGCCGCTACGCCCTAGAAATAGCCGATGAGGAGGGCACAATTTTCTATAAGATACCCCTTGCCCATACCCTGTGGGCTATCCACCTTTTGATAGACCTGGGGCCGACCGTCCGCCTCTTGACCCCTGCTTATCTGCGTGAAGAACTGTTAGACCTGCTGGGTGACTAGGGGGCAGTAAAAGCCGCGGAATAATATACCCACCTGTGCCCCAGGGTAATCAGTGCAAGCACACAGCAAAATAATTTCAAAACTAAAGCCAGATGGGATATATAATTGGAATTATGCCTTGGTGGTTTTGGATAGTTTTGTGGACCGTACTCGTAGTGAGTTCGCTCTGCCTACTAGCCTGGCTACTTTATCGGGTTTTCCGCAAAGCCTTGGGTGCACTTGATGCCGCTCAAGACTGGGAGTCTCACATCACAGATGCGCTGGGGCAGGCTAACTACGCCCAGCCCTTGAGAGAAGAGCCTCAACCAGCTCTTTTCACCCCCGTTGGAAGTGCCTACGCAGACTATATCCAGGGTAAAAACACTCGAACGCTCGACCGAGCCCGCCGCCGCTCTCAGCGCCGTGACGAACTCGGACAGCCCCAACTCATCGGAGACCTTAAACGTCTCCAAGAAAGGTAACGCTCGTGCTCGCTAATCTCGGCCCCGTCCACCTCATTATCCTCCTCATCATTATTGTTCTACTCTTTGGTGCCCCCAAGCTTCCTGGCATGGCTCGTAGCCTCGGCCAGTCCATGCGTATCTTCAAATCAGAAGTTGATGGTTTGAAGAATGACTCCAAGAAAAACAACCAAGTAAACAACGACACCAACGGCTCTGTTGTTTCCGGTGAAGTTATCAATAACCCCACCACCGACCAGAACAAGGGCTCACAGAACTAAGTTCTCCTCTCAGAGCGTTCGTGAGTTAACCGCCCAACCCGTGCCCTGACCGCCAGAGCACGGGTTTATGGGCTCCTAGAGTTTCAGTAGAAGGCAACCATGGCTAAAACAACCAGCCGAAAGAACAACCCCCAGGCCACCATGGCCCTCGGCGAACACTTTCGCGAATTTCGCAACCGTCTAATTAAAGCGGCCGTTGCTACCTTTATTTGCGCCATCGGCGGCTTCTTCCTTTACGAACCCTTCATGGAGGCTATCAGCGCCCCGGTCTACGCTATCAACACAGAAGCAGGCCGTACCGCTGCTCTTAACTACTCCACCGCAACATCTCCCTTCGATCAGATGGTGCGCATCTCCCTCTACATCGGCCTGGTTATCGCAAGCCCCGTGTGGCTCTACCAGCTCTGGGCCTTTATCACCCCGGCTCTCTACCGTAAGGAAAAGCTCTACACCCTAGGCTTCGTCTTTACTGCCATCCCCATGTTCTTTCTAGGTACCGGCCTGGCCTGGTGGGTACTCCCTACCGCAGTCAGCACCCTCACCATGTTCAGCCCTGACGGTGCCACTAACCTCTTCACCGCTGATGTCTACGTCAGTTTTGTGGTTAAGTTTCTGCTGGTCTTCGGTATCGCCTTTGTACTGCCGGTTGTCCTGGTAGGTCTTAACTTCATCGGCCTGATTCGAGGCAAGACTATCCTCAAATCCTGGCGCTGGGTCGTTGTGCTCGTCGGCCTACTTGCTGCAATAGCCGCCCCCGGTAACGACATCATGTCAATGCTTTACCTTATGCTGCCCCTCCTCTTCTTCTTCTTTGTAGCTATCGGTATCGCCATTCTCAACGACAAACGCCGCGATCGCCGCAACGCCAAACTAGTAGAGGGGCTTACTGACGATGAACTGAGTCGCGCCACTAGCCTTGAAGAGCTTGACCAGCTCGGCCGCTCCTAAATCTTTTTCCGCCTCGGCACTGAATGCCGGGGCGGTTTTTTGTTCGCGCTGAAACGAAAGATGGCCCTCAGCACACCTGCTTGAAATCTACCGCCTAAGATTAGTTATATGGCTAGCTACGCTGAACAGTACCTGCGCGCTAAAGAGCGCGCCACCTTCTCCAAAACCGTTCTCCACCGCTTCGAACAAACCCTAAGCTTTGACCTGGATGACTTCCAGCGTGATGCTTGCACCTCGGTTGAGAGCGGCAGAGGTGTGCTCGTCGCTGCCCCCACAGGTGCAGGTAAGACCATTGTGGGTGAGTTTGCTATATACCTGGCCCTGTCCCAAAGGAAAAAAGCTTTCTACACCACCCCCATCAAGGCCCTGAGCAACCAGAAATACAACGACCTGGTAGCAGCCTATGGCCAGGACGCCGTGGGGCTACTCACCGGTGACACCTCCATCAACTCCGAAGCCCCCGTGGTCGTTATGACCACCGAGGTGCTGCGCAACATGCTCTACGCTGATTCTGCCACCCTAGCCAACCTAGGCTATGTGGTTATGGACGAGGTTCACTACCTGGCCGACCGTTCCCGCGGGGCCGTATGGGAAGAGTGCATTATCCATCTGCCAGAATCCATCTCTGTTATCGCCCTCTCTGCCACAATCTCCAACGCTGAGGAATTTGGTGCCTGGCTCGATACTGTGCGCGGGCAGACAGACATCATCGTCTCTGAACACCGCCCGGTGCCTCTCTGGCAGCACGTCATGGTGGGGCACCACCTCATGGACCTCTTCGCTGGGGACACCACCGTTGAGGACGCCGCAGCCGCCACAGACATGCCAGAGGTTAACCCCGAGCTGGTTCGGGTAGGTCGCCGCCCGCGTCCTTCCCGTGGTGCCGGTGGTAAATCCTTCTCCCGCCTGGGTAAGGGGAAGCGCAGCCGTAACCAGGGCTACCAGTCCCAGGGCTATGAGCGCGAGCGCCGAAACAGTAACAGCGGAGTGAGCGCCCCCATCCGCCCCCAGCGTATTAGCCGCCCGGAGATGATTCGTTCCCTTGATAAGGCAGGCCTCCTACCGGGTATCTGCTTTATTTTCTCGCGCATCGGCTGTGATGCTGCGGTATCCCAGTGCATTGACGCCGATATTCGCCTCACGACCGATGCTGAGGCCCAGGCTATTCGTGCCTATATTGCTGAGGCTACCGCTGGGCTTGAGACCAGTGACCTGGCGGTGCTGGGTTTTTATGAGTGGCGTGAGGGGCTCATGCGGGGTGTAGCAGCCCACCATGCTGGTCTGCTGCCGGTTTTCAAAGAGGTTGTTGAGGCTCTCTTCTCTGAGGGGCTTATCCGTATGGTCTTTGCTACTGAGACTCTGGCCTTAGGCATCAATATGCCGGCTCGTTCGGTGGTGCTAGAAAAGCTGACCAAGTTCAACGGTGAGACCCATGTGGATATCACGCCGGGGGAGTACACTCAGCTAACTGGCCGTGCTGGTCGTCGAGGTATTGATATTGAGGGTCATGCTGTGGTTATGTGGCGGCCAGGGCTTGAACCGCAGCAGGTTGCTGGTCTGGCCTCTAAGCGCACCTACCCGCTTAATTCCTCTTTCAAGCCCACCTATAATATGAGTGCTAACCTGATTGCCCAGTTTGGTACGGAGCGCACTAAGAAAATTTTGGAAAGTTCTTTTGCCCAGTTCCAGGCTGATAAGTCGGTGGTGGGTGTAGCGTCTCGAGTGCGGAAGAACGAAAAGGCCCTGGCCGGTTTTGAAGAGGCCATGACCTGCCACCTGGGAGATTTTACCGAGTACGCCCGGATTCGCCGGGACCTTAAAGATGTAGAGAAGAGGGCTGAGAAGGGCCGGAGCCGTTTGCGGCAGTCTCAGGCGGTGGCCTCCGTCCTTGACTTGTTGCCCGGCGATATTATTGAGATCCCGCGTGGGCGTAATGCGGGCCCTGCTGTGGTCTTGTCTCGGGCAGAGTCCCTTGATGACCCGCGTCCATCGGTTTTGACCTTGGCTGCGCAGATACGTCGCCTAGACCCCCGTGATCTGGATGGGCCGGTTCTGCCGATTTCTAAGATTAAGGTGTCCAAGAAGTTCACTGGTAAGACCTCTAAGGACCGCCGGGATATGGCTTCTCGTATGCGTGAGGCTCTCTACCAGGGGCTACCTGCCCGGTCGGGGTCTCAGAAGAAGTACTTTAATGAGCGTGAACGTGGGGATGAGCAGAAGGTTGAAGAGCTGCGTCGGGCCCTGCGTCAGCACCCCTGCCACGGGTGCTCTGACCGGGAAAACCATGCCCGCTGGGCTGAACGCTGGTACCGTCTCTCCCGTGATACGGACGGTTTGCGCCGTCAGATTGAGCGGCGCACCAATACCATTGCCCAGGTCTTTGAGCGTATCACCCAGCTTCTGGCTAGCTACGGTTACGTTGAGACGGTTGAGGGTCGCCGGGTGCTGACAGCCCGTGGCGCTTCTTTGCGCCGGGTCTACGGCGAAAAAGATCTACTGACCTCCCTCTGCTTGGAGGACGGTTTTTTGCGGGGGCTTGACCCTGCATCGACTGCTGCGGTGGTTTCTGCCCTGGTGTATGAGGCTAAGCGCGATGAGTTGGGTCTGCTGTCTCGCTACCCTGGGCAGGGGGTTGAAGAGGCCTTGATGACCGTGCTTAAGCACTGGAATAAGCTTAATGATGCCGAAAAGCTTCACCGCCTCCCGCAGACCGCTTCACCTGATTTTGGTATGGTCTGGCCTGTCTATAAGTGGGCGCGCGGTAAGAGTCTGGCTAAGGCTATTGAGAGCACTGATTTGGCTGCCGGTGATTTTGTGCGGTGGACTAAGCAGGTTATCGATAGTCTTGACCAGATTGCCCATGTGTCTTCATCTGACCCCCAGCTGCGTACTCAGTGTGAGGCGGCTATTAATCTGCTACGCCGTGGCGTGGTTGCCACCCAGCTTTAGTCTGCTTGACCGCCAGTTATTTTGAAAGGAGAGCACCGATGGCTGCTTCTGTCTTGCTCGATGGTTCTGTCTATAGCCCAGCTGATCCCTTTGCCACAGCCCTGGTGATGAATGAGGGGCAGGTGGAATGGGTGGGGCAGGACGCCGGTGCCCGCTCTATCGCCGATTCCTCCATGACCGTTCAGGAGCTAGGCGGCAGCCTGGTCACCCCCAGTTTTGCTCTAGCAGCTGCCTCTGTGACCGGTGCGGACGC
>JAXFPK010000014.1:0-17219 GCA_034179845.1 Rothia sp. (in: high G+C Gram-positive bacteria) | reverse complement strand
GCTGGCCCACGATTACCCCTATATTGATGCGGTGCAAAAAATCAGCGCCAACCCACAACTGACCATCGCCAGCTGCGGGCTAGGCACTGAGGACACCCCCGGCTTTAAGGGGGTGCATGAGGCCTCTGCCCGACTGGCGGGTGGAACCTATCAGGCAGTCGAAGCTATTTTGAGCGGCAAGATTAAGCACGCGGTTAATTTTGGTGGGGGCATGCACCATGCCTTTCGTGATCATGCGAGCGGTTTTTGTATCTATAACGATTGTGCGGTGGGCATAGCTCGTCTGCTTGAGGCAGGAACCCAGAGGGTTGCCTATATTGATGTGGATGCTCACCATGGGGATGGCACGCAGAGTATTTTCTGGGATGACCCCCGGGTTATGACGATTTCTCTGCACGAAAACGGTATGACCCTCTTCCCTGGCACTGGGTTCGCTAATGAGGTGGGCCCTGAGGGGGAGGCTAATGGAACCTCTGTCAATATTGCGGTGCCTGAAGGCACCACTGATTCTGGCTGGTTGCGGGCCTTTGATGCTGTGGTGCCTAGCCTCTTGCGTCAGTTTCAGCCCCAGGTGGTGGTGAGCCAGCATGGGTGTGACTCGCATATGACTGATGATATGTCGCACCTGAACATCAGTATTAACGGGCAGCGTGAAATTGCCGCTCACATTTCTTTACTGGCGGAGGAGTTGTGTGAAGGTCGCTGGGTTGCCACTGGGGGAGGGGGTATTCCATCTATGACGCTGTGCCTCGTTCGTGGAGCCACCTTATTGCGGTGGCTGCGGGCCAGCCGCTTGATATTAATATGCCCACTCCGGAATCGTGGCAGGTTTATATGCGTGAAAAATACGGTAGTCAGGTGCCCACCCTGATGGGGGACCCTGTTGATCTGTGCTGGTGTTCCTGGGAGGTTGGCTATGACCCCGGCAGTAGTGTGGACCGCAGTATTATAGCCACCCGTAAGGAAGTCTTTCCCTTGTGGGGGCTTGACCCTTGGTATGACTAAGGCGGCATGTTGTGGGCTTTTTTGGGTGGCTCATGACGCTCTCAACCTGGGTGCTACCTGGAGAAAAGCAAAAATTGTCCCTATTTTTGCGGTTTAAACATGCAATTGTGGGTATATATGTGTAAAGATGTCAGTATGAAAGACGACATCTTTGCTGTTATCGCTGACCCCACCCGGCGGCACATCCTCCAAGCCCTGGCAACTGAGCGGCTAGCTGTGGGTGAGTTGGTTGAGGAGCTAAGCGTCAGCCAGCCCACCGTATCCAAGCACCTCAAGGTGCTCCGCCTTGCCGGTCTAGTTGAAACCGAGGCGGTAGGGCAAAAGCGTTTTTACTCTATTACCCCCCAGCCCCTAACCACTATCACCAATTGGGCTCGGAATCTCATCGTTTCTCCTGCCACCGATTCTGCCCCTTCAGAGGCCACCGCCCAGAAACTGGTGAAAGCTTCTACTACTGATGGGCCTCGCCCTATTACCGCCGGTATTACCTTCACCCCTCTTGCCCCTTTCACCCCCACCTTGAGCAAGGGGCTGGCAGAAGAGGACGCTGTGGGCCAGATACCGATCAAAGTGGAGTACGATGCGGCTAAGGAACAGGATACCGTGAGCGAGCAGGTGCGCCTGCTAGCGCAGGGGCTGAGCCTGGGTGCACCAGATGAAGGCCCCCTGAACTATACGGTTTCAACCTCTGAGCGGATCCCCCAGCAAGATACCGTGACCCCCGAGCAGGGCGTCAGCGATGCCACAGCACCGAAGACTGGTGATGACGAGGGTATAGTGCATGGTATGGCTGGGCTGGAAGAAGCCCGCCAGATGGTAGCTGAGTCTGAGGAGCGTGCACAAGTAGCAGACGCTCAGGCTCATCAGCGAGCCGGTGCAGAAGAAAACGATGACCGTGGCCTACTGGCCAAGCTCACCCGCTGGGGCCGTCGTAGCTCTCGCTAGGTTCTTGCTCCTGCCTTACCCCATAAACCCTTAGCTTTGAAGGACACCGCACAACTGTATGGCACACCATCAGCAGCTTCTCGACTGGATCGAGAACGAACTGATTAACCAGACCCTGCGTCTGGGCGATAACCTGCCCGATGATAGGGCCCTGGCCCAACAGGTGGGCATCAGCCAGAACCATATGCGGGAAAGCCTCAAACACTGGGAAGAAATTGGGGTGCTGAAGCTCTATGAGGGGCGGAAAAAGAGCATTATCGCTCAACTGGTGCGAGAGCCAGCCGTCCTAGCTGGGCCTGCCATTAGCCTTTACCTGGCTAGCTCCCCCTCCCCTCGCAAAGACCTCCTGGCAACCTGCCTGCTCCTTGAACACCATGCCCTGGCAGGGCCCACCTACGATCAGTCAGCTTTTGAAGAACTAGATCGCATCCTTGAGGCTATGCAGAGTGCTGATACTAGCCTGAGCGACTTTCATGAGCTTGAAGCCGACTTTCATATCCAGCTAGGGCGCCTATCGGGCAACGCCCTGGCCTCAGCCCTGCTGGCGACCCTGCGTGCTGCCATAATTGAGGCCCGCTTTGAGCTGGTAAGCCAGGTGCCCCTGTGGAGTGCCACTGCCGCCCGCCTGCGCATGGAATACCGTGCTATCGTCGATGCGGCCTGCTGCGGTGATGCGGCGCTAGCCCAGACCCTGCTCAAAGCCAATCTGCACGAGCGTTTTGCTGAAGCCGGGCACCAGGTAGACCTTACTGCCCAAACCCAGGAATCTAACGACCTTAACCTCAAACCTATTGAGGTAGAAGCCCAGGAGCTCATCCCTGAGAGCTGGGATGGCCCCCTGGGGGCTGACCCTCTTGAACCGGGGCTCTTTAAAGCTCTAGCTACCATCCAGCCCATTGACGCTGCCTCCGCTACAGGTGCCGCTGCTGATACGGGCTCCGCTACTACCAGTGCTACCCGCCGTCGGCAGGGGACGGTGAGCCCAGCCGTCCGCCCAGCCTGCTCCTTGCAGAAAGCTGAAACTAAGACCACAGGTGCCGAACCCAGCCAGCTAGCGGCTGCTCCTACGATAAACCTGCCCCAGCCTGCTACGGGGGAATACGCAGAAGGTAGAACTCCTGCAGCCACCTCCCAGCACCCCACTGTGCAGCAGCTCAAAAAGCGTTTTGACCTGGTAGGTTATTTCGGTTTCCGTAAAAGCACCCCTGCCCCCTAGGGGTTGGGTACCCTGCCCTGCCTGCTGGTAAGAATCTGTGGGTGGAGCAAAAGATAAGAGGGCACCTGCCCTGAATAAGAGCTACCCGCAGGCTGACAATAAGCCTCAGAAGGTAGATAAAACGAGAAAATGCTCTCACTTGCCGGTGAACAGGGAGCGAAAATTTCTGTTTACCTGTAGGCTTGGGAGAGAGCGTTTTTCACGCCGAGGGTATTGCTATGCCCTTTATGCGTGCTTTGGAGCGTTTATACCGGTATAGCGCCCGGATAGCTACCGACCTACCGCCCCCGGGTGGTTGCTGTCGGCCGGGTATCGACCACTATTTAATAAGTGAGGTGAATCCAATGGGTTCAGTTATCAAGAAGCGCCGCAAGCGTATGTCTAAGAAGAAGCACCGCAAGCTTCTTCGCAAGACTCGCCACCAGCGCCGCAACAAGAAGTAAATTCTTCACCGCGAGCCCCGCACCTATCTCGGTGCGGGGCTCGCGCTGTTTTCCCCACAGCCAATAAAGGTTTCCACAGCTAATAAAGCTTTCCAGGGCCAATAAAGCACAGACGCCTACCCGTAGCCGGGCACAGCAAGAGCACGCTAGGGTGGAGCAATGGCTATACCACTGATTGAACTGCTGACCAAGCCAGGCTGCCACCTCTGCGAGGCCGCCTGCCAAACCACCGGCCAGGTAGCAGATAGCTATGGGCTAACCTATACAGAAATCAATATTGAAGAGCACCCCGAACTACTAGAACGCCACCGCAATGAAATCCCGGTGCTGCGAGTTGACGGTGAGGTCAAGGACTTCTGGCAGGTCAACGCCAAGCGTCTGGCTAAAATAATTGAGAAAAAATTAGCAGAGTGAGGGGCTGCTACAGCTCAATAGTTAGCGCTCCCTGCCCAGGTTTGAGAGACTAGAGGTATGAACACTTCTTCGGCAACTGTCACCGTACACCTGATGCGCCACGGCGAGGTGCACAACCCCGACCGTATCGTTTACGGGCGTCTACCCAACTATCACCTGTCTGAGGCTGGGCAGAAGATGGTGCGTCTCTCAGCTGAAGAGTTCAAACGGCGTGCGGACGCCGGGGCCAAGATCGTGCACCTGGTCTGCTCCCCACTGACCCGCACCCGTGAATCTGCCGCCCCTATCGAGGAACTTCTGGGCCTGGTCGCCCAGCCTGATGAGCGCGTCATTGAGGCCGATAACTACTTTGAGGGCCTGCACGTTAATAAAGAAGAGCTGCTGACCAACCCCCGCCACTGGAAGCACCTGCTTAACCCCCTGCGTCCCTCCTGGGGTGAACCCTACCGGGAGCAGGTTACCCGTATGGCCCAGGCTATTAAGGACGCCGCCCGCACCGCCTACCAGAAAGGCGGGGACGGGGCAGAAGCAATTATTGTTTCCCACCAGCTGCCTATCTGGATGGCCCGCACCTCTGTTGAAGGTGGGGCGCTGCCGCATGATCCGCGAAGCCGCCAGTGCAACTTAGCTTCCATTACAAGTCTCACCTTCCCCAATATTTTTGCCCCCGGCAAACCCGACCTCTCTTACTGTGAGCCTGCTGCTGAGCTCTATTCAGGTGTTATCCAGTTGCCGGGGTCATAATGGCACCGACACCCAGCGCCCACCCTGATCTGAAAGACCTGCACCCCATGTCTGCCCTTCTTTCCCTCCAGCTGAGCCGTAAGCAGGCTCTGAGTATTGCCGCCCTCGGAAGCCTGGGTCTGCTCTCTGCCTGCTCATCAGGCCAGGACTCCCTAGCCACTCAGGCCGATGCGGGGGACTCTAAGGGCTACATTGCAGGGGACGGGAGCGTCACTGAATACGCCGAAGAACAGCGGGGCCAACCTGTTGATTTTGAAAATGAGCTCTTTGACGGCACCGTTATATCAGCTGCCGATTTGCGTGGCAAACCTGTTCTGCTGAATTTCTGGTATGCCGGGTGCGCCCCCTGCCGGGCTGAAGCCCCCCTGCTCAACGAACTCTACGAGACCTACGGGCAGCAGGTCACCTTCTACGGGGCTAATGTGCGCGATGAAAAAGGCACCGCAGAAGCCTTCGAAAAGAATTTTGGGGTTCCTTACCCCTCCTTCCGCGACCTGAACGGTAAGGTGCTCCTTGCCCTGAGCAAGTACGTGCCCGCCCAGGCGGTGCCAACCACCATCGTCCTTGATACACAGGGGCGGGTAGCTGCCCGCATTCTGGGGCAAATTGATAAATCTGTGCTGGGCACCCTGCTTGAAGACCAGGTCAGTGTCTAGTTTCGGCACTATCGTTCTTGATGGTTCTCTTTGGCTGGCCCTGCCCCTTGCGGCATTGGCGGGCCTAGTCTCCTTTGCCTCCCCTTGCGTCCTGCCCCTGGTGCCCGGCTACCTGGGCTATGTGACCGGGCTATCTGGCGGTGAACTGAGTGACCGCCGCCGCAAGCTACGCATGGTGACTGGTATCAGCCTTTTCGTGCTGGGTTTCTCCCTCATTTTTGTGCTCATGTCTGTGGTGCTAGCCCAGCTAGGGGCTGCCCCCTGGTTGCGTGGGCAAGGCTGGGTCAACCTGGTGCTAGGCCTGCTGGTGATGCTCATGGGCCTGGTTTTTATGGGCCGTGTACCTTTCTTCCAGCGCGATCGAAAAATTGAGGCTAAACCCCCGGCTGGCCTCTGGGGGGCACCTGTCCTGGGCATCACCTTCGGGCTGGGCTGGGCCCCCTGCATCGGCCCCACCTTCGCGGCCGTGCAAACCCTGGTCTACACCGGCGGCTCAGATAACACCAAGGCAGTGCTACTGACTGCCGCCTACTGCCTAGGCCTAGGAGTCCCCTTCCTGCTAGTAGCACTGGGCGTCGCCCGGGGTGTTAACACCATGGGCTGGGCCCGCAGAAACAGGCTCCTACTCCAACGCCTAGGCGGGGGCATGCTCATCATCATCGGCCTACTGCTCGCTACCGGCCTCTGGAACCAGATCATCTCCTGGTTTCAAGCCAGTATGCCGGTCTACGAACTCCCCATCTAACCGCACCCAGGCCCCAGGGCACCCACCTCACCGAGACACACCACCAAAGACAGCAAGGAAAATATGGCAGAGACTCAGGACGCCCCCACCCTAGGGCCGCTGGAAATGCTCCGCTGGGCATGGACACAACTGACCAAGATGAACACCGCCCTCTTCCTGCTACTCATGCTGGCAGTTGCAGCAGTACCCGGCTCTATCTTCCCCCAGCGTATCCAAGACCCCACCGCCGTAGCCAACTACATCCAAGTGCACCCCACCTGGGGCCCTATCGCCGATAAAATCCAGCTCTTTGACGTCTTCTCATCAGCCTGGTTCGCAGCTATCTACCTTCTGCTCTTCATCTCCCTGATTGGGTGCGTCATCCCCCGCGCAGCCAAGCACTATCGGGCCATGCGCTCAGCACCAGCCCGAACCCCCAAGAACTTTACCCGCCTGCCCCAACACCGCACCCTCACCATCCCCCACAGCGCCGGGGTAGGGGAGCTGACCGCCGCTACCGCAATTAAAGACGCAGCAGACATCCTGAAACAGCGCCGCTACCGCATCGAAATCCGCGAAGAAGCCCCCGGTGTTTTCAACGTTTCTGCCGAACGCGGCTACCTGCGCGAACTCGGCAATATCCTCTTCCACCTGGCCATGATCGGTGTGCTCATCGCAGTAGCAGTAGGCTCCCTCTTTGGTTACAACGGCCAGCGCATCGTCACCGAAGACGAAACCTTCGTCAACTCCCTGGTCTCCTACGACTCTTTTAGCCCCGGCACCAACTACAACCCCGACTGGCTAGTACCCTACTCGGCCACCATGAACGAGCTAACCGTCGACTACGACCGTCAAGAAGGCTCACCCACCTACGGCTCAGACATCAACTACCAAGCCCAGTTCACCCTCACCACAGCAGACGGCCAAGAGTACAACCAGACCCTCAAAGTTAACGAACCCATCTACATTGAGGGCACCTCCATCTACCTACTCGGCAACGGCTACGCCCCGGTCATCCGCATCAGCAACGCCGATGGCTCCACCGCCTACGAAGGGCCAGTGGTAGGCCTGCCCTCTGGCCAGAGCTACCTTTCCTCCGTGGTGCTCAAAGTGCCGGACGCCCACCCCCAGCAGCTAGGTTTTGTCGGCATGTTCCTGCCCACCGGCGAACGCGCCCCCGGCAAACCCCCCACCTCCATCGACTCAGACCTCCTCAACCCCATGCTGGTACTCCAAAGCTACACCGGTGACCTAGGGCTTGACCAGGGCATACCCCAAAACGTCTACGTGCTAGACATTGACAAACTCGAACCCCTCAATACCATGGCCGCAGGTAACGGCATCGTCCTGGATGCCCGCAACCCCACCGCCACCCTGCCCAAGGGCCACGGAACCATTGAATTCTTAGGCGTCAAACGCTACGCCGGCATCGAAATCAGATCAGACCCCGGCCGCCCCCTAGCCCTGGCCTCAGCAGCCCTCCTCTTTGGGGGCCTGCTCATCTCAGTCTTTGTCGCCCGCCGCCGCGTCTGGGTACGCGCCACCCAAAGCGGCAGCGGAGAAGACCGCCTACTCACCATCGAATACGGCCTACTGGCCCGCGGCGAAGACCCCCGCCTTGCCGCCGAAGCAGAAAAACTCACCGACCTCTTTGCCCAGCGGTGGGGGCTAGAATTTGATGAAGCCTAACCCACCCACCACTACCTGTACACTTGGCCGGGCACCGGCGTCCGCACCCTACCTCCACCCGTGAAGTGAGAACACCATGTCAGAAGTCAACATAGAACTCGCCCGCTGGAGCGAACTCTTCATGTACCTCGCAGCCATCACCTACATGGTGGCCTTTATCGCCTTCACCTGGGACATCGCCGCCCACTCCCGCACCACCAAACGCCTCGAAGCTGCCAACACCCCCCAACCTGACAAAGAACTCGTCAGCACCAAGACCACAAATGCCCGCACAGCCCGCATCAGCGGAACCGAACAAGGAACCGGCACCCGCGGCATGGGCTACAAAAAAGCTGCCGCCACCAAAATAGCAGGCCACGTGGCCGACTCAGAGATGCGCTACGGCACCGGCGAGCGCCGCCCCGCTGCCCGAGCTGGCGTGGCCATCCTGGCCCTGGGCTGCCTGATCCACCTAGCAGGTGTGCTCTCACGAGCCTTTGCCGCCAACCGCGTACCCTGGGGCAACATGTACGAATTCTGCACGACCGGCGCCCTACTAGTTGTTGCAGTGTACCTAGGCTTTCTCATCTTCCGTGACCTACGCTTTGTCGGCACTCTCGTCTCTGGCCTGGCACTGACCATGATGACCGCAGCCACCATCGCCTACCCCACCCCCGTAGGGCAGCTAGTGCCCGCCCTCCAGTCCTACTGGCTAGTCATTCACGTATCGATTGCCGTACTGGCCTCAGCAATCTTCACCATCACCTTCGCCATGGCCGTCCTACAACTGGTGCAAACCTCTCGGGAGCGCCACCTCATCGAAGAAACCGCTAGCCCCCTAACCCGCCTAGGCTTCATGCGTCTCATTCCCACATCGACCGCCCTGGAAAACTTCTCCTTTCGCCTCAACACCGTCGGCTTTGCCATGTGGACCTTCACCCTGGGCGCTGGCGCCATCTGGGCAGAGAAAGCATGGGGACGCTACTGGGGGTGGGACACCAAAGAAGTATGGACCTTCATCATCTGGGTGGTCTACGCAGCCTACCTGCACGCCCGCGCCACCCGCGGCTGGTCAGGCCCGCCCAGCGCCTGGCTCTCCATCACCGGCTACCTCTGCATCATCTTCAACTTCACCGTAGTCAACGTCTACTTCTCAGGCCTGCACTCCTACTCGGGTTTGTAAGCCGGTCAGTTGGGTAAGCGCCAGTGGTTCCCCAAGTGGGGAGTTAGTGGCGCTTTCTTGTGGGCGGGTAGGGGTTGAAACCTATCTAGGTATATGTTGTACTTAGATATGTGAGGAGTGTGATATGCAACCTACTATCTACCCGCCTTCCCTGATCCGGGCAACCCTACCCACCGCCGTCCTGGCCTGCCTAGAGCAGGACGACCTGCACGGCTACGGCCTAGCTACCCGCCTAGAAGAGCTGGGCTACGGACGACTACGCGGCGGATCCCTCTACCCGGCCCTCTCCAAACTCGAAGAAGCCGGGTACGTCACCACCACCTGGACAGAAGGGAAGAGCGGCCCCGCCCGCCGCCAATACCGGCTCACGGACGCAGGCGCCCGCCAACTCGCCAAGGAACGGGCCACCCTAGCCCGGCTTGCTAACGCCCTCGGGGCCTAAACCGCCGGAAGCGTTTCAACATGACTCAAGGAGGAGACATGGCAACTAACCCTTGTCGGCTCTATCTGCATTCTCTACTCATGCTCGCGATATTCGGTATATGGGGTTACGGACTTTACACGACTGATGACTACGCTAGCTTGACCTGGCGCCTACCACTCCTAGCTGTCATTGTCATCGGTGGTGCTTTTGAAACCAGAAGACACTACCGGGCCTACCGTCAGGCAAAAGCGCAGTCCAGCTCATTCTGACGCTGGGCGATCCCTATCGTCCGTAGAATCGGTAGTGTCGTCGCCCTGCTCGCCGGTCTCCTTACGGTTCTTGCGTTCCTGCCACTGGGCGTCCTTGCGCTCGCGGCGGGCGCGGGCCTCAAGGAACTGTAAAAACTCAGGGTCATCATCAGGTGCCACCGGCGGCTTAGCAGCAGGTGCCCCGAAAGATCCGTGCCGTGACCCACGGGGGCGCCCCAACCAAAACCAGAGCGCCGAACCCACCAGAGGGAAGAGCACCAGCACAGCAAGCCAGGCCCCCTTAGGTAGGGCGCGCACACGCAAACGGTCGGTCTGAGCGGCATCCAGAATCGAATAAATCCATACGCCCAGTAAAAGAGCGGCGCCGCCAATCATCAAAATAGCTCTACCCATACCCTCATTTTTCCATGAAGAGGCCCGCCATCCCCACTTTGTGCGCTCAGAGCGTGCCAGGTGCGCGGACGCCCGCCCCAGCAGGCCCCTCCCACAGCAGGTAGGTAGAATAAAGGGGTGAATTTTCTGAAATACTCCCTGCTCCGCCTGCTCATCTCAGCCGCCGCCTTCTTCGCCTCCTACTACTTTGGGGTGGGCTTCATCCTGGCTATTATCTTTGGCGCAATCATTGGTTTTGCTATCTGCTACCTGGCCTTCCCCCACCTGCACGATGCCGCAGCAGCAGACTTCAACCGCATGATTTACCGCAAGAAGAAACCCACGACAAGTCTTGAAGCGGAAAACCAGGCCCTTGAAGATGAACTAGACGAAGCTGCCCGCCGCAGCCAAGGCCTCTAATAGCCGGTAAAGACCGTAGCCCGCTCCGCAAAAATCTCCAGCGGGTGCAGGGCAACCGCCAGCGCAACCAAAAGCGAATAGGCCAAGGCAATGAGGCCAGCCTGTTTGAGCACCGGAATCAGATCACGCCCCAGGGCACCTGAGAGCACCACTAAGGCCGAATGCACGACCGGCCCCAGCAGAATAAAAGCCAGGGCATACCAGGGGTTCTGCGGTACCAACAAGGTGGTAAGAGCCAGGCCCAGGGCCATCTCTGCGGCATAGACAATACGTGAAGCACGGTTGCCCAACCGCACCGCCAAGGTTTTCTTACCGGCCTCAATGTCGGTGGGAATATCGCGCACATTATTAGCCATCAGCAGGGCACAAGAAAAGAGCCCAAGAGCAATCGCGAAGACCCAAGAGCTCAGGGTGAGCTGGTTACTCTGAGTGAACATGGTGCCCAAGGTGGCGACCAGGCCGAAGTAGATAAAGACGAAGATGTCCCCTAGACCCATGTAACCGTAGGGGTGCTTGCCACCGGTGTAGCCCCAGGCTGCCAGCACAGCCGAGGCACCAATCGCCAGGAACCACCACTGCTGAGAGAGTAAAACCAGGCCCAGCCCGCTCAGACCCGCTAAGCCGAAGCAAAGGAAAGCTGCCATCTTCACGTGGGCAGGTTTGGCCACACCTGAGCCGACCAGGCGCAGGGGCCCTACACGGACTTCGTCCGTACCTTTAATGCCGTCGGAGTAGTCGTTGGCGTAGTTAACGCCCACCTGCAAGAAGAAAGCTACCAGGAAGGCCAGTAAGGCACGGGCAGGCTTGAACTGGTGCACTTCGTAGGCTGCGGCGGAGCCAGCAATAATAGGAGCTGCCGCCAAGGGGAGTGTGCGCAGACGCGCCCCTTCAATCCACTGTGCAACTGTCGCCACTGCCTCGCTCCTTGTTAGCCTGGGTGCCTAGGTGGCGCAGATACGCCACAAATACACACCATTCTCTCACTTTTTAGCGGCCTGCGCCTGCTAGCTACCGCCTGATGTGCCCCGGCTTACCTGCTGGTCTTGCCAGGCCTTGGCCAAAAGCCTCTGAACTGCTCTGCGGTCAGGCTTGCCAGTGGGCAGGGTAGGCAGCTCAGGGAGCACCCTCACCAGCTTGGGGGCGGACGCTGCCCCCAGTGTCTCTGCCACCAGCTGGGGCAGAGCCTCCACCAGGTCGTGCGGGGGTTCGCTACTGCCAGCTACCAGGGTGATGGCGGCGGTAATAGCGGTACTCCAGCGGCTATCTGGCACCCCGACCACGAGAGCTTCCCGCACGGCAGGGTGGGATTCCAGAGCAGTAGCAACAGCCCCCGCACTGGTCTTAACACCACCAGAAATTAGCACATCATCGGCCCGCCCCATCACTGTAAGAGCGCCAGCGGACTGGTCGAAGCTGCCCAGATCATCGGTACGGTACCAGCGGGTTCCCTGCTCATCGGTAAAGAAATGGGCGGCTGTGCGCTGCTGATCCTGGGCGTAACCGCTGGCAATAGTGGGCCCACCCAACCAGATTCTGCCAGGTGCCTCTGGGCTAGGGGGAGCATCCTGTGCGGGCTCACAGAAAACGCGGACGCCCGGCAGCGGCTTACCCTCATAAACGCAGCCCCCAGCGGTTTCAGCAGACCCATAGGTGCGCACCACAGGTAAGGCCAGGGTGCGGGCGGTGCTGATGAGGTCGGCGCTGGCCGGGGCGCCGCCTAAGAGAATGGCAGAGAAGGACCGAAGAGCCTCGAGAGTTTCATCGCCTAGGGGGCTATCAAGAGTTTCCAGAAGGTGATGGAGCTGGGTGGGTACCAGGGAAACCAGTCGGTTCTGGGCAGAGAGCTTTTCTGCAGAACTCACAAAATCCTGGGCGGTGAAACGGCCCCTCTGACTTACCGAATCAGTGAGTACAGGAACAGTGCCAGCCAGGGCAGACCGGGCCACCACCTGAGCCCCGGCAACGTACTGCAAGGGCAGGGCAAGGAGCCACTGGGCGGCGTAGGTGTTTGTAGCGGCTTCGGTGCCGCGGGCTGAAGCCACCAAAGCTGAAGCCGATAGCACCGTCTGTTTGGGGGCGCCGGTGGAGCCGCTGGTGGCAACAACCAGGGCGGGGCCGTCCTGCCCCTGGCCAAAGAGCCGCTCAAACTGAGCCAGCATATCCTTGACCGCAGTGAGCGGTTCGTGGTGTAGCTGGGCACCAACCCGAACAGCGTCCTTGCCTGTTTCAACCCTGGCAGCAAGAGGGGATAGGGGCTTGCCTGGGGGCATCACAGTGTATTTCCTTCCACACGGCTCTCTACCCTCAACGATAATAGACTCCTCTGTCGTATGAGACCTAGGAACTGTCTTTTCACATCTGGGAGCTTTAGCCAGTATCTGTGCTGGCAGGTTCCGTAGCATGTGAAGTAGCTCCTAGCGAGCTTTGAAAAGGGTGGGAACTTGGGAGTAAATTAATGATGTACTCCTATGTCTAGATTTATAGCCGGGATACTCACCACGCACCTACTCCAACGAGGACTTCAATGTCAGATTCTTCTATGCCCACTGCCCCTGGGCAGCCCTCACCCTACGCATCCCAGCCTGCCCAAGCGGTACAGGCTCCCCAAGCAGCACAGGCTTCTCAGGCAGCTCAGGCTTATCAGTCAACCCCGGTAGCCCCTGTGCAGCAGCCCATCCAGTACCAGCAAACACCGGTTGCCCCTAACCAGGACCAAGCCCAGCCTATTTACGCCCAGTACCCACCAGTTCAACCTGCACAACCGGTTCAATCCCCACAATCTGGCCAACAACCTGCACAACCCTATGCTGCTGCCCCGGCAGTACCTCAAGCTCCGGCCCAGAAGTCCCCCTTTAGCATTGGCGCTGTGGCACAGTGGACGGTTTTCTCCCAGATCCTACATGGCCACACCATCCCTGCCCTAAACATCGCTCACTCATCTTCCCTGTTCTGGGCAGCCCATGTCGCCATCTTCGCTGGTATCGTCGGCCTCTTCTACGCTACTACCATCGCACGTATCAGCGCCGCAGCTACCAGCTTCGCCGATGACCTCCTCGATTCTATGTCAGGAGGCCTCTTCAGCTCCTCCGGCTATTCAAGCTCAGACTACTTCGGGCTAGATTTCGGCGAGTGGTTCCAGTTCTTTATATACGCAGCCCTCCTCTACGTAGCCTATTTCTTCATCCGTTCACTCTGCGTCTGGGCCGTCTGCGGAATCCGCAAACAGAGTGTCCCCTTCTCAGTAGCTGCCACCAATGTCGCCAGCGCCTACACCGGCCAGCTAGTTCTCACCGCTCTACTTTTCATCCTTGTCCTCGTACCCAGCACAGGTTTCGTCTCATTCGTCACCTTCATCGGTATCATGCTCTACGGCCTGCTGAGCTACCTCAGTGAACTGCTTCTCTACACCGCCATCAACCGTTCAGCACCCTTCGCTAAGTCTCCGCTGATGCCACACGTACTTCTCACCGGGGTATCAATGACTGCAACCTTCCTTGCCTTCACCGCCCTCACCTACATATTCGCTGTCTAAGGACCGCCATGAATAAGATCTCTTCAGCCCTGGCCAAGATAACCGGCCTCGCCCTTGCAACTATCGCCGCTGGAGCCCTCACACTCGGCAGCACCCCAACTGCTAGTGGCCCAGCTATAGAGCCAACTATCACCATCGAAACTGTTGCCTCAACCGAGCCCATCACCACAGTCTTTGGCGACTCCGTAGACTTCAACCGAGTATCTGTTGACACCGAACTAGGGCTAGCTGGCACTGTACAACAAACCTGGGCCTTCACCGTCGACACAGATCAAGCCAACGTAACCAACGGCCAGCTGCAGGACTACCTGAGCCCAGACCCCTCCGTTGGCACCATTACCAGCGCAGAGAACGCAGGGCAAACAACATACACCGTTTACCTTGAAGGTAAAGACGCCATAGAATTCAACACTAAATTAGGCAGCTATATCCCCGGCGCCTACTTTCAGTTAGAAGAACCTAACGGCTTCTACCTCTGGCCCGGTTACAACGTCCGCATGTATCTGCCCGTGACCGAGTCCAAACTGGCCGGCGGCGTCGACGGAGCCTACACCTACAACCTCAAACTACCCTTCTGGAACTCTTTTGACCCCGCAGGGCAGGCCCTGGTCGCCCAAGGTGTAATCGTCAGCGGCAACACCGTCAGCGGCACACAGAGCAACATGCAAGGCAATGACCTGACCAGTCACATCTACCTTGCAGCTGCTGGCCCTACCCTCGCCAGCCTTATCGTCATGGCGCTACTCCTACTGCTCCTACTCGCACTTGTCTTACTGTTCATCCGCCACCGTGCAGCAACAAGAGATCGCAGACGAAAAGCCAAGGCACGGCGCAAGAATGCTGCTGCCGCTGCCACTAGCTCAGGTAGTTTTGCCGCCCCTCAAACGGCAGTAGACAACAACCCTACAATTCCGCTGACCTACCCCCTGGCTAACCCTAACCCAGCTCCTGCCGCGGCGCCCTACCAGGTGACTGAAAACGTCCTGCCCGCTACACCTTCTACACCCGCAGAGCCTGCCCTGCCTACAGCGCCGATGGAGCCAGTTCAACAGGTCCAGCCAGTCCAGCCAGTTCAGCCAGTTCAACAGGTCGAGCCAGTTCAGCCAGTTCAGCAGGTCGAGCCAGCTCAGCCGGTGGAGCCTAGCTATGAGGCTGCACCGAGGCAGGCCCCTGAGAACTTGCTACCTGGTGTGGCTAGCTACCAGGCTCAGGCCTCCTACCCCCAGCCGGATGCAGCACGAAAGGCGCAGCCCTCACCCCAGGTAACCGCTTGGCAAGGTTCTTTCACCGAGCAAAATATGCAGTAGCTGAGATGACCTAAGGAAGCTCAAGGCGCCCCACTTCACCTGTGAAGTGGGGCGCCTTGAGCTGGTACATAGCGGGGTGCCTGCAATTCATGCGAGAGACAGAAGAGCTCTTGCCTCTTGCTTACCCTCTATAGCTGGTTACTAACCTTTGCCAGATAGTATGCCTACTTGGTAATGTTGTGGGTAATACGTTCTTTATTCTCAAGGTCGAGATAGGAGTCTTCCCATGCTTGAGGTAACCGGTGCAGAAATCGCGCTTCTCTTGCTGTATCTCGCTCTGCTGGTGCTCTTTTTCGTAGTGCTGCTGGGCTTTCACAAGAAAAATAAGACCGAGATCCGGGTGATTCGTAAGCGCCTGGGGCTGGGCGAGAATACTGCGGGCAAGCTGGATAAGGGAGCGTAAACCATGACTGTACTTGCTACTAATCCGCTGGTTCCTACTGCCGGTGAGGCTATTTTTTCTGTGATTGGCTTGGTCTATCTGGTGCTGATGCTGGTTTTCCTGGTCTTTCTGGTCAATGT
This sequence comes from Rothia sp. (in: high G+C Gram-positive bacteria), assembly GCA_034179845.1. Classification (GTDB taxonomy): domain Bacteria; phylum Actinomycetota; class Actinomycetes; order Actinomycetales; family Micrococcaceae; genus Rothia. The sequence goes on along the minus strand of JAXFPK010000014.1, from coordinate 1,375 downwards.
GCTACTGACCTGGCACCGCAAAAACAAGCTACGCATCATCGAGCTGGAGTTCGAAGAACGCGCCATCGACAAGCGCAAGGCTGCCCGCCGTATAGCAGAATCAGAGGCTTAGCTTACGACACTAGCCCCAGGCCAAACAGGAGGAGGCCCCGCCCCACCTTCCGCGAAGAAGGTGGGGCGGGGCGTCCTACTCGTAGTGGTACCTTACCGCAGCAATACGCACAGAGTTGCCCACGATTTTGTAAACCAGTCGGTGTTCTTCAGTAATTCTGCGTGACCAGTAGCCGGAGAGGTTGTTGCGCAGGGCCTCAGGCTTGCCAATACCTTCGTTACCGTTGCGTTGGATATCTTTGAGTAGGGTATTGATTCTTTTGAGAACCTTGCGATCTTGCCTTTGCCACCACAGGTAATCTTCCCAGGCCTGACTGCTCCAGATAAGTTCCACGTCGCTGCCTAATCTGCGAGAAGTGCCTGGCTGGATCCCCCGCCTGCTTCAAGTTCATCAATTGAATCTAACAGCCGACGGGCATTGGCAGGTGAACGTAAGAGGTGAGCGGTTTCTTTGAGCGATTCGTATTCGGCAAGTGAAAGAATGACGGCAGGTTCGCGCCCTGCCCTGGTGATGACGACTTCTTCAAGGTCTTCTACTGCGATATCGAGTACCTGGGCGTAGTTGGCGCGCGATTCTGTGTAGGTCATAGTTTTCATCAAAACCTCCTGTACAGAAAACTGTACTCGCAGCAGGAGATGGGTGCAAGACGCTACATGCTATTTATAGTTGCGCCCCCAAAAAACCTTTACCTAACAGATGTAAAAATAAAATTATCTGGACCTAAATTTTTGAACTATCTAGGCATTAATTATGATGGAGGTAACTGTTGCCTGAATATGCCCTAGTAGGCACGCTACCTTAGAGGATGCAACTATGATCGCTACTCTTTTCGACCGTAACTTCACTCAGAACGAGCTGAGCAAATTTTCTCGTGTCTGGTCTGAAAAACTAAGGGAGGTTGAAGAATCTGGCGGCGGTGCAACTGAGAGACAGTACACCCAGCAGTTTTGGATTGGTCTACTCAAGTGCTTTGGTATATCTGATGAACGTACTCTTTTGTTCGAGCGTGAGGCTAAGCGTGCATCGACTCAGAACCGTGGATGGATCGATGTTTTCTGGCCGGGCATGTTCTTGGTGGAGCAGAAATCGGTCAATAAGCCCTTAGAGGCTGCTGCGCTTCAGGCTGATGATTATCTGAGTGGTGGGTCAATTTCTGACCATGAGTGGCCGCAGTATGTGATTTCCTGCAATTTCAAGAGCTTTGTGCTCACCAATTCTAAGACGAATGAGACCTGGTCTTTTACTCTGAATGAGCTGCCAGAG
>JAXFPK010000002.1:0-12979 GCA_034179845.1 Rothia sp. (in: high G+C Gram-positive bacteria) | reverse complement strand
CAAAATTGGGCGTCTAGGTATTCGCGTCCAAGACATTCTGGACGAGTCCATCCTGCGCCAGAAGGTTGAAGGTGCCCTGCGCCAGAAGAACGAACTGCTGGTCAAGGTCTACAACCGCCGCCACGTGGAGGTTGAAGAAATCGTTGACTACTTCATGAGCTTCGCCGACCGCCTAGCCCCCATGATTGTCGAATCAACCCAGCTACTTAACAAGGCCCTAGACGAGGGTAAAACCCTGCTCATGGAAGGCGGCCAGGCTACCTTCCTCGACGTTGACCACGGCACCTACCCTTTCGTCACCTCCTCCAATCCCACCGCAGGCGGCGCCTCAGTCGGCTCCGGTGTGGGCCCCACCCGCATCTCCCGCGTCATCGGTATTCAGAAGGCCTACACCACCCGCGTGGGCGCTGGCCCCTTCCCCACTGAGCTCTTTGACGAAATGGGCGACTTCCTGCAAAAGACCGGTGGCGAGTTCGGTGTGAACACCGGCCGCCCCCGCCGCTGCGGCTGGTATGACGCAGTGCTGGCCCGTCAGGCTGTGCGCATCAACGGTTTTACTGACCTCTTCATCACCAAGCTAGACGTCCTCACCGGGCTAGAGCAGATCCCTGTCTGTGTGGCCTACGATGTGGACGGGGTGCGCCACGATGAGATGCCCATGACCCAGTCAGACTTCCACCACGCCAAGCCCATCTACGAATACTTCGACGGCTGGACCGAGGACATCACCGAAGCTAAGACCCTAGATGAGCTACCTGAGAATGCTCGTAAGTACCTTGAGAAGCTAGAAGAAATCTCCGACTGCCGCATCTCAGCTATCGGTGTTGGCCCCGGCCGCGAACAGACCATCGTGGTACGCGACCTCATCGAGGACGAGAAGTAAGGGCGGACGTCCGCACGTCCTTCTCCTAGTTCGGGTAGGTACCCATCTACGTCAGAAAAACCCACCAAGAGTTTGGTGGGTTTTTCTGACTGAGATGGGTACCTCCACTGAGGGCTAGACCAGGTATTCCAGGTTGATTTCGGTCTCGGGGTCGAAGAAGGACGCCTGGGTGGGGGTTAGTCGTAGTTCGTCGCCAGCTGCCACCTTGTGCTCACCCAGCAGGCGAACTGCGATAGTGGGTGAGCGTACCTCTAGGCCTGTTGCGGGGCTGACGTAGGCAAAGGCCTCAGCTCCTAGCTGCTCCACATGCGTCACTGTACCCCGTAGCCCGCGTATTTCTTCGCCTTCCCCTACATGCTCAACCTTCCAGTCTTCGGGGCGTACCCCTAGGATGATTTTGCCGGTCAGTACCGGGTTGAATTCGGTGGGGATGGGTAGGCGGCAGAGGGGCCCTAGGAAGGCGTGGGCCTGGGGCTGTGGTATCCCGTCGATTTCTCGGCTGACTTCTACCTCATTGATGAGAGCCATGGAGGGTGAACCAATAAAACCTGCTACGAAGGTGTTGCCGGGGTGGCGGTAGAGGTGCATGGGCTCGTCTACCTGTTGCAGGATTCCGTCTTTGAGTACTGCTACGCGGTCGCCCATGGTCATGGCTTCGGTCTGGTCGTGGGTGACATAGACCGTAGTGATGCCTAGTTCCCGCTGGAGCTGGGCGATTTGTGCGCGGGTTGAGACGCGCAGGCGGGCGTCCAAGTTTGAGAGGGGCTCGTCCATGAGGAAGACCTTGGGTTCTCGCACGATAGCCCGGCCCATGGAGACGCGCTGACGCTGGCCGCCTGACATGTTGGCGGGTTTGACGTCTAGCAGGTGCTCTAGTTCAAGGATGTGGGCTGCCCGATCTACTCGCTCTGCAATTTCAGCCTTGGGTAGTTTGGCGTTTTCCAGGGCGAAGGCCATGTTTTGGCGGGCGGTCATGTTGGGGTAGAGGGCGTAGGACTGGAAGACCATGGCCACGTCGCGGTCGCGGGCTGGTTTTTCGGTGACGTCTACCCCGTCAATGAGGATGGTGCCCTCATTGACGGGTTCTAGGCCTGCCAGCATGCGCAGGCAGGTGGATTTGCCCGATCCTGATGGCCCTACCAGGGTGAGAAATTCCCCGTCGCGCACTGTGATATTGACCCGGTTAACGGCGCGGGGCCGCTTGGGGCCGTAGATACGGGAAATGTCTTGCAGGTGGACTTCAACCATGAGGATCGGGCTTTCTGGGGGTTAGAGGTTGGGTTTGATGTCGCGGTCGTAGGTGGCCTGGAGTTCGTCCTGCAGGGCGGTAAAGACGGTTGTGACGTCCTGGCCTGCCACGATTTTGTCGAGGGCCCCGCCGATGGCCTTGCCGCCGCCGTTGATGAAGACACGGGCGTAGTCCTGGGACTTGGTGTTCTCATTGAGCTGGCGGATGGCGGTGGCCGCGTTGGGGTTTTCCTTCATGTAGGCGGCCTGTTCGGGGACGTCCGCGGCGTTGGTACGCACGGGCATGTAGCCGGTGGCCTGGGTGAAGGTGATGGTGTTGGCGGTGTTGGTGAGGAAGTCGATGAACTTGACGGCAATCTTCTTACGCTCATCGGAGATACCTGCCGGGATGGCTAGGCCTGCGCCACCGGTGGTAGTGCCGGGCTTGGGGCCAGGCAGGTAGGTGGTGATGAAGTCGCCGGTGGCTGATTCTTTCAGGCCACCTAGTGAGCCGGTGGATTCGAGCAGACCGGCGGCGTTGCCGATGCCGAACTCGTTGGCGGAGTCTTTGACCACGGAGATGTAGCCGTCTTTGACCATGGTTTGCAGGAAGGTGGCTGCTTCAATGGTCTTGGGGTCGGTGAATTTGAGGTCCCATTCCTTGGAGTAGGCTCCACCGAAGGTCCAGAAGGCGCCCTGGAAGTACCAGTCCAGGTAGTTGGAGCCGTCTGCGACGGTGAGGGCGGGCTTGCCGGTGGCTTCTTTGAGCTTGGGCGCCCAGGTTTCGGCGAATTCCTTCCAGGTGGCGGGGCCGGTGCCGTCGGTGGGGAGGCCTGCCTTTTTGAGGTCGGCGGTGTACCAGTACATGAGCGGGGTGGAGCGGGAGTAGGGCACACCGTAGTTTTTACCATCGTAGGTGTAGTCGGTGAGCAGGGTTTCTACGTAGGTGGAGGTGTCGATGCCTTCTGATTCCCAGAGGTCGTTGAGGGGAGTGGTGGCGCCGGTGAAGGCGAAGTTGAACCAGGTGACGTCTGAGGCGACGATGACGTCGGGCAGGCCGCCGCCGGAGAGAGCTGCGTTGAATTTCTGGCCCAGTTCTTCGTAGTTTTTACCGCCGTCGATGAGTTCTGCGGGGGTGTCGGGGTTGGCTGCGTTCCAGGCGTCGATGAGTTTTTGTTCTATGTCGCGGGAGGAGCCGGGGTGGTTGGACCAGAATTGCAGGGTGCCGTTGCCTTCCTGCTGGGTGGTTGCGGTTCCGGTGCCGGTTCCTGCGCAGGCTGAGAGGGCTGCGGTGGTGGCGGCTAGACCGGCCAGGGAGAGGGCAGATCGGCGGGTGATATTCATGGGTTTTTCCTTGGGGTAGGAGGGTTGGTAGGAGGTCGTGGGTTGGGTGAGGCTGGCCGGTGGGGGCTGTAGGTTAGCCCTTGACGGCTCCTGCGGTGAGGCCCTTAATCATGGAGCGTTGCAGGAAGAGGAAGAGAATGATCATGGGGATGGTCGCTAGTACGGTTCCTGCCATGACTGGCCCCCAGTTGGTGAGCCCTTCGTTGGCTTGGAGCATGGTCAGCCCGATTTGTAGGGGTGCTACTCGACCGGTGTCTGAGATGAGGAAGGGCCAGAGGTACTGGTTCCATTCGGTGACGGCGGTGATGAGGATGAAGGCCATGAGGGTTGGCCAGCTCATGGGCAGTACTACTTTGAAGAGGGTACGGAAGAAGCCGGTGCCGTCGAGGGTGGCTGCTTCGATAATTTCGGTGGGTAGGGAGAGGAAATGGTTGCGCATGAGGAAGGTTCCGAAGGCAACCCCAGCTAGGGGGACGATGATGCCGGTGAAGGTGTCTCGCCAGCCTAGCTGTGCGACCAGGGCATAGTTGGAGATAATCGTGATTTCGTTGGGCACCATGAGGGTTCCGATGACCAGGTAGAAGAGGATATTTGAGCCTGGGAATTTGTAGAAGGCGAAGGCGTAGGCGCTGAGCACGCCCAGGGTTACTTTCACGATCACTAGGGTCACGGTGATGATGATGGAGTTGAGGAAGTAGCGGGAAAAATCTAGGGTTTCCCACACGTAGGTGTAGTTTTGAGGGGCGAAGATGTGGGGTACCCAGGTGATGGGGTTGGAGTAGATTTCAGGGCGTAGTTTCAGGGAGGTGATCACCACGAAGTAGAGGGGCACGGCGATAAGCAACCCGGCCAGAATCATGCCTATGTAGCCGAAGGTTTTGCCTGTGGCTGAGGCGCCGGGGGCTGTGTTTGCCTTGCGCCTGGGGGTGGTGGGGGCGTCCTGAAGCTGCTGCTCAGCCAAGGCCGAGCCGGGCTTAGCTGCGGGCAGGGAGCGGGCGCGGGTGGTGTCAACGGTCATTGTTTTTCTCCTGCATACGAACCTGCACGACGGTAATGACGAGTACGGCCAGGAACATGATGGTGGCAACTGCGGCACCGTAGCCTGCGCGGGAGTTGACGAAGGTTTCCTGGTAGACCTGGTAGACCAGGGTTGTGGTTGAGATGCCCAGGGGGCCACCGGCGGTCATGACGTTGATGATGTCAAAGACTTGGAGGGAGTTCAGTAGCACCGTGATGGAGAGGAAGAAGGTGGTGGGGCGTAGCTGGGGTAGGGTGACGCGCCAGAATTTTCGGGCGGGCGGGGTGCGGTCGATTTCGGCGGCTTCATCGAGGTCTTTGCGTAGACCCTGTAGGGCGGCTAGGTAGATGACGAAGGTGTAACCCAGGTTCTTCCAAATATAGGTTGCGGTCACCATGAAGAGGGCCCAGCCGGGGCTGGTATAGAAGGCAGGGGAGTCGAGGCCGACCTTGCCCAGCAGGTCTTGAATCAGCCCGTAGCCGGGGTCGAAGACGAATTGGAAGGCCACACCGATGGCTGCACCGGAGATGACGTAGGGGGCGAAGATGAGGGAGCGTACCCCGTTGCGTCCTTTGAGGGGTTTATCGAGCAGCAGGGCCAATGCTAGGCCGAGTACCATGGACCCGAAGACTGCGAAGAAGGTGAAAATGGCGGTTTGCCAGACGATTTGCCAGCTTTCGGGCTTGGAGGCCCATTCGATGTAGTTATCGAGGCCGATGAAGGTTGCTGGCTGGGTGGAGGCAATGTTCCAGTTGTAGAAGGAGAGCCTGATGTTGTCGATCAGGGGCCGGTAGGTGAACACTAGGAGCAGAGCTAGGTTGGGTAGCAGCAGGGCTGTGCCGATGAGCGCAGTTTTAGCGCTGGCGCGTACTCGGCGGACGCGGGGTTCACGGGTCAGGTCTGTCTCTTCTAGACCGGGAATTGTTGGGGCAGTCACAAATATTTATCTTATAGGGCTGAGGTGAATAGAAGTTGAAGTTAGGGTTGCTAGGGGTTAGTAAGTAGCTTTATGACGCGGGGCAGGGGCTGAAAATGGTAAAATGAGGTGAAAAATCTATAAAAAGAAGTAGGGCAAAATGGCTTCACTACGTACAAAAATCGGCTCCGTTGAATTTGATAACTGCCTGATGAACGCTGCTGGCGTTTACTGCATGACGCGAGAAGAACTGGCCCTGGTAGAGAACTCCTCTGCTGGCTCATTCGTCACCAAAACAGGCACCCTTGAAGAACGAGCAGGTAACCCTGAACCCCGCTATGTAGACACAGAGCTAGGTTCCATCAACTCCATGGGCCTACCCAACAAGGGCTACCAGTACTACCTTGACTACCTGATAGAACTACAAAACCAGCCCAACTCTAAGCCCCACTTCCTCTCCCTGGTGGGCATGTCCCCTGACGAGACTCACACTATTCTCAAAGCGGTTCAGGCCTCTGACTACCAGGGTCTGGTAGAGCTTAACCTCTCCTGCCCTAACGTGCCGGGCAAACCTCAAATCGCCTACGATTTTGAAACCACCGAAACAATTCTCACCGAAGTATTCTCCTATTTCACCAAGCCCCTGGGCGTAAAACTTCCCCCCTATTTCGATATTGTTCACTTTGACCAGGCCGCAGAAATCTTTAACAAGTTCCCCCTGGTCTTTGTCAACTGCATCAATTCCATCGGCAACGGCCTTGTTGTTAACGATGAGAGCGTGGTCATTAAACCCAAGAACGGTTTCGGTGGTCTAGGTGGAGACTACGTCAAGCCCACCGCCCTGGCCAACGTGCACGCCTTCTACCAGCGACTCAACCCCTCCATCCAGATCATTGGTACCGGTGGCATCAAGAATGGGCGTGACGCCTTCGAGCACATTCTCTGCGGCGCCAGCATGGTACAAATCGGTACCGCCTTGCACCAAGAAGGCCCCGCCATCTTTGACCGCATCTCCCAGGAGCTAACAGCCATCATGGAAGAAAAGGGCTACCAGAGCCTTGAGGACTTCCGCGGTAAGCTCCAGTACCTCTAATACGTAGATTGCGGGCCCTAGGCGGTAACTCCGCGTAGGGTCCGCACTACCATGATCGCGCTCATGAGCATGAAAACCACCCCAATCGCCGAGGTATAGACCACCCCTGAGTCAAAGGCCTGCTGGGCTGAGGTGAGCAAGGCAGCACCCGTTTCCCCACCCAGGCGCTCAGCGATTTCAGTGGCCCCGCCCAGGGTCTCACGGGCGGCGTCCGCATCCGCAGCACTTACGCCCTCAGGCACTACCAGGTGCGCCAGGTAGGCCGCGTTGAGAATCGAACCTAGAATCGCAGTGCCCAGCACCGAACCAGTCTCGTAGGCGGTCTCTGAAATGGCGGAAGCCGCACCGGCCTTATGTGGCGGAACAGCGGCTAAAATAATGTCGTTGGTGAGGGTTTCAGCAAACCCAATTCCTGCACCCAGGAGGGAAAAAGCCACCAGAATACCGGCATCAGAGCCTGAACCGGCAGTGAAGAACACCAGGGCGAAGGCTGCCGCGTTCATGAGCAAGGCACCAGAAATCACCACCCACGGCTTGATGACCTTCACCAGGTGCACCACAGCCAGGCCCGCCAGCACCGTCAGTGCCAGGCCAGGCAAAAGCATCAGGGCCGCGTTCAAGGGGGAGTGCCCGCTCACCAGCTGTAGGTGCTGGGAGATGAAATAGAGGAAGCCCACCAGCGAGAAAATAGCCATGAGGTTAGTCAGCACCGCCCCAGTGAACTGCTTATTAGTAAAGAGCCGGACATCCAGCATAGGGTTAGTGCGCTTTAGCTGACGGCGGGTGAAAGCAAGACCGCAGAGGGCAACAAGAACCAGAAGGACGCCAGCGAGCAGGTCCAAACCACTATGGGCACAGTGCTTAATGGCGTACACAAACGGGACCATAGTTGCCATGATCAGGCCGATACTGGCGAAGTCAATACTGCCAGGGTGAGGGTCCTTAGAATTAGGAATCAGCCAGGGCCCAAGGATGAGCAAGGGCAACAAGGCTGGGATAGCCAAGAGAAAGACCGAACCCCAGTAGAAGTGCTCCAGCAGAAACCCGCCCACAATAGGCCCGAGGGCGGCCCCACCGGCAAAACCTGAAGCCCAGATAGCAATAGCGGTGCGGCGCTCAGTAGCGTCGGAGAACATGTTGCGGATGATAGAGAGCGTTGCAGGCATCAGTAAGGCCCCAAAAATACCCATACCGGCGCGGGCTGTGATTAGCCAGGCGGCGCTAGGAGCCAGAGCTGCAGCCGCAGAAATAACCGTGAAGCCCAAGCCGCCCAGAAGGAGCATAGTGCGCCGGCCATAACGGTCACCCATACTCCCTGCCGGGATCAGCAGACCTGAAAGAATTAGCGGGTAGATATCGTTGATCCAGAGCAACTGGGTGCCGCTAGGAGAAAGTTGAGCTGAAATCTCGGGTAGGGCGAAGGAGAGCACAGTGTTATCAACCGAGACCAGCAGCACTGGCAGCATGAGCACTGCCAGGGCCGCCCAGCGGCGGGGGTAAGGCACGTAGATGTGGTTGCTGCTTGCGATTTCGGCTGCAACAGCTCTCATCTGACCAGTTGCGGGCTGCATATCTACTCTTTCGTTAGGACGACTACCTGCGGTAAGGTGCCCGGCATCGGGCTGGGCCGGGGGTAAAGAAAAGAAGCGCACCCCTTAATACGGGATACGCTCCTAACCTTACCTATCTCACAGGTACTTTGGTGCTTGGTGCAACCAATCTGCACCTTTAACCAGAAATCGGGATTTCCTGGCGACGGTGGGCAAAATCCAGGTATCGGAACTTATCGGCACGGTGGCGGGAGATAGTGTACTGGAAGGCGGTGCCGTCCTTAAGCACGGTAATTGAAGTAGTCACCGCAACATACTCACCAGCGTGCAGGTTCAGATACTTAGCATCGTTAGGGGTAGCCTGCTCGATAGTAATCTGCTTGGCAGAGGAAGCAAGATTAAGACCCAAATCGTTCTCAAAGTAGTAGTAGAGGGAGTCCTCTGCAGCCTCACGAGGAACCTTAGGAACCACACTTTTGACGATGTAATCATAGTCAATAATGGCCGGTGCACCATCCATGTGGCGCACGCGCATAACGTAAGTGACAGGAACCTGCTCAACCGAACCATTGGTCAGAGCCTGAAAAGGCACAGGGGGTAGCATGGCATCTTCGAGCTCAATCAGCTCAGTTTGAGTTTCGCCGCTTACTGACTCAGCGAATTCTTTATAGCTCACCAGTGAAGACACAGGGATAGAGTAGCGCTTATGCTCAATCACCAGAGAGCCCTTACCCATGATGCGCTGAATATAGCCGCGATCAGTGAGAATGGCTAGAGCCTTGCGGGCGGTCTCGCGAGAGACACTATACTTTTCGGTCAGCTTCTTTTCGCTGGGCAGTAAGTCGCCTACGACGTACTTACCTTCATCAATATCACGCGCAAGGTCGTGATAGATCTGTTCAAACTTTCCCATGTGGTTCCCTTAGATATACAGGCGCTCACGCGCCCTGATGTGAGGTGGAGTCAGTTTACATGTTATGTAATTATGTGCCTCTATATTTTAATGCCGAACTCCCAGATTGGCGAGGGCGCAGACCACACATAAACATTACATATTAACTATTTGAGAGTGTTTCCCCTTACCATTTTTACTCCACCTCAGCTCAAACTTGCTTACCAGGGCAGTAAACAAGCCGCGCAATCGTCCTCCCAGATAGTAAAGAACCTTAGCGAGTAGAAGATTCCTCAGCCCTCTGGGCAACCACAAAAATACGGCGGAAAGGCAGAATAGTGCCCACCGAACTAGCCGGGTAGGCCTCACGCAAAGCAGCCCGGTAACGCTGCTCAAACTCCTGACGCACACCCTCAGGCAAACTGGTCAGTACAGGGCGGGCACCTGCCCCAGCCAGCCAATCATAAACAGGGTCTTCCCCCTGCAAAACATGCTGATAGGTGGTCTCCCAGGCATCAACCTCCCAGCCCTCACCCGAAAGCACCTCAAGGTAGGTAGCAGCCGGGGTCACCGAATCAATGAGCTTAGTTGAGATAAAAGGGGCGAACTGCGACTCAGCAGCAAGCTGCCGCAAAAGAGCATGAGTGGGCTCCAAAAAATTCCCCGCCACCTGAAAAGCAAAACTGCCGCCAGGGGCCAAGGTCTGAGCAATACGAGGCATCAGCTCCACATGGTTCTCAATCCAGTGAAAGACCGCATTAGAAACAATAAGATCGGGGGCCTGGCCACCCTTCTCAGCATCAGCTAGCCACTCTTCAATAGTCTGATGCCGGTAGCCCACCAGCGGGTTACTATTAGCTGCTTGGGCCGCCGCAATCATCTCGGCACTCCCGTCCACACCCACAATGCGGGCCTGAGGCCACCGTTCATGCAAAAGAGCAGTGCTATTACCTGGCCCGCACCCCAAATCAACAATCAGAGACGGCCCCTGCTGCGGGACATGAGCTAACAAATCTATGAAAGGGCGGGTCCGCTCAGAGTTATAACGCAGATATTGGGTCGGGTTCCAGGTGGTGTTCACGGGGTCTTATTCCTTTCACGAACACAGAAAGTACAGTAGATGGACTCACGAGGTGCAGGGCCCAAGCCCTGCACCTCCTAGCGAAATCACTGTATGTCAGAGGCACTCTGACCAGGTGATTCCGCCACCCCCGCCGTCATGTGGGGTAACAGTTTTAGTCGTCCATTTTCCCTAAGGCCGCATTGATGGTGCGGGTTTCACGGAGGCTCACCCAGAAGGAGATTACCCATACCAGGGCATATATGAGCAGTGCTACCAGCAAGAAGCCCATAAAAGCACCCATGGTCAGGGGGAACCAGTGCAGGTAGGCTCCAGCCAGAAGGACGCTGGTAAGCACGATAGCTGCGTGCACCAGGGTGGCCAGAGCCAGCGGCCACCTCTCGTTCTTATAAAGGTCAGCGGCGCAGTAGTGGACTGCCCCTAGCCCCGCATAAATAAGACGTTCTACCAGAACAGCTGTGTTCTGCTGGTCAAACTGGGCTAGGTAGCTGGGCACCCCAGGCACATAGGTGCTGCCCATGAGTGCTGAAAATAGAAGTTCCATGGTGCAACCAATAGCGATTCCAATCAGGGCACCGATAAGGATTTTGCGAGTCATTATTCTTCTCCTGTCAGTTGCTAGAGGCCGAGAGCTTGCTTGACGTTCGTGAGGGAGCGCCGAGAGACGAAGCAGCGAGTGCCGTCCTTCAGCACTACCCCGATAGTGGTGGTGAGGGAGACGTCAAAGCGTTCCACCCAGTGAATGTTGATGAGCTCCCCCTGGTTTATTCTGATGAAGCTCTGGGGCAGCCTGGCTTCAAGCTCTTTCATGCGCTGCTTGACCTGCCAGGTGCCCTTGGCCGTGTGGGCGTACACATTCTTATCTGAGGTGAAAAACCGTAGAGTTTGGCTCAACGATAGGGGGATGGCACTGCCTTGGGCGTAGGCCAGAAGAGGGGTTGTGGTTTTACCTGCAAGGTAGGTTTGTAGCTCTTCTATCTCAGTCGTGAGCTCTGGGGCGGTGACATCGAGGCGGGTCTCTTTGTATTTAGGGTCAAGAGTGAGCGTGAACTTCATGGTTTCTCCTCCCAAGGGGAGTAGCTGGTGTGGACATTTCTAGTAAAGCTGCTGCCGCGGTACCTGAACAAGGGTGGGAGGATATGCGGTAGCTGCTGGCCGATAAGCGGGGAGGACGCTGGTTGGGCGTTCACTAGGAGAGTGAATGGGGTGCTTCTCTGAGCTCATCTCTTGGCAAAACGATATTGAGTTGGTATAGCTTTAAAGAGTAAGCAACACAACTATAGACACCCCTTAGGAGATGAATAATGTGGAAATTACGCCTGCACATATTAAAAAATGTGAACTGACCTGGGAACCGCCTGACTACACCAGCTCCTACCCAGACGGGTTCACCGAACAAGGCGTGGCCGTCATCGTGGTCATCATGGAGCAGGTTCGAGCTGCCGGTGACTGCCATGTGGGGCTGACGTCCTTCGCCTTCATCTCACGAGAAAACGGGGAGAGGGAAGTCATCGAGAGCGAACCGGTGGCAGAGTCGCTAACTCACAGTCTCATGGACCCCTGCGACACCGTACACACAGACATGCTGGGCCGGGCCATCCTAGCCAGCATGGACCTGATCCCAGAGGACTATAAGACCAACCTCATCACCGTCGCCGCCGACAAACACTACCTCAAACTCCTCTTCCGAAAATTTACGGCCTTCCGCGATTTTCTGGAATATCGCTCCATTGACAAGGTCATGAACCCCTACGAATCCCACTCGCTCGGGGAAATCCACGTCAAGCTCATGGGCACCCCGGCAGGTGAACTCATGCCGGACTTTATAGACCAAGCCACCAACCTAGCCCACCAGGAACTTGAACAAAATACGGCCCAGCTGCCGGTAGAACAGCTAGAAAAGTACAGTGTCTTCACTGACTGCTCCTATAGGTCAACGAATAACAAAAAGTATTTAAAAGGCGGACGCATGGGCATTGGTGGGGTGAGCGAAGACGGCTTCTTCTTTCACTCCCACTACGATGCAACCAACATTATGACCGGGGAACTCTCGGCCATGCTCGCTGCCTTTAACATCTTCTATCACGGTGGCCGCCAGCTCATTATTCACACTGACTCGCTAGGGGCCCTCACCTTTGTGCTGCGCCTGGCGCACAGCCGCTGGGTCTACAAAACCTGGGTGAATGAAGGGGTGCAAAACCAGCGGGTCTTAGAGGAGATGGAGCGGCTAACTGAGGCCATTCGGGAACGGCGGGTGCTGGTCAAACATATCCCTGGCCACAGTGGGCACGGGTTGCAGGAGTCATCAGATTCGGTGTCAAAAATGCACCGGCACTTCCCTGGGCAGGTTGTCGATAGGGGGCATGTCTCCGAGTTCAATAAGCGCTGCGAGTCGATTATTACTGCCCTATCGGGGTGTGAGAAGGCCCTGCGTCTGCCCTGTGCTGATTGGATCCAGATTCGCCCGTCGGTGGTGCACGCCCGCAACCGCCTGTGGAAGTAACGTCAGAACCACTAGCAAAAAGGCCACATAAGTAAAGGGACCGCATACGATGCGGTCCCTTTAAGATTGTATGGCCCTAGTGGAATAAGGGAATAGGGGAGTGAGGAGGCCTGCCCCTTAGGCTACGTCGTGCTTCTCCTGGCGGGCGCGGCGCAGCAGCCAGATGAAGACGGCCACCAGGGCCAGGGCTACCAGGGCGTAGACCACCTTAGAGTACTGGTCGATGACGCCTTCAACAGCAGTCCAATTCTCACCCAGAACCCAGCCGCAGTAGATGAGCAAGGCGTTCCAGATAGAGGAACCGAGTAGGGTGTAGAGGCCGAAGGTTAGAGGGTTCATGCGGTCGATGCCGGCGGGAATCGAGATGAGTGAACGAATACCAGGGATCACACGGCCAATGAGGATGGAGGCCTTACCGTACTTGTCGAACCAGGCTAGGGCGTTGTCGACGTCCTCAACCTTGACCAGCCAC
>JAXFPK010000060.1:0-11225 GCA_034179845.1 Rothia sp. (in: high G+C Gram-positive bacteria) | reverse complement strand
CGTGTTGTTGTTCATGAATTCGGCCTTGACGTACAGGGGAGCAGCGTAGGTCGCATCGCGATCCTTGCACTCTTCCATGGTGTACTTGGGGTCGGCGAATTCAGGATCGGAGAAGGACAGGGACATGGTGCCCTGGAAGTCCTCGATCGGGGAGATTTCTTCGAAGATGTCGGCCAGGCCGGAGGTCTGGCTGACGGAGGTATCGCCGGTTTCTGCTGCTACAGCAGCTTTAGCTGCCCAGCGTTCATTACCGACGAGCTGATCAAAGCTGTCAAGCTGGAGCGCGAGCAGGTTGGGTACCTGCAGGGGCTCAGCAATTTTTGCGAATGAGATTCGGCGCTGCGAACCTACGCCGTTAGCGGCTTCAGTATTAGAGGTGCTCGAGGCGACCAAGATTGGATCCTTCCACAGACATGTCTGTTCGTGCCCGCTCCCCCACCAGGGGCGGTACGCTCAAGGACCCATTGAAAAGGCAAACTAGCCGGCCATAGCACCTGTGCCGTGCTGTTGTGTGGCTAGATTGATGTTCGAGGGTACGGGGGCGTACTTAAAACCTGTTACAACCTGCCCACCGCTATATGAAGGCACAGAAGATTAGGGAAGCGCAAATATTCATGCTACAGCAAAATATTTAAGCTGTCCATACCCAATCTCTGCGGCTTTTGCAAACTCTCCCTAGCACTCCACCACATTCACAGCCAGGCCACCCATAGAAGTCTCCTTATAACGATGAGACATGTCCTCACCGGTCTGGCGCATGGTTTCAATCACCTGATCCAGAGAAACCCGGTGTTGTCCGTCCCCTCGTAGGGCCATCTTAGCGGCGGTGACCGCATTAGAGGCGGCCATGGCGTTGCGTTCAATACAGGGAATCTGTACCAGGCCGCCCACAGGGTCGCAGGTCAAACCCAGGTTGTGCTCCATAGCAATCTCGGCGGCATTTTCAATCTGCTCATTGGTGCCTCCCATAACCTGCGCTAGACCGGCAGCAGCCATGGATGAGGCTGTGCCCACCTCACCCTGGCAGCCTACCTCAGCGCCAGAGATTGAGGCCCGCTTCTTATAGAGGGCACCAATTGAGGCGGCAGCTAGAAAAAAGTCCACGACGGCATCATCAATAGCTTTCTGCCCGTGATGGGCCACCGAGGGCACATAGTTGAGTGCGTAGTGCAAGACTGCGGGGATAATGCCAGCAGCCCCGTTGGTGGGGGCCGTGACAACACGCCCGCCAAAGGCGTTCTCCTCGTTGACAGCCAGGGCAATCAGATTAACCCAGTCGATGGCGAAATCAGCTGACTTTCGAGGGTCTTCTTCTAGCAGGTCACGGTGCCATTGCCCTGCACGGCAGCGCACCTTAAGCGGGCCGGGCAGATAGCCCATACGTTCTAAGGACGAGCCAATACACTCCTTCATAACCTGCCGAATATGCAAAATACCAGCTCGGACCTCTGCTTCAGTGCGCTCTGTCTTCTCATTTTCCATCTTGAGCTGAGCAATAGATAATCCGGCCGTGTTAGCCATCTCCAGTAGCTCTCGGCCCGACCCGAAAGGGTAAGGGGCCTGAGAAAGGCCAGTAGATTCTGATGATTCTTCGTCTTCTTCTACGATGAAGCCACCACCGATAGAGAAGTAAGTGCGCTCTAGCAGTACCTTCTCCCCCGTATAACCAGTGACTTTAATACCGTTGGTGTGCCGAGGCAACAGGGTGAGCGGGCGCAGGGTGATATCAGATTCCTTATAGGTAAGGACGGGCCCGCTCACCTTAGTAGCGTCCGGACCGGGGGCACCGGTTTCAAAAGCAGCCGAGGGGTAGCCGGCCAGAGGTAGAGTTCCGTCTACCTGGTTACGGCCCATGAGAGCTTCGGCGGCGGCAATATCAATGGTTTCAGGTACAAAGCCAGCCAGCCCTTTGAGAGCTGCGCTCATGGTTCCGTGCCCAGCGCCGGTAGCTGCCAAAGAACCGTAGAGGTCGATATGAACCTGGGTAACGTCCTTAAGGGTTCCAGTATCAATCAGTTCAGCAATAAACCGGTTGGTGGCTCGCATGGGGCCTACGGTATGGGAGCTTGAGGGGCCGATACCAATAGAAAAGAGCTCAAAGACGGAAATGTCATAGCCCAGGGCTTCTGCTTGAGCTTGTGCTCCTGAGTGAGGCGGCTCAGAAAGATAATCGGTGATGTTATTCAGGCCCATAGGTTATGTTCCTCTCAGCAGGGGTAGTACAGAATTCTCAGTGGACTCTTTCAGCCTCGTCTTCTACTGTGTGCGCTGGTAAAAAGGCAGCTCAACAATATCGAAAGGAGCAGCCTTACCGCGAATATCCACCTGCACAGTCTGCCCCAAGCTAGCGTGCTCGGTAGCCAGAAGAGCCATGGCGATGGGGTAGCCCAGGGTAGGTGAAGGGATACCGGAGGTAATCTCACCAATCTTGGTACCGTCCTGGTCTACCAGTGTGGAACCTGCCCGCCCAGGCCGCTTGCCCTGAGCTTTAAGACCGACCAGGGAACGAGCTGGAGTTTCATCGGCGAGCGCAAGTAGGGCGTCCTTACCGACAAAATCGGCGGTCTTCTTGTTCAGGGCGATTTCAACTAGTTTGCCCATGCCTGATTCGAAGGGGGTGATGTCCCGGCCTAGTTCGTGGCCGTAGAGGGGCATGCCTGCTTCAAGGCGTAGGGAGTCGCGGGCAGCTAGGCCTGCGGGGATAGCCCCGTGCTCTTGGCCGCGCTCAGATGCTAGGGCCCAGAGCTTGGCGGCGTCCTTGTTGGCAACATAGATTTCAAAGCCGTCTTCACCGGTGTAGCCGGTGCGGGCGAGCAGGGCTTGAATGTTGCCGAGGCGAATCGGGGCAGCTGAGTAGTAGCCCATAGAGGTGATGGTTTCAGCTTCGGAGGGTTCCATCTCTAGCAGGATGGCCTCTGATGCTGGGCCTTGTAGGGCAATGAGGGAGGTCTGGGCGGTCTCATTGACTAGTTGCACCTCGAATCCTGTGGTGCGGACGCTCATTGTCTCGTAGTCGGTTGCAACGTTAGCGGCGTTGGGGATCACCAGGAATTCTTCCTCGCCTAGTCGGTAGGTAATCACATCGTCGATGACCCCGCCGTCTTCGGCTAGGAGCAGGGAGTACTTGGCCTTGCCCACCTTGAGGATGGACATGTTAGAGAGTAGGGCGTAGTCCAAGAAAGCAGCGGCGTCGGGGCCGGTGATGCGGAATTCGCCCATGTGGGAGAGGTCAAAGAGACCTGCTGTTAATCGTACGGCCTTGTGCTCTTCGACGTCGTTGCTGTATTTGAGGGGCATCTCCCAGCCACCGAAGTCGGTGAAGGTGGCACCCAAATCGATGTGGACCTGGTGGAGGGCAGTTTTCTGGGGTGACATAGGTTTACCTTTCTGGTCTAGGCGCTGGGAGCTTCGATGTCGAAGGCTTCCATGAGCGGGCATTCGCAGACGAAG
This sequence comes from Rothia sp. (in: high G+C Gram-positive bacteria), assembly GCA_034179845.1. Lineage (GTDB taxonomy): Bacteria > Actinomycetota > Actinomycetes > Actinomycetales > Micrococcaceae > Rothia. The sequence continues at coordinate 7,775 of JAXFPK010000060.1, read as the reverse complement.
TTGCGGTCGCCGCCCGCGCCGTCGATACGCCCCACGGGGGTGAAGTACTTATTCAGGCGTAGCTCGTGGACGGGGTAGGATGCCTGGGATCTTGGGTAGGGTCGGTTCCATTCATCAGCGGTGAGGACCTCAACGGTGTGCGGGGCCTGACGCAGTACGGATTCTTCGGCGCTGATTTTGCCGTCGATGACCTCTTGAATCTCGGCGTGAATCTTGGTCATGGCCTGGATAAAGCGGTCGAGTTCAGCTAAGGACTCGCTCTCGGTGGGCTCAACCATGAGGGTGCCAGGTACGGGGAAGGCTAGGGTGGGGGCGTGGAAGCCGTAGTCCATGAGTCGCTTGCAGACGTCCTCGGCGGTGATTCCAGAGGCCGCAGTTAGCTGGCGCAAATCTAGGATGCATTCGTGGGCTACCAGGCCGGTTTCACCCGCGTAGAGTACCGGGTAGAGGGAGCCTAGTTTCTTGGCAATGTAGTTGACTGAGAGGATAGCGGTCTCAGAGGATGCGCGTAGCCCTTCAGCGCCGGTCATGGCAATGTACATCCAGGAGATGGGTAGCACACCGGCTGAGCCGAACATGGCCTGGGAGATGGGTAGGGGCGCACCGGCTAGCTGGCCTTGGGCGTCCGCTTCAAAGCCGTTGCCGGGTAGGTATTTTTCTAGGTGGGAGCCCACAGCAACCGGGCCGACGCCGGGGCCTCCACCACCGTGGGGGATGGCGAAGGTTTTGTGTAAGTTCAGGTGGGAGACATCGCCACCGAACTTTCCGGGTTGGGCTAGGCCCATTTGGGCGTTGAGGTTGGCACCGTCTATGTAGACCTGGCCCCCGGCTTCGTGCACCAGCTGGCAGACTTCCACAACCTGCTGTTCGAAGACGCCGTGGGTGGAGGGGTAGGTAATCATAATCCCGGCGATGGTGTCGCCGTATTTTTCAATCTTGGCTTTTAGATCCTCTACGTCGATGGAGCCATCGGCGGCGGTTGCCACACCGGCAACAGCCAGACCGGCTAGGGCGGCAGAGGCGGCGTTGGTGCCGTGGGCGCTCATGGGAATGAGGACGATGGTGCGTTGGGTATCGCCTTGAGCTTCGTGGTAGGCGCGGATAGCGCGTAGGCCCGCGTATTCGCCGGACGCACCGGAGTTAGGTTGCAAGGAGATAGCGTCGTAGCCTGTGATTTCGGTGAGCCAGGTGGAGAGCTCTTCAATCAGGGCCTTCCACCCGGTGGCTTGGTCGGCAGGGACGTTGGGGTGGATGGAGGCGAATTCGGGCCAGGAGATGGGTTCCATCTCGGCTGCTGCATTGAGTTTCATAGTGCAAGAGCCCAGGGGAATCATGGTGCGGTCTAGGGCCAGGTCTTTATCTGCCAGGGAGCGCAGGTAGCGCATCATGGAGGTTTCAGAGCGGTAGAGGTGGAAGACCGGGTGGCTCATGTAGTTATCGGTGCGGAGCAGGGCCTGGGGTAGCTGGTAGGAGTCGGTCTCCTCTAGTTCCCCGCCCAGGGCGGTTGCCAGGGCTTCGAGTACCTGTTCGGTGTGGGATTCGCCTACAGAGATAGAGATACGGTCAGCGGAGAGACGGCGGATATTAATACCTGCTTCTAGCGCCTGGGCGACCAGTTCGTCGGCGCGATTCGGTGCTTCAAAAGCTACGGTGTCGAAGAAGGTTTCGTGGACTAGTTTCAGTCCGGCGGCCGTGCCGGCTGCGGCAATTCGGGCGGCATTATCGTGCAGACGCTGAGCAATGGCGCGTAGCCCTTCGGGGCCGTGGTAGATAGCGTATGCACCGGCGGCGATGGCCAGTAGGGCCTGGGCGGTGCAGATGTTAGAGGTAGCTTTTTCGCGGCGGATGTGTTGTTCGCGGGTTTGTAGGGCTAGGCGGTAGGCGGGCTTGCCGGTGGCGTCCTTTGATACACCGACCAGACGGCCTGGAAGGTTGCGTTCTAGCCCCTGGGCGACGGCCATGAAGGCTGCGTGGGGGCCACCGTACCAGAGGGGCAGGCCGAAGCGTTGTGAGGAGCCCACAGCAATATCGGCACCCTGGTGACCGGGGGTGGTCAGTAGGGTCTGGGCTAGCAGGTCGGTGATGACGGTGACTAGGGCCCCGCGTTCCTTAGCGGCCTGAATGAGTGGCTCGATGTCGCGCACTTGGCCGTCTTGGCCGGGGTTAGAGATAATGACGCCGTAGAGGTCGCCTTCGGGCAGACCGTCAGCAAAGTCGGTGATGGTAAAGGGAATACCCAATGCTTCGGCACGGCCGCGGACGACTGAGAGGGTCTGGGGCAGGGCTCGGGCGTCGATAGCGAAGAAGCCCTTCTTGACTTTGCGGTTAGCACGGCGCATCATCACCGCAGCTTCTGCAACGGCGGTTGCTTCATCTAGAAGGGAGGCATTAGCGATGGGTAGACCGGTCAGCTCCATGACGGTGTTTTGAAAGTTTAGCAGAGCTTCGAGACGGCCTTGAGAAATTTCGGGCTGGTAAGGGGTATAGGAGGTGTGCCAGCCCGGGTTTTCAAGTATGTTGCGGCGGATAACAGCCGGGGTGATGGCATCGTAGTAGCCTGCGCCAATCATCTGGTGCTTGACCTGATTGAGGGCTGCATAGGAGGCGATCTTATTCTGGGCCTCTAGCTCAGATAGTGGAGCGGGCAGATTGAGATCACCCTGTAGACGAATGGTGGGGGGAATGACCTCTTTGATGAGGGCGCCGAGGCTGTCATAGCCTAGGGCTGCTAGCATGGTTTCTTGGTCAGTTGAGCGGGGGCCAAGGTGACGGTCGAGGAATGACATATGAGGCTCCAAGGGTAGAGGGTAAACCTACCCACAGGGTGCCCTGTGGGGGTGCCCTCCCCGCTCTGTTATTACCTGAGAGTTTTGGTTCGCAGCTACCCATCACGCGTAGTAGCGGGCGCGAATTTTGCCCCTTCGGTGGGGGTTTGATGCCCCTCTCCAGAGTTGCCTAACTGAGCGGTACATGTGCCTGAGAGTTTCCCGGGGAGGATTTGCTCCTTCGGCGCCGGCGCTCGTGGTCCCTCAACCTCGAGTCTGCACGGTCTCTCCCGCGCCAGTTGTAACAGCTTTTATTTATAATACCCCTTATTGTGCCATACCTTACACACCTGGCGCCATATTGAGACGGGTTATCGTCCACGCGATGCTAGAGCCAAGCACTTTCCTATCAGCATGACAAAGTGCCCCTAGCCTATAGAGGCCAGGGGCACTTGGGGTATCTATGTCAATAGATTCTAGATAGTTCTACTATGCGGCGTGCTTCTTGCTCTTAGTAATGAGAGTTATCAGCAGACCAAGGATTGAAGCACCAGCTAGCAGGGTCAGACCCAGGAAGTAGCTGTGGAGTTCTTCGTTGTAGGTTGCGCCCATAACCAGGGGAGGGAAGAAACCGCCGAAGGCACCTAGGGCACCCACGACACCTGCAACAGAACCCTGCATTTCAGGGGCGATGACCTGAGCCAACCAAGCAAACAGGCCACCGATACCGATACCTAGTGAACCGGCCAGCAGCAAGAAGAGGGTACCGTAGACGTACTCACCTTCAGGCTGGAAGGCAATCAGCATCGCGAGAATGGTTACCAGGATAAAGGAGGTAAGGCAGATGAGCTTGGGGCTGATGCGGTCAGCAAGAGAACCTGCAATAGGACGGGCAATAACAGCTACCAGAGCGAATCCAGCGGTACGGGTACCCGCATCCACTGCTTCCCAGCCGTAGACGTTACCCAGGTAGGTGGGCAGGTAGTTAGAGAAAGAAACGAAGGCACCGAAGCCGATGGCGCACAAAGCGGAGAACTGCCAGGTGGGGATCAGCTTTAGGGCTGCTGCAATCTTGGGCAGAAGAGGAGCAGACTTACCGGTGGGGCGCAGAGGAGATTCGCGCAGCAAGAGGTAGGAGAGCACTGCTGCCAGGCCAACAACGGCGGCCATCAGCAGGTGAAGGTTCCAGTAGCCCAACGCGTTGAAGAGGCGGGGGGTCAGGAATGCGTTCAGACCAGTACCGATCATACCGGCGCCGAAGACACCTGATGAGAAACCACGGCGGTGCTTCTCGTACCAGAGGTTAGTGAAGGGAGCACCCACTGCGAAAACAGTACCGGCCAGACCCAGCAGGAATGCAGAAACCATCAAGAAAGCAAAGCTATCTGAAAGCCCAGCGATACCGGTCAGTAGAACCAAGGGGGCAGATACACCTAGCACGATGGTAAACATGATGCGTCCGCCGAAGTTATCGGCCAAAGCACCTACCGGGATACGAGCCAAAGCACCAACGAGAATGGGGGTAGCAATCAGCAGGCTAACCTGACCGGGAGTGAGGTCAAATTCTTTTGCGTAGTAACCCTTTGCGAGGGGGCCTATCAGGGTCCAGGCCCAGAACCCAATGGTTGAGAAGATGGTGGCTAGAAGAAGGTTTTTGAGCTGATTCTTTTTCAGCTCCTGGGTGAGGTCTTGTGAAGGGGCAGTGTCAGCCGCAGCCGTAGAACCCATAATGTGTAGCTCCTGATGATATATCACGATTAATACTCAGTTACATGTAACCGAATCCAGTTATGACACTAACTCATTTACTGGCCCCATGGTATGCATGCTGGCGTAGCCCCTCTTACAGTCAAGCACCCTCTAAGGTAGGAAATATAGTATAATTTCCCCTATTTTCATTCCAGGGGCCCTTCTGCCTGAAAACAGCTCCAAACTAGCCTAGTTCATCCCAAATATTGGTATTAATCAAGAACGCCGAGCAGCTAGCGACTTCAAGTGAAAATCACCAAAACTGATTCCCCGGGATTATGACACTCGAAATCAGTGTTTATCTAAATAATCACATTAATTATTCGAACTGTTGCATACGCCCCCGCTTCGGCCACATCGCTATCTTCAGCAGGGCAGTTCACCGTAAAGTACTGACTAGCTCATGCACATCATCAGGAGAGAAGAATAGAGAAATTACTACTTGTTCCGGTGAAGGTCATGCAAGGATACTTGCGTCACCGGGGCCGGGTGCAACATGCCCAGGGCAGGCTTGCCGCTTTTGAACCGAAAGAGCTCCACAAAACCGTGGCGGGCATACAATGACGCTGAGCGGTAGGTAGATGCCTCCAAATAGGCAGGAACCTGCTCTAGGCGCTCACAGCGGTAATCCAGCAGGTGGGAACCGATGCCGTGACCGCGGGCGTCCTCATGCACACCGATGGTGTAGAGGTACCAGTGGGCGAATCTGGGGCGCTTGGCTAGCAGCCGGAACTCGGTGAAAGCGGCACGAATCAGCCCCTTCCCTAGCACCTTGTAGTAATCAGGGAGAGCCTTGAGGTCAGCCAGCAGGTTGCCCTTCTGCGCCTGGGGTGAGAGCCAGAGAGCAGCCCCCAGCACCTTGCCGTCTTCGGTAACAGCGATATCAATGGTGCCTTTAGGGCCGTAGGTGGTGCGTATCTGAAAATCGAAAAGGCCGCAGAGGGTTTCGGTGCGGCCATCCCCGCCCATGGCCTTACTCATAACAGGGTCATATTCAAAGGCGTTGGTGAGTGCCTCAATGACGCCGGGGTAATCAGCTTCGGTAGCTTCACGCACGGTAAAGTTGTAGGTCTGCTCGGGCATAGAATCCTCCTGGGTACGGTTTACTTCTCAAGGGTACCTGGTTAGTTAGGGGCGGGCTAGGAGGCCTGTGCGATTGGGCTTTATCTTGAGGCTGGATGGGTTGCGGTGATGAAGTCAGTACCGGCGGCTACGTCGCTGAGGGCCTTGGTTATTGTCAGGCCTGTTACGGAGTTCTTTGCGTTGGTGATCACTAGCGGAGTGGTGGCGGTGTAGCCTGCGGCTTTGACCTGGTCTAGATTGAATTCAACCAGCACCTGGCCGCGGGTGACTTTCTCGCCCTTCTTGACCTTAGGTTCAAAGAATTTGCCGTCTAGTTCTACGGTATCGAAGCCCACGTGAATCAGTACCTCTAGGCCTTCTGTGGTACGAATGCCGAAGGCGTGGCCGGTGGGAAAGGCTAGGGTTATTTCACCGTCTGCTGGTGCTACCACCTGGCCTGTTGTGGGTTCGATTGCGGCGCCGGGGCCTAGAGCACCCGATGAGAAGGTGGGGTCGCTGACTTTGGCTAGTTCAATGACGGTGCCGTCCATGTGGGCGGTCAGCGCGGAGGTCTCGAGAACGGTGGTTTCCAGAGCGGACGCTGCGGCGGAGGCAGATGCTGGGGACTGGGCAGGGTCAGGTGTTGGGGACTGGGCGGTCTTGCTGCTGCCGAAGAGCCTTTTGAAGAAGCCTGCCATGGTTCTCACCTCATAGTAGATTGGGGGGTGCGCTGTGTGCGGGGTTGCCACCAGCCTACCATCGCCTATCACTTCCCCACCGTTCAAGAGAGCGGCAGCTAGGGGCTGCAGAGAGTCAGGGCGGCACCCACTGCCAGATGGTCAGAGTTCCCCACACGGCGGTAGGTCACTTCTTCACCGCCAGCAGGTGGGCCCTGCATCACTATCACGCGGTCAATGGGCGATTTCATTCCTAGCACTCCGCCTGCAGGCCAGGTGCCCTCTACCTGGTCAGTGGCCAAGGCGGCGTCCACCCCCAGCAGTGAGCCAGTCCCCGCATAGCTGGCTAAGCTGCCGTGCAGCAGGGTCGCGTTGAAGTCACCGGCTATCAGGTCGAGGCTCCCCTCGTCGCGGGCCAGCCGGTCAATCGTAGCGAGATCTTCACGCCACTGCTGCATGTAGATAGGGACAGGCGGGGCGGTATGCACCGCCAGTAGCTGGGGCTGCCCGCTGGCCGGGTTTTCAGGAGTCAGCAGAAGGGCCCCGAATGTCATGGGCACTTCCTGCGCGGTGTAGGAGCCCAGCCTGTCGCTCACCAGGGTCAGGGTTGGGGCAATATGGGGCTTTTGGCTCGTGGAGGCAAAGACCTGGTAGCCCGGTACCCCGTCAGCTAGAGCGGGCGTGTCGGGTGAAACTTCGGGGAGCACCAGAAAATCCGGTTGATCAGCCAGTAGCCGGGCCAGGCCCTGGTCGGTGAGGGTGTCGAGGGCATTATAGGTGGTGACCCGGTAGATCTGCATATTGGCGCAGCCGATGGCGAGCACCCCGCGTGCCTGATATCGCATAGACCCATAGGGGTCAATCACCGCCAGAAGGCTAGAAGCGGCACAGGCTAGTGCCGTCAGCCCGGCGAGGTAGCGGGTGATTGTGCTGGTTCTAGAGCGCAGGGCAACCAGCAGGGCCACTATCAGGACGCCCGCCCCGGCAACCGCAAGCAAAGTGGGGAAGGCAACGGCCTGGGCAATGACCAGGCGGGTGGTCAGCCAGGCTATGACCGGGTGGCACGGCCATAGCAGGATAGCTAGCCAGGTCAGAAAACCTACCAACAGCAGGCACCAGAGCACACGAAACAGAGTCTTACCCATGACCCCAGCCTAACTAAAACCAGCAGGCAGGGGAAGAGATGGGCGGTGGCGTCCGTCCTTTATGCCCCCCCGGCAAGGCTGGCCGCTGCCTTAGGTGTAAGGCGGTGTTTCTTAAAAGCCGCAAGGGCGGCAACCCGTGATGGGTGCCGCCCTTGCGCCAAAGATAAGAAAAGTAAGAAACTTACTTGAGGGTGACGGTTGCGCCAGCGCCTTCGAGAGCTTCCTTAGCCTTCTCTGCGTCTTCCTTGGAAACGCCTTCGAGAACGGGCTTGGGAGCGCCGTCAACGAGGTCCTTAGCTTCCTTCAGACCCAGTGAGGTGAGGGCGCGAACTTCCTTAATAACGCCGATCTTCTTGTCGCCAGCTGATTCGAGGATA
>JAXFPK010000056.1:0-4951 GCA_034179845.1 Rothia sp. (in: high G+C Gram-positive bacteria) | reverse complement strand
TTCGTCCTGAGCCAGAATCAAACTCTCCGTTGAAAAAATGAAGTAGTTGATGATCCTGGTCTCTGATTGTTAGCGAACCATTCACCACGGGGTGGTGTGGTTCGAGCTGACGAATCTGAAACCAATTGATTATCAAATTCAGTAAGAAACCGGTGGTTTCTTACGTGTTCTATAAATATTTGGTATCAGTTCAAGACCATCTCACATTCCTTGCACCGTGTGGTGTGGTATTGTGATGATGGACGATAAGAATGTTATTTATAACATTGGTACGCTATTGAGTTTTCAAGCAACAAACCGCATTCTCAACCCTAGCTAGTGTTTCACTGGCCGGTGTTTCGTATCGGTCATTCTCATGTTTGTGTGTTACCCGTTTGGGCAACTCATTTAGTCTATAATGCTTTTTTCATCATCGCAACTCTTCAGAGCATGACGATGGCCACAAGCTCTTTTCTTTATTTCGAAGCCTTAGCTTCAAACCCGAAAACCAGTTCTATTGACTATCCCTGGGAGTCTTTATCGACTCAACTTGTGGTGCACTATTCGATTATTTATCGCTCCCGGCCGGTTCCCCGCGCCTCAGCGACTCGTTATACTTTACGCAGGTTTTTTCAGGCCCGCAACCCCAGTTGGGCCAATTCCACCGCAAAAACCCCCTCAAACCTGCCTACATGAAAGTGTTTCCCCTAGTAAACAACCAGGTTAAATCTTTCAAAAATATTTTGGAAAAATTTTTAACCCCAGAAGACAGTAGCCCAGTGCGCTCTCCCTAGGCCCTCCCTGATTCCCAGCTCTGACAAGTAGAAACAATAAATGCCCGCCCCGCCCTCCCCCACCTCAGGGGAAAAGCTGGGGCGGGCGTCCGCACCATTTCTACTGACTCAATCATCAGTAGAACAGGCAAAAAGCCTCACAAAGCCATAAGCTTTACCGGGCTACCTCAACAACAGCCATATTCTTCTTACCGCGACGAACCACCGCATACTTGCCCAAGAGCAAATCAGACTCAACCAAAGCAGCGTCCTCACCCTGAACCTTGACGTTATTGATAGCAGCCCCGCCCTCCTTAAGAGTGCGACGAGCCTCAGACTTAGAAGCAGACAAACCAGTCTCAGTCAGCACAGTCACCATATCCAACTGATCAGCAAACAACACCGCATGAGGCAACTCAGCAGTAGCAGCCTTCAAAGTAGCCTCATCCAAAGAAGCAAAATCGCCCTTACCAAAAAGAGCCTCAGAAGCAGCAATAACCTTCTCGGTAGCCTCAACACCATGAACCAAAGAAGTAACCTCAAAGGCCAGAGTCTTCTGAGCCAAACGCTTGAAAGGCTCCTGCTCAACAGACTTCTGCAAAGCAGCAATCTCATCACGAGTCTTAAAAGTAAAAATCTTCAGACGATCAGCCACGTCCGCATCAGCAGTATTCAACCAGAACTGGTAGAAGGCATAGGGTGAGCACATCTCAGGGTCAAGCCAAATAGCATTACCCTCAGACTTACCAAACTTAGTGCCATCAGAGTTAGTAATGAGCGGGGTCCCCAGAGCATGAACACTCTTACCGATCACCTTACGCACCAGCTCAGTGCCACTGGTCAAGTTACCCCACTGATCAGAACCACCACACTGCAAGGTCACACCGTGACGGCGGTTAAGTTCCAGGAAGTCGTTGCCCTGCAGAATCTGGTAAGAGAACTCGGTGTAAGAAATACCCTCATCAGAGTTCAGACGCTTCGCCACGATTTCCTTCTTAATCATGGTGCCCACACGGAAATTCTTACCAATCTCACGCAGGAAATCGATAGCAGACAGTTCACTCGTCCAGTCCAGGTTATTAACCATCTGCGCGCCATTCTCACCCTCAAAAGACAAGAAACGCTCAATCTGGCCACGCAAACGAGCCACCCAGCCCTCAACTACATCGCGGGAGTTGAGCACACGCTCAGAAGTCTGGCGGGGATCACCAATCAGACCGGTAGCACCACCCACCAAACCAAAGGGGCGGTGACCAGCAAGCTGCAAACGGCGCATCAACAGCAACTGAACCAGGTGCCCCAAGTGCAAGGAAGCAGCAGTGGGATCATAACCGATATAGAAGTTCACAGTCTCTTCAGCCAGCGCCTTCTCAAGGGCTTCTTCATCGGTACTGACGTGCACAAAACCACGCCACTTCAATTCCTGCCAGATATTCTCAAAGGAATCGTCGTTGTGCTGAGCTGCAAGAGTCTCTTCAGACACGGTTACTCCTGACTAGTTTCTTATAAAAAATCGGTACATCTACCATGCACCACCGTACCAGACTGCTACTAAGCAGATACCTCAATACCGGCCGGCAACTCACTGGAAGCCAAGAGATACAAACGCTGGGTGGGGCGGGTCATAGAAACATACAAATCACCCACCGAACCATTGGCCGCGCGCACCAAATCATTAGGCTCAACGATAATCACAGTATCGAATTCAAGGCCCTTAGCCTCCCACGGAGTCAGAATCAGCACCTGGTGCTCCAGGGCAGAAGCCGAAGTACCCAGCTTGCCCCGATGCTGAGCAGCAATCGCTAGGGCAGTCTCGCGGTAGCGTTCCTCACTAACAATCACACCAATGAGGCCACCGGCGCCCTGTTCCAGCTCCTCACTGACCGTAGCCACCACAGCCGGGTAGAGCCCGTCCTGCCCCACAATACGAGCAGACGGCGCCCAATTGCCCTCGCGCACAGCACGCGGGGCAGAAATATCCAGGCCAGCAGCACGAGCAACCGCCACCGCCGCATCCGAAATCTGGGCAGGAGTACGATAATTGACCGTCAGCTCATCTAAGGTAAAACGCTCCCCCACAAAAGGTTCAAGCGCCTGCGCCCACGACTGTGAAGCCGCTGCAGAAGAAGCCTGCGCAATATCGCCAACAATCGTAAAAGACTTCATAGGGCACCGACGCATGAGCAGACGCCACTGCATAGGTGACAGCTCCTGAGCCTCATCAACCACCACATGCCCATAAGCCCAGGTGCGGTCAATCTGCGCAGCACGGGCAGCGGTCATACGCTCGCCGCGCTCCTCATTCAGCTCAGCAATCTGCTCGGCGGTTACTACACCGTCCACACCCATATCAGCCAACTGCTGATCCACATTCTCAAGGGCCTTACGAGCATTCTCAAGATTCGCCTGGTGGGCAGCCTCAGCACGGGCAACAGCCCCAGCACCAGCAACCTTAGAAAAATCACCCAACAATTCAGCAGCCTCATCCAGCAAAGGCACATCAGACTCAGTAAAGGGCAGATCAGCGGCGCGCGCCAAAGCATCACGTTCAGCATCCGTCAGGACGCCCACAGTCGCACTACGCAGATACTCCGGCTTAGAAAAAAGCGAGCGCACTAGAGTCTCAGGGGACAGAGGCATCCAGGCAAGATTAACAGCCCGGCGGACATCCATGGAGGCTCGTACGTCATCTTCCAGGTAGGGGCGGTCAACCGCGTGACCGGCAGCAGCATCCAGCTTCTCGTTAAGCTGGTGCGTCAGCTCCTTCAGCAACACCTTCACAAAAGTTTCGCGGGCCTCGTTATGGGGCTTGCCGGTAGAGCGCGCAGTGCCACGAGCGTGCTTAACCATGCCAGGAGTCAGCTCAATAGCGGTGGAATCCACATACATTTTTACGGGCTGAGCCGGCACCTTCTGACGGTCAGCCACAGCCTTCTTAATAACCTCAGCCATACGCAGATCGCCCTTAATCTTGGCGACAGCCGGGTCAGCCTCGGGCACAGCCTTAATACCGGGGTACAAGGTAGCCAGAGAAGACATAACCACACCAGTCTCACCCAAAGAAGGAAGCACCCGCTCGATGTACCACATGAAAGAGGCAGAAGGGCCAACTACCAGGACACCCGCATTGTTCAGACGCTCGCGGAAGGTATAGAGCAGATAAGCTGCACGGTGCAAAGCCACAGCAGTCTTACCGGTACCAGGGCCGCCCTGCACCACGCGCACCCCTGCCAGATCAGCGCGGATGATGGCGTCCTGCTCTGCCTGAATTGTCGCCACAATATCACCCATACGGCCGGTGCGCTTACGGTTAAGAGCCGCCAGCAGGGCCCCCTCACCGTGCAGGTTCTCCTCGCCCTCATCAAGCAAGGTTGAATCAAGAACGTCATCCTCAAAACCGGTGACCTCGCGGCGCTCTAACATCAAATGACGGCGGCGGCGCACACTCTGCCGGTTGAACGCAGTAGCCTGATAAAAGGTGCCAGCCTCAGGGGCACGCCAGTCAATGAGTAGACGCTCGTGCTCTTCAGTAGCAAGACCGATACGGCCAATATAGCGGATCGCCTCATCATCAAGGTCAAGGCGGCCAAAAGCTAGACGGTGGTCAACCGCATTGTACTGGGCCAAGCGGTCTTCATAATGCTGGGCGTAAGCATCACGCTCTGAACGGTTCTGGTGACTACCGACAGCCTGATTCTTGCGGGTGCTCTTGAGCTTCTTCTCATTAATCTCTCGCAGCTCATCAAGGCGGGCATAGAGCCTACCCACATAGGCTCGTTCACCCACCAGCTGAGCCTCGTAGGCTTTTTCAGCGGCAGTCTGCTCACCGGTTGCGGTTGTGTTCTCAGTCAAGAGGGAACCCTTCATCGCGGAAAATTCAAGCCCTCCATTCTACCTGCACAGCCTGACAAAAAGAAAGGACGCCCGCCCTCTCCCCTATCGCAGGAGGGCGGCCGTCCGCTCAGAAAAACTGCTAGGGCTGGGTCACACCATCAGGTGAAATGGTGAAACCTGCGCCATCAGTGCCAATGCACGTGATGGAATCGGCAGAAACAGCCTGGCAGGAGACTCCGTTGAAGTTAATAACGGTGCCAACATCAAGCGCGGTGCTTTGAGACGTTGTCTCGCATACTACGCTGAGCCCTCCCATAGTGATGCCACAGCCGAAGGAGCCCGATGTACTGGCTGGCTCGGTAGCT
>JAXFPK010000028.1:0-16178 GCA_034179845.1 Rothia sp. (in: high G+C Gram-positive bacteria) | reverse complement strand
AACTGGGCCAGAATACGGCCGGCAAGTGAAATGTCACGGGTCTCTACCTCAACACCAGCAGTTGAAGCGTAAGCCTCAAGAATAGGTAGGAAGGAGTAGGTCGCCAGCAGCGGAGCCTCATCGGTGTGGGTGTAGATAATCTTTGCCATGAAGGGGCATCTCCCTTGTCGCTTGTGGGCAGTTTCTATCTCAAGAATACAACGCTGTGCCCCAGCTCTCTGAAATTTGAGCTGGGGAGAGACAGTTTATGACAGATACAAGTAATCCAACTACCAGCAGGCTCCGCTTGCTACGGCGCTCAAGAATCACCTGCTCATAGCAGGTATAGGGCACAAACTTATTGCGCTGATTTTACGTAGATTTCGTCAACAGCCGACGCCAGGCCCCCAGCGTAATCCTGCTTCGCCAACTGAGGAATCAAGGACGTCTCCACAATCTTGGCAGCCTCATTATCGGTCAGAGTTCCCCGAAGCTCCGAACCTCGAGCAATAAAAACCGCTTTGCCCTGCTTATCTACCGCAATAATTGCGCCCTTCTTACGGAACTCAGCATTATCGGCCTCATCAATCAGACGCTGAACCTCTACCTTGAACTGATCCACCTTCTGGTCATACAAGTAAACCTGTACCAGCGGGGACCCATGCTCATCAATTTTCTGGCGAATCTGATTGGCTAGCGCTTCTTCCTGCTCCTGCGACAGCAAATCACCGGCATCATGTACCACATCGGACGTAGCAAGACTGTAGGTTTCTGAGGCGCTAGGAATAGAACCTTGGTTAGCTTGCTCAGAAGAACAACCGGTCAAGCCTGCACCTGCAAGGAGGGCAAGAGTAAGAGTTTTAGTCAAGAGTGAGTTTTTCATAGAGGTAACCTCTCAAAATAGCTGGCGAGTGAGAACCAAGTGCTAGTAAAAATAATGCAGATAGTGGGGGTGCAACCACACGGTTACACCCCCACTATCTATGGGAAGAAGTGGCCCTCACCGCTTGCAGCAGGAGGGTAACACCTCAGTGGTAAAGGTTATAAACCTTAGGCCTGGAAGCGGCGGGCAGCAACAACTGCGCCTGCACCCAGAACCAGGACAGCCAGACCGCCCAGGGCGAGCAGAGTGGCGTTGGAAGCACCAGTCTGAGCCAGGTTCTGCTGCTGAGCGTTGTTAGCAGCGGGTGCCTGAGCGGCAGGTGCCTGAGTGGTGCCGTTTGAAGCTACCGGTGCAGCAGCTGCTTCAGTTTCTTCTACAGCAGGTGCAGAAGTCTCATCAGCGGCGGGAGCGGTAGTCTCTTCAACTGCAGGAGCAGAGGTCTCGTCAGCAGGCGTTTCCTCTACTGCAGGAGCGGAAGGCTCGTCAGTAGCAGGGGTCTTGTCGTCAACTACGATGGTTGAAGGGTCGATGGTGGGCTTGGGCTCAGCAGTGGTGCCGGGGCCGTTGATGCCGATGTGACCTTCAGGCAGTTCGTGAGTAACGCCAGGGCCCTTGTCAGTAACCAGGGGAGCTTCTTCGATGGGAGCGGGGTTCAGGTTCTCGTTGACCCATACTGAACCGTTGTCGATGGTGCCATCTTCGTTAACCCAAGCAGAACCGTCTTCGTCGGACTCGAAGTCAACCCAGGTGGAACCGTCAGCAGGAACGGCGGGCTCTACAACAACGGGGTTCAGGTTCTCGTTGGCCCATGCTGAACCGTTGTCGATGGTGCCATCTTCGTTAACCCAAGCGGAGCCATCTTCGTTGGACTCGAAGTCAACCCAGGTGGAGCCATCAGCAGGAACTGCAGGCTGTGCAGGAGCGGGAGTGAGGTTGTCGTTGGCCCATGCTGAACCGTTGTCGATGGTGCCATCTTCGTTAACCCAAGCGGAACCATCTTCGTCGGACTCGAAGTCAACCCACTCAGAAGTGGTGGAAGCTTCGCCGGAGTTGACGGTGTCGGTGGTGAAAGCTGAACCGTCAACATCACCATTCTGAGCTACCCAAGCGGAGCCTTCGTTGGTGACGGTGGGAAAATCAACCCACTCAGAGGTTTCGGCAGCAGAAGCAGGTGCAACTGCGAAAGAAGCCATGCCGAGTGAAAGTGCTACTACAGCACCGGTAGCCTTCTTGGGGGATTTGTGGAATGAAGTCATAAGTAACCTCTCAAAGTATGCGGATACCCATTACTGGGCAGGTATTACTACGAACTATCAGACAATCCCTCCCTGGGGGATTAGCCACCTGCTCGCTAGTAATACGCTAGTGACAAGACCACTATAACTCACAAGCTGGCGATTACCCCCTAATCGGTGGACAAAATCTTGTGAATAGGTGTTTATGACAGAATATTTCAGGCTTGGTAAGACAAATAGGGTGCACCCGGCCTATAACTATCTATTTCCTGAGTGATTTACCCGCCTACGAAGCGTGAGCGGCATTCCGTCTGCGCTTAATGAGAGACAGTAACGGGCCGATATTAACAAGAATCCACAGCGGGTTTGTGATAACCAGCAGCATAAAAACTGTGCGTGCCAACGATGAAGCGTCCTCAGCCAAGGTGAGGTAGTTAAGCCATAGAGTAGCCCCAAAATAGAGCACGGTACCTACCACAAGGTAGAGCACAGCCCACCAAAATTCACTAGCGGATGCCTGCCCTCTGCTGTTCCAATAATGCCGATAAAAAAGGCGTACAGCCTGGGCAAAACCTACCTGCTGGGCCGAAGCAGGTGCCCGGAGCTCGTCCGCCTGCTCATCATCAAAACCATCAAGGTTAAGAGCCTCGGGAGTATCTTCCCTAGGCTGGTAATCGTGCATCGGGCGGGTAGGTTTATGCTCAGACATACTTTCAAGACTACTAAAAAAGAAGCAGCGCCCTCCCCTTCTAGCCCCTCACGGGCCTGTGAGAGTGCATAGGGGAGAGGGCGCTGCTGCTGAGAGTGGTAGGTTCTCTTAGCCGCGGTTCTTGAGGTAGAACTCGATAAGGCCCTGGGTAGAGGAATCCTGCTCGGCAAGTACCTGGCGGTCCCCGCCCACTGCGGGAGTTAGCTGTAGGGCTAGCTGCTTGCCCAGCTCAACACCCCACTGGTCGAAGGAGTCGATACCCCAGACAATGCCCTGCACAAAGGTGATGTGCTCGTAGAGGGCAATGAGCTGGCCCAGGACGGAGGGGGTCAGCTGAGAAGCCATGATGGAGGTGGTGGGGCGGTTACCCGAGAAGACACGGGCAGGAACGATCTCTTCATCGGTGCCCTCAGCGCGAACCTCATCGGCAGTCTTACCGAAAGCTAGGGCCTTGGTCTGGGCGAAGAAGTTAGCCAGGAAGAGTTCGTGGACGTCCTGCTCACCGTCGCGGGTTGCATGAACCGGGTTAGCGAAGGCGATGAAATCAGCAGGAATCAGGCGGGTGCCCTGATGAATGAGCTGGTAGAAGGCGTGCTGGCCGTTAGTGCCGGGCTCACCCCAGAAAACTTCACCGGTGGCGGTGGTGACAGGCTTGCCGTCTGCGCGCACGGATTTACCGTTAGATTCCATGGTTAGCTGCTGCAGGTAGGCGGGGAAACGGTGCAAGTACTGGTCGTAGGGGAGTACTGCGTGGGTTTCTGCACCCAGGAAGTTGACGTTCCAGATGTTGAGCAAACCCATGAGGGTCGGGACGTTCTGGGCCAGGGGGGCGGTGCGGAAGTGCTCGTCCATGGCGTGGAAACCAGCTAGGAACTGCTCAAACACATCGGGGCCTAGCACGATAGCTAAGGGGGCGCCGATAGCTGAATCGACGGAGTAGCGTCCGCCCACCCAGTTCCAGAAGCCCAAAGCGTTCTCGGGGTCGATGCCGAAGTCCTCAACCTTATCCAGGGCGGTGGAGACAGCCACGAAGTGGGCGGCGACGGCCTCCTTCTCGTCCTTCCCCTCTAGGGCACCTGCCTCGCGCAGGGAGGAGAGTAGCCAGTCGCGGCAGACGCGGGCGTTGGTGAGGGTTTCAAGGGTGCCGAAGGTCTTAGAGGCCACGATGAAAAGGGTGGTCTCTGGGTCAAGGTCTGCTACGGTTTCGGCGGCATCGGTGGGGTCGATGTTAGAAATGAACCGGGCGGTCAGGTCAGGCTGGGCGTAGGGCTTGAGTGCCTCGTAGACCATCACGGGGCCAAGGTCGGAGCCACCGATACCGATGTTAACAATGGTCTCGATGGGTTTGCCGGTGATACCTACCCATTCGCCTGAGCGCACGCGGTCAGCGAAATCGTACATCTTGGCAAGTACGTCATGAACATCAGTATCAACGTCCTGGCCATCAACGACCAGGGCGGGGGTTGCGCCCTGGGGGCGGCGCAGGGCGGTGTGCAGGACGGCGCGGTCTTCGGTGACGTTGATATGTTCGCCAGTGAACATAGCGTCGCGACGCTCTTGAAGGTTAACCTCTTCAGCCAGCTGAGTGAGCAAAGCTAGGGTTTCTTCGGTGATGAGGTTCTTGGAGAGATCTACATAGAGGTCTGCTGCGGTGAAGCTGAGCTTTTCTGCGCGGGTGGGGTCGGCGTCAAACCAGGCGCGCAAATCGGCAGCGGTCTTCTGCTGGTGGTCGCTCAGGGCCGACCATGCTGTGGTCTGGGTGGGGTCGGTGATGGCGGGAAGAGACATGTAGGCTCTACCTTCCTGTTGATGTAAGTGTTCGTTTCTTTATTTTAAGGCGATTTGATGTTTTTCAGTCGAGGTGCAGGGCGTGGCTTCTATGTGTCTCGCACTATGAACCCAGATAAGAGAAGGTCCACTTATTATCAGTGACGTTGGCATTGAAATAAGCCCCACCCCTGCTGTGCACCCAGGTTTTTCACATAGCACTTACCTGCCCCATCTGGCTACCTGTCAGGTGGGGCAGGCGGTTTGGGGCGCTGATAGGCCCTTTAAAGCTAGCCAATGTGTCCCACAAGATAGCGGCTAGTTTGGGTGCCGCCGGTATAATCAAACCGAATGCCCACTGCGCTGGTGCCGAATTATCGGCTGGTAAGCTGCGCACCGGCGTCCTTATCTATCCCTAAACATGTAAGCGAGATATTTTCCGCATGTCTGAAACTCAGAAGACCGCGTCACGAAGTGACCTTCGCAACGTGGCAATCGTGGCTCACGTTGACCACGGCAAGACCACCATCGTCGATGCGATGCTCAAGCAGACCAACGCATTCTCCGCCCACGCTGACGTTGAAGACCGCGTCATGGACTCCGGTGACCTCGAAAAGGAAAAGGGCATCACCATTCTGGCCAAGAACACCACCGTGTTCTACTCCGGCCCCGCAGCCAAGGGTGAAGAAATCACCATCAACGTCATCGACACCCCCGGCCACGCCGACTTCGGTGGCGAGGTTGAACGCGGCCTCTCCATGGTCGACGGTGTTGTTCTGCTGGTGGACGCCTCTGAAGGCCCCCTGCCTCAGACCCGCTTCGTTTTGCGTAAGGCCCTAGCGGCCAAGCTGCCCGTCATCCTGGTTGTTAACAAGGTTGACCGCCCCGACGCTCGTATCGACGAAGTCGTGGGCGAATCCATGGACCTGCTCCTGGGCCTGGCCAGCGACCTGGCCGACGAAGTACCCGACCTTGACGTTGATGCCCTGCTCAACGTACCCGTTGTCTACGCCTCAGGTAAGGCCGGTGCAGCATCACTGAACCAGCCCGCCGACGGCGCCCTACCCGATAACGACGACCTCGAACCCCTCTTCGAGACCATTCTTGAGCACGTTCCTGCCCCCACCTACGACCCCACCGAGGTCCTACAGGCACACGTAACCAACCTGGACTCCTCACCCTTCCTGGGCCGTCTGGCCCTGCTGCGTATCTTCAACGGCACCCTCAAGAAGGGCCAGACCGTTGCCTGGGTACGCCAGGACGGCGAAACCAAGAACGTGCGCATCTCCGAGCTGCTAGCCACCAAGGCCCTAGAACGCGTACCTGCTGATTCTGCTGGCCCCGGTGAAATCGTTGCTGTTGCCGGTATCGAAGACATCACCATCGGCGAAACCCTCACCGACCCCGAGAACCCCAAGCCCCTGCCCCTGATCAAGGTCGATGACCCCGCCATCTCCATGACCATCGGTATCAACACCTCACCCCTAGCCGGTAAGGTCAAGGGCGCCAAGGTTACCGCCCGCCAGGTCAAGGACCGCCTCGATAAGGAACTCATCGGTAACGTCTCCCTGAAGGTTCTGCCCACCGAGCGTCCGGACGCCTGGGAAGTTCAGGGCCGTGGTGAACTGGCCCTGGCTATCCTGGTTGAGCAGATGCGCCGTGAAGGCTTTGAGCTGACCGTCGGTAAGCCCCAGGTTGTTACCAAGACCATCGACGGCAAGATTCATGAGCCCATGGAACACATGATTATCGATGTGCCCGAAGAGTTCCTGGGTGCCGTCACCCAGCTCATGGCAGCTCGCAAGGGCCGTATGGAAAACATGGCCAACAACGGTACCGGCTGGGTCCGCATGGAATTCGCTGTCCCCGCCCGTGGCCTCATTGGCTTCCGCACCAAGTTCCTCACCGAAACCCGCGGTGCCGGTATCTCATCGTCCTACTCCACCGGTTACGAGCCCTGGGCTGGCGACATCGACTACCGCTCCAACGGTTCCATGATTTCTGACCGTGCCGGCGTTGTAACCCCCTACGCCATCATCGGTCTGCAAGAACGCGGCACCATCTTCGTAGAACCCACCGCTGAGGTCTACGAGGGCATGATCATCGGTGAGAACTCCCGTGCAGATGACATGGAAGTCAACATCACCCGTGAAAAGAAGCTGACTAACATGCGTTCAGCTTCAGCAGATAACTTCGAAAACATGACTCCCCCCAAGAAGCTGACTCTTGAAGAGTCCCTGGAATGGGCTCGTGAGGACGAGTGTGTGGAAGTTACCCCTGAAGCTATTCGCATCCGCAAGGTCATTCTGGACGCTAACGAGCGTGTGCGTGAGGCACGCCGCCGCGCCCGCGCCTAAGACCAACCTGAGGTAAAACCTCATAGGGCCGTGGCCCGTTTCCCGCTAGTAGGGGAGCGGGCCACGGCCCTGTTGATAGCTGTAAGACTTTGACCGCGATGAGTTGAACACACCATAAAAGATTCAAACCCAGCCAGAGCGGCGCAACTAAAGATAAAATTGCTAGGAACCAAATAGCATCCAGCAGAAAACCGCCACCATGGAACTCGACGCCCAACCCCACTACCCGGTTGCCGGTGAGCTTATCACCAGCAGCGCCACCTTCAGCCTGATCCCTGAAGGACTCCAACCTAAAGACGCTACCGTGCTCTTCGTCCACGCCCACCCCGACGATGAATCCACCTCTACCGGTGCTACGATCGGTGCCCTCATTGACGCTGGCGCCACCGTACACCTGCTCACTATGACCCGCGGTGAAATGGGTGAGGTCATTGACCCCTCCTTGCGCCACCTTGAAGCAGCACACCCCGCTAACGCAGACCGGGGCCATGCCCTGGGCGAATACCGTGACGGTGAGCTTGCTGCGGCCCTCAAAGCCCTGGGCGTGCGTCATCACCTCTACTTAGGTGAAGGCTCTAGCTACCTTCCCGGTGAGCGCACCAGCTACCGTGATTCGGGCATGGCCTGGGGGGCAGATGGGCGTGCCATTGCTAACCCCGCTGCTGCCGATGACTGTCTGACCCGCCTGCCTCTTAAACCTCAGGCGGACGCTATCGCCAGCGCTATCCGCGATACCCGACCAGATGTGGTTGTCACCTACGATGCAGACGGCGGCTACGGCCACCCGGATCATAAGCGCACCTATGAGGCCACCTACGCGGCCGTCCGCTCCCTAGAGGGCACCCCTTTCGCTCCTATCGCGCTGTGGGGTATTGAAGGTGACCCCAACCCCCAAGATACCCGCCAGCAGGCTGTCATCATGGGCAATATTGAGCGTAAGCGCGAAGCCATGCGCGCCCACGCTACCCAAATCACCATTACGAGTGATACCACCTTCGAGTACTCCAACAAGGTGCCCCAGCCGATTAACTCCACTGAGACCTACCGGCTCCTGTGGGGAACTGCCCAGGCTGGAACACCAGCGGATGCCTTGCCCGAAGATAACGTGGAAGCCCCTGGCCCCATCAATTCAGCTATCACTGCTATCGCCCTTGGCGTCATCGCTGGTTTTGCTGGCACCATGTACCATGCCCATATCTGGTACCCCACCAGCGCCCTCTGGATCCCGTGGGGTGCTGCCCTGGGTCTGCTCACCGTCTACTTTGCCGCAACCTGGGCTGCTATCCATACCGAAAAGAACTGGACGGCAGCCCTAGTGGGGGCCACCGCCTTTGCCCTCATTGGTGTTTTTGCTTTCACCAAGGGCTCTTCAATGCTGGTGTATATCAACCCCAGTAACCCCATAGGCACCGCCGGAACTATCTGGGCCCTAGGCTCTCTTCTTGCCTGCGTCTTTGGCATGGTCAGTGCCAGCAGATACCGCCGTAAGAAACGCTAAGCCGCTTCACCAAGCTATCTCATCCATCACAAAAATCTGCCCCTAGACCGGTGAGCAGATACACTAGTGCACAGTTACCTGACACTCCCCGCACCGGTGCGTCACCACCAGAAAGGCACTCATGACCTACATCATCGCCCAGCCCTGCGTCGACGTTAAAGACCGCGCCTGCGTTGAAGAATGCCCCGTTGACTGCATCTACGAAGGCGAACGTTCCCTCTACATTCACCCCGACGAATGCGTCGACTGCGGTGCATGTGAACCGGTCTGCCCCGTAGAAGCAATCTACTACGAGGACGATGTTCCTGAAGAGTGGGAAGACTACACCGCTGCTAACGCTGACTTCTTTGACGACCTTGGCTCACCCGGTGGTGCTGCCCGCCTGGGCGTCATCGCTAAGGATGCCCCCATGATTGCGGCCCTACCCCCTCAGAACCAGGACTAAATACGGGGTAAAACCCCACAGAAAGCACACCATGCGCGAATTTGGCCTTGACCTGCCCGACTACCCCTGGGACACTATGGCCCCCTACCGGGCCACTGCTGAAGCCCACCCAGAGGGGCTCATTAACCTCTCCATCGGCACCCCGGTTGACCCTACCCCGGCTGTCATTCGTGATGCCCTCGCCGGTGCTACCGACGCCCACGGCTACCCTACAACCCACGGTAGTCTTACCCTGCGTCAGGCTATTGTTGATTGGTTTGACCGCCGCCGCGGTGTACCCGGTCTGACCACCGACCAGGTCATGCCCACGATTGGCTCAAAAGAACTCGTTGCCTGGCTCCCCTTCCTTCTGGGCCTGGGGGAGGGGGATATAGTCGTCCGCCCCACTGTTGCTTACCCTACCTATGACATCGGTGCCCAGCTTGCTGGGGCCACCCCTGTCGCAGCTGACTCTCTGGAGGGCCTCGATGAGGCCACCCGCGCCCGCGTGCGCCTAGTATGGATTAACTCCCCGGCTAACCCCACCGGTATTGTGCGCGATGTTGACGAGCTCAAAAAGATTGTGGAGGACGCCCGCGCCTTAGGTGCTGTGGTAGCCTCCGATGAATGCTACGCAGAGCTGGGCTGGGGAGAATGGGACGCCTCGCGTGGTGGAAAGTCTGTGCCCTCTGTTCTTGACCCCCGCGTCTGCGGGAAGAGCCAAGAGCTGGTTCTGGCAGCCTACTCTCTTTCTAAGCAGTCTAATTTTGCTGGCTACCGGGGTGCCTTTATTGCTGGTGATGCCGCTATCATGGCCAACCTGGTTAACTCCCGTAAGCATGCGGGCATGATTGTGCCTGCCCCCGTGCAGGTGGCCATGACCGCTGCCTTGACAGATGACGCCCACGTTGAGGCTCAGAAGGACCTCTACCGGGCCCGCCGCGAGGTTCTGCTTCCTGCTGTTGAGCGTTTTGGTTTGAGGGTTGAACATTCTGAGGCCGGGCTGTATCTGTGGGCTACGGCAGGGGAAGATACCTGGGCAACTGTGCAGCGTTTTGCTGAAAAGGGTCTTCTCATTGGCCCCGGCGTGTTCTATGGAACCGCAGGTGAGGGCTATGTTCGTCTTGCTCTGACCGGCTCTGATGACGACATCGCCCGCGCTGCTGCTCGTCTTTCAGAGTAGTTAAAATTGCTCATGTCAAATGAGTGTCGCCAAAGAACGTAATCTGACCTGAAGTATGCCAAGAATGTGACCTTGCACATCAGTCTGTTGTAATGTGAACCATAGATGATAAGCATACGTGCACGGTGCGGTTTCCCGTCCGACATGGAAAACCGCACCCTTTCTACGATTCCCGCCTCGCACGTACGCTGCCTCGTTTATTAGGAGGAACAACAATGACTGACCACCAAGCACAGCTACGTTACGACGACAAAGAGCTACTTCTACCCACAGAAGAAGCAACCGCAGGTAACGGTGCTTTCAACGTCGCTGGCATGCTCCAAGAAACCGGAAAAGTAGCCTACGACCCCGGTTTCATGAACACTGCTAATGCAAAGTCAGCTATCACCTATATCGACGGTGACGCCGGCATCCTGCGCTACCGCGGCTACCCCATCGAAGAACTGGCAGAAAAGTCCAGCTTCCTCGAAGCTGCCTACCTTCTCATCTTCGGCGAACTGCCCAGCCCTGAAGAGCTGGAAGACTTCGACCAGATGATCCGCCACCACACCATGGTGCACGAAGACTTCAAATTCTTCTTCCGCGGCTTCCCCCGCGACGCCCACCCCATGGCCGTGCTCGCCTCTAGCGTCTCAGCCATGTCCACCTTCTACTCTGACTCCCTTGACCCCTTTGACCCCCGTCAGGTAGAAATCTCCACCTACCGCCTGCTCTCCAAGGTGCCCACCCTGGCCGCCTACGCCTACAAGAAGTCCAAGGGCGAGCCCTCCATCTACCCCAACAACGACCTCAACTACACCGAGAACTTCCTACGCATGTGCTTCGGCTTCCCCACCGAAGACTACGAGGTCAACCCCCTCCACGCTGAGGCCCTCGACCTGCTGCTGCTGTTGCACGCAGACCACGAGCAGAACTGCTCCACCTCCACCGTCCGCCTAGTTGGTTCATCAAACGCCAACATGTTCTCCTCAGTTTCAGCCGGTATCAACGCCCTCTATGGGCCCCTTCACGGTGGCGCCAACGAGGCTGTGCTGGCTATGCTCAACCAGATTAAGGACGAGGGCATCAGCCCCGAAGACTTCATGGAGAAGGTCAAGAACAAGGAAGATGGCGTGCGCCTGATGGGCTTTGGCCACCGCGTCTACAAGAACTACGACCCCCGCGCCCGCATCGTCAAGAAGACTGCCGATAAGATTCTTGAAAGCATTGGCGGCAACAACGAACTGTTTGAAATTGCTAAGCGCCTGGAAGAAAAAGCCCTCAACGATGATTACTTCATCGAACGGAAGCTCTACCCCAACGTAGACTTCTACACCGGCCTGATTTACAAGGCCATGGGCTTCCCTGAGCAGATGTTCACCGTCCTCTTCGCCCTGGGGCGTCTGCCTGGCTGGATCGCCCAGTGGACCGAAGCCATCCAGGACCCTGACCGCAAGATCGGCCGCCCCCGCCAGGTCTACATTGGTGAAACTGAGCGCCCCTACCCCCAGCGCTAAAAGAGCCCTAGCCTTGGCACGGTAAACACTGAGCCCCGGCGTCCTACCCCCTTGAAAGAGGGTAAGGACGCCGGGGCTCAACTGTATGAGGCAGGGGCTAGGGCCCCGCTACCTCCTAGGATTCGTAGCCGTTGGGGTTGTTCTTCTGCCAGTTCCAGTGATCACGAACCATGGTGTCAATGTCGCGGGTAGCAGACCAGCCCAAATCGGCAAGAGCCGCAGCGGGGTCAGCATAAGAGACAGCCACATCGCCGGGGCGGCGGTCCACAATCTTATAGGGCAGCTCTTTACCGGCAGCCTTCTCAAAAGCGTGGAGAACTTCTAGCACCGAGTAACCGTTACCAGTGCCCAGGTTCCAGGTGCGCAGCCCCCCATGGGTGGTGATGTAATCCAGGGCCTTGAGGTGCCCATCAGCTAGGTCAACGACGTGAATATAGTCGCGCACACCGGTGCCATCAACAGTGGGGTAGTCGTTACCAAAGACATTCAGGTACTCGCGGCGACCCACAGCAACCTGGGCGATGAAGGGCACCAGGTTGTTGGGAATACCGGCAGGGTCTTCACCGATACGACCGGACTCATGGGCACCTACCGGGTTGAAGTAGCGCAGCAGGGCAATGTTCCACTTGGAGTCTGAGGCTGCAAGGTCAACCAGCATATCTTCAATATGCTCTTTGGTGCGGCCGTAGCAGGACTGGGCGTCCATGTTAATCTTTTCAACCAGCGGCATGGACTCAGGCTCACCGTAGACGGTTGCTGATGAAGAGAAAACAATGGAGTGGCAGCCGGCATCTTCCATGGCATAGAGCAAGTTGAGGGTGCCGGCCACGTTGGTCTGGTAGTACCACAGGGGCTTTTCAGCGGACTCGCCCACAGCCTTCAAACCAGCAAAGTGAATCACCGCATCAGGCTTCACCAGATTAAAAAGCTGCTTCATAGCGGGCAGATCCAGCAGGTCAACCTTATGGAACTCTACGGTCTTGCCGGTGAGCTCTTCAACGCGGGCTAAGGACTCCATGGACGAGTTCGCCAGATTATCCATAACGGTTACCTCGTGGCCTGCCTTGAGCAGTTCGAGTACAGTATGTGAGCCGATGTAGCCGGCGCCGCCGGTAACGAGAATCTTCACGTTTTCCCCTCGTAGATAATTGATGCTCTTTCTAGCTTACCCGCATAAAGGCCCTGCCCACCCGGTTTTAGCCAGGTGGGCAGGAAAGAATAGAGCTAAGACACCGCATACGACGATGCCAGATAACTACTAGTCGTTAGCGTGCAAAGCTGAATTCAGCTCAACAGTGTTATTAGCGCGGGGGAGCACCTCAATAGCACCACTTACTGAATTACGGCGGAAGAGCAGGTTATCCTGGCCAGAAAGCTCCATAGCCTTAACAACCTGAGGCTCCTTACCCTTAGCCAGCAGGGTCACACGGGAACCGGCAGTTACGTAGAGGCCAGCCTCTACAACGCAGTCATCACCCAGGGCAATACCGATGCCAGCTTCAGCACCGAGCAGGGAGCGCTCGCCGATGGAAACCCGCTGGGTACCACCACCAGAGAGGGTTCCCATGGTGGAGGCGCCGCCACCAATGTCGGTGCCGTTGCCAATCACAACGCCCTGAGAGATGCGGCCTTCAATCATGGATTCACCCAGAGTACCGGCGTTAAAGTTGACGAAGCCCTCATGCATGACAGTGGTACCTTCAGCCAGGTGGGCGCCCAGGCGCACACGGTCAGCATCACCGATGCGCACACCGGCAGGTACTACATAATCAATCATGCGGGGGAACTTATCGACGTGGGTAACCACCAGGGCACCGCGGCGACGCAGCTTGAGAGATACAGTGTTGAATTCGCTGGCGAGGACGGGGCCAAAGTTAGTCCAGGCAACGTTAGCTAGCTTGCCGAACAAGCCATCAAGATTGATGGTGTTGGGGGCAACGAGGGTGTGAGAGAGCAGGTGCAGGCGCAGGTAGGCGTCCGCTGCGTTGGCCGGTGCTTCATCAAGGTTGATGGTGACGTTCACCAGTTCACGCACGACGTTGCGGTCTTCATCTGCTTCAACCAGGGCTTCAAGGTCGCCTGCTACAGAGTCGTCAGCGGTGTCGGTGAGGGTGGGGGCGGGGTACCAGACATCTAGGACGGTGCCTTCGTTGTCGCCAGAGGCTACGACGGTGGCCAGGCCCAGACCGGATGCTACGCGGGTGTTATTTTCAGTCATACACACTAGTCTACGGAATCAGAAGGGTGTCTTGTTGTGCTATCTGCTTGTATGGTGGAACTATGACCAAGAACCCAACCCTCACCCAAGCCGCCGAATTCGCCCATGTGGGCCCCAGCGTCCTCAACCTGACTCAGCCGGTTGAAGACCTCACCGCAGATCTGCTCAACGTCTATTCTGTCTCTGGGGCAGAGGTGCGTTTAGCGGACGCCGTGCAGGCGGCCCTTGAAACAATCGGCGGGCTGGAGATAACCCGCGACGGCGATTCCATCATCGCCCGAACTAACCTAGGCCGAGATACCCGCATTGTACTGGCCGGGCACCTGGATACTGTGCCTCTACCTCGTACCCCCGGTTCTTTGGGAACCGTCCCAGCTATCTGGGTTGAAGAGGAAGGGCAACGGGTGCTGTATGGCCGCGGCGCAGTTGATATGAAGGGAGGTGTGGCCGTGCAGTTAGCCCTGGCTGCCCGCCTAACAAACCCCCGCTATGACATCACCTACGTCTTTTATGACAATGAAGAGGTTGCCTCTGAGTTCTCCGGCCTGGCCCGTCTGATGCGCAACCACCGCGAAAAGCTGACCGATGCTGAGCTCGCGGTCCTTCTTGAACCTACTGACGGCACCATTGAGGGTGGCTGCAACGGCACCATCCGCTTCTGGATTCGTACCTCCGGTGTTGCCGCCCACTCGGGGCGCTCTTGGAAGGGCGTGAACGCTATCCACAAGATGGCGGACGTACTCGGGCGCCTGGACGCCTACCAGCCAGCCACCTACGAGGTGGAGGGCCTAGCCTACCGTGAGGGGCTTAGCGCCGTGCAAATTTCAGGCGGAGTGGCCGGTAACGTGATCCCCGATGAGGCAGGTGTGCACATCAACTACCGTTTTGCCCCCAACAAGACCCTGGACGAGGCTGTAGCCCACCTCAAGGAGGTCTTTGAGGGCTACGAGCTGGACTTCGTTGACCTCTCATCAGCAGCCCGCCCCGGCCTAGATGCCCCACTTTCTCGCTCCTTGATTGAGTCGGTAGGGCAGGAGCCTAAGCCCAAGTACGGGTGGACGGACGTTGCCCGCTTTAGCGAAATCGGTATTCCTGCCGTCAACTTTGGTCCCGGTGATGCGCTGCTGGCCCACACCGATAATGAGCATGTGAAAGCTACTGAGGTGAGCGCCTGCTATGCGGCCCTGGAGAACTGGCTGACTGCGTCCTAATCCTTTGTAGCCTGCACACAGCCCAAGAAACCTGCACAGCCTAAGAAACCTGCCCAGCCCCGGCTAAGAAAATAGAGGAAGGGCCCCATCAGATGATGGGGCCCTTCCTCTATGCGCCAGGTAAGATGCGCGGACGCTAGTGCTTGGGAATCTTGAACATCAGCTCGGTCTTGGGGCGGGCTTCGTCCACTTCACCGGGCACACCGTCGGCGTGCTTGATAGTCACATCAGAGTGGGAGCTCATGTACTTAGCCAACCACTCAGCAAAGAGAGTCAGGGCGAAGTTGATGACCACGAAGATCAGGGCAGCCAGCAGGAGCATCTGCAGAATGTTGCCTTCACCGGAGCCAAAGCGGCGGGCGGCAGCCAGCAGCTCGGGGTAGGAGATGATGTAACCCAGGGCGGTGTCCTTAAGGATAACCACGAACTGCGAGAGCAGGGAGGGCATCATAGCGGTCAGAGCCTGGGGCACCAGAATCAGGGTCAGCACCTTCCAGGGGGTTAGGCCGATGGCTAGACCGGCCTCGCCCTGGCCCTTGGGCAGCTGCTGCACACCTGAGCGTAGAAGCTCAGCGATGACCGAACCATTGTAGAGGGTCAGACCTAGAACAACAGCGATAAAGGGCAGCTGTGAGGGGGCAAAGATGTTGAGCTGGCCTAGGAAGAGCCAGAAGAAAATCATCATAATCAGCACGGGAACGGCGCGGAAGAATTCCACGACCACGGTGCCAAAGGCCCGCACAGCCTTATTGGGGGAGAGACGGGCTAGACCAAAGAAAAGACCGAAAGCTACCGAGGTCACTACAGAA
Organism: Rothia sp. (in: high G+C Gram-positive bacteria); assembly: GCA_034179845.1. GTDB lineage: Bacteria > Actinomycetota > Actinomycetes > Actinomycetales > Micrococcaceae > Rothia. Next base: position 409 of record JAXFPK010000028.1, on the reverse strand, counting down.
ATAAGTGCGGCTGAGAGGGTCTTCCAGAGGGCCGGCAGAATGTAGTTGACCCAGAGGTTACCGGAGAAGAGGGAGGTCCATTTCTCGGCTTCTAGCTGGCCCTGACGGTTCATCACCATCATCACGTAAGCGGCACCTACTGCCAGGAGCAGAATTGCCACGATGTTGAAGATGCGGGTGCGGGCGCGGGCCTTGGGGCCGGGTAGGTCAAAGAGGACCGAGGTTGAGGTCATACGCTTGCTCATCGCTTCACCGCCAGTTTACGAGAGGCCCAGGTGGTTAGCAGGCCGATGGGGACAACAATAATCACAAAGCCCATGGCGAAGACGAAGAAAATCATGAAGATCAGGTCTGAGTTGAACTCAATCATGGATTTCATCATGCCTGAGGCCTCAGCGACTGAGGCGAC
>JAXFPK010000166.1:0-16544 GCA_034179845.1 Rothia sp. (in: high G+C Gram-positive bacteria) | reverse complement strand
TGCCTGTTCAGTATCAGATGGAGGGGTGACCTCTCTGGCTAGGGCAATGTTGTGTTGCTCCTGGGAACCATTTGAGGGGTGCTGGGCCTTGGCCATCTCAACGGGGTCTGCCTCCCCGTCAATGACGCGCAGGTGCGGGGGCGAGGGCTGCTCGCTGGGTGCCTGGTCTCTTGGTATCTGCTCGCTGGGCTCTTGCCGGTTTGCTTCTTGCTGGTCAGGCGCTTGCTGATTGGCCTCCTGCTCATTCCCTGCCGGGATGGCAGAGCCCTGTTCTGTAGGTTGGGCAGGGGGTGTTTCCGCTGGGTGCCCTGCCCCTGTAGCTTCGGGGGTTTCAGGGGTATCGCCGCTGGGGATAGCTGCTACCGACCAGGAGGTGACGGGGTTATTCCAGTCATTGGGGCTCCATGAGGGAGGCTCAGGGGAGCGGGGCTGGCCGTGTGCCGCCCAGGCTTGCTCGCCCCCGCGCGGGCCCTCAGCCACATCAGGCTGATGAGGCGCTGCGGGCTGAGGTGCTGCGGGCTGAGGTGCTGCGGGCTGGGAGTTTACCGGCTGACGATTAGCGGGCTGGCGGTTAGGCGACTGGGAGTTCGCGGGGTTCGAGTTCCCACCTTCAGGAGCCGAGTTCGACCCGGTCGGGTGGGGACTACCCCCACCGGGGCTGCCTCCACCGGGGTTGTCTCCGTTGGGGCGTCCGCCCCCGTTGGGGCCGCCACCATCACCGGGTTTCTTAATTTCCCCGCGCAACTGCACTTGCAGACCTAGCACCTGGGCCAGGGCCTGTTGAAGCTGCGGGAGGTATTCTTTGACAGCTTTGAGAACAGGCAGCTCAGCCCGCAGGAAGAGGGCGCCCTTCTCAAACTTGGACGGTTCACAGAGGGCGAACTGGGCGCGGGCAAAGGCCGAGGGAACGCGCGCCACCACATCAGCCCAGGAGTTAGCCACCATATCAACGGTGTTCTCACCAGGTACGCTCTGCTGAGTTGAGTGTTGCGGCACCTGAGATGTCTCAGATGCGTGAGGACGCTGCTGGCCTTGAGACACCTGGGGCGTCTGCTGGGCCTGGGGCGCTTGCTGACCGGTCTTAGCCAGGGGTGCACTAGCTAGGGGAGCTGTGGCCAAGGGGGCACCCGCCATGGGAGCACTTCCCGCAGCCCCCAGAGGAGGCCCTGCCAAGGGCGCACCAGCAAGAGGCGCACCAGTGGGGGTAGTCCCCGTCTGGGCAGATTGCTGCTGTGCACGCGCCAGGGGGCGGGCGGCGTCCGCACCCTTCTGGGCAGAAACAGCCTGTGCCCTCTGCTGGGAGGCCTTCTGCTGGGAGGTCCCCTGCTGGGAAGCTCCCTGCGCAGGGAACTGACCTGAAGCCAGCTTGCGTTCTAGCCGGTCCAGGCGGGCAGTGAGACTGCCGATCCCCTGCTCCCCAGCAGCTAAGAGAATACGGGCGCAGAGCAGCTCCAAATGAAGCTGGGGGTTCATGGCCCCACTCATCTCGTTCAGGGCCTCATTGGTGAGGTCCGCCGCCCGCGACAGCTCAGCGCCCCCCAATTTCTCAGCCTGGGCGCGCATACGTTCAAGCTGGTCAGCGGCCAGCCCACGCAGAATTGAGCCGGCCGAATCAGGCACGGCCTTCACAATAATCAGGTCGCGCAGGCGCTCCAGTAAATCTTCGACAAAACGGCGCGGATCCTGACCAGTCTGAATGACCTTATCAACAGAGGCGAAGACCTCAGCGGCAGAACCAGAAGCAAAAGCGTCCACCACCTCATCAAGCAGCTCACCGTGGGTAAAGCCCAGCAGGGCCACCGCCAAATCGTAAGAGATACCGTGCTCATCAGAAGCCCCGGCCATGAGCTGATCGAGAATGGAGAGTGAGTCACGCACCGACCCGCCGCCAGCACGAACCACCAGCGGTAGGACGCCCTCAGAAACCTTCACGCCTTCTTCGGCGCAGAGCGTGGCCAGGTAGTTCCCCAGAATCTGCGGGGGCACCAGGCGGAAGGGGTAGTGGTGGGTGCGTGAACGAATAGTGCCCAGAACCTTATTAGGCTCAGTGGTGGCAAAGATGAACTTAATGTGCGCCGGGGGTTCTTCTACGATTTTGAGCAGGGCGTTGAAGCCCTCGCGGGTGACCATGTGAGCCTCGTCGATGATGAAGATTTTGTAGCGGTCACGCACCGGCGCAAAAGTGGCGCGTTCACGCAGGTCGCGGGCGTGGTCGACACCGCCGTGGCTGGCAGCGTCCATCTCAATGACATCTAGGGATCCGCCGCCATCGCGGGAGAGCTCCTTGCAGGACTCGCACACACCGCAGGGGGTGGGGGTGGGGCCTTGGGCACAGTTGAGGCAGCGCGCCAAAATGCGGGCTGAGGTGGTCTTGCCGCACCCGCGCGGGCCTGAGAAGAGGTAGGCATGGTTCACCCGGTTCTTTTCAAGGGCCGTCATGAGAGGTTCGGTGACATGCTCCTGCCCGATGACGTCGGCAAACGACTCAGGGCGATAACGGCGATACAAGGCAGTGCTCACAATAAACCTTCGGTTGAGTGCAGAAAAACTGAGCCCGGCCCAGGGGGCACAGCAAGAGAAAGACTCAGAAGCTGCCGCCCCGGGTGTGCTGGTTAACAGTCTAGTGGGGGTGGCTGACGTTTTAAGAACCGTGCGCGGCGGGCTTAAGCTGCTCCCTGCGTCCGCACCGCTCTCTTCCGCCCCACGTCAGTAGGGACCAGATTCCTCCCGAAATCTTTGATGCCCACACATACTATTGCAACTTTTCTGGTCCCTAGCGGGGTTATAGGCAGAAAAGTGTGTCCCCAAAACCCCACATGTCTGATATGCAACCAACGAACCAGACGCAACGGCACCACCAGCGCAGGAACCACACGCTACCGCTGCACCCACTGCGGCGCCAGCAGAACCATCAAACGCCCCACCAGCACCCGCAAACACCAACTAGCAACCTTCATCACCTGACTCACCAGTAAAAACACCCAGCAACACACCATCCCTAGGAGCTGGACGAACCTTCCGCGCCAATACCGCCTGGTGCTGGAACATCACCCCACCACTGAAACAAACAGGCCAAATCCACCACGAAATCCAACTCGACGGCATCTACATCAGCGGCATGGTCTGCATCATCGCCTACAACCACGCTGTCGGTGTCATCGACTACCCATGGGCTAAAAGTGAGAACACCGCAGCCTACCAAGCCTTGTTATCAAGGATTCCAGCCCCAGATATAGCCGTTGTAGATGGTGGGGCTGGCTTTGCCAGCGCCGCCACAACATACTGGCCAGAAACCCAGATTCAACGCTGCCTAGTACACGTGTACAGAAATACCAGAACCCTGCTCACTAGTGCCTCACGTACTAAAAGCAGGCAAGTCCTTACTAAAGATTTCTAGGGCTCTTCTACGAGTAACTAACGTGGATGAGGCAGCAATCTGGTCAGCTTCTTTAGCGTCCTGGCATGCGCAGTATCAAGGCTTTATCAAGGAGAGAACTTGGTTAGCTGACGGGTCCTGGCAGTACACCCATGAGCGTGTGCGTACTGCCTATAGGAGGCTTGAGCGTTTGGTGAAGCAGGGTGTTGTGTTTACTTTTCTGAATCCAGACTTGCTCAGGGAAGGTCCTATTTCTCGTACTACGAATCATATAGAAGGCTATAACGCGAAAATCCGTGCCATGCTGCGTGAGCACCGTGGAATGCCGGTGGAGCATCAGTGGCCGGCGGTGGGGTGGCTCTTGTGGGTGGATGCTGCTTGGGGTTCTAGTGTTGATGAGGTGATCTGGTTGGAGCCGGTGCCGGTGGTTGCTCTTGCTGGTCGGAGAAAGAAGGCTGCTGTGGGGCGTTCTTTGGATGAGCAGCGTGGTGTGTTGGCTGTGGGTGCGGGTGTGGTGGGGCGGGGTGGTTGGGGTGGTCGTGGTGGGTGACGTGCCCGGGGTGGGACACACTTTTCTGCCTATAACCCCAGATTCCTCCCGAAATCCTTGATGCTCACACATACTATTGCAACTTTTCTGGTCCCTGGTGGGGGAGCGGGCAGATCTGGGCAAAATAAAGACCCCTTACGCACCCGTCAGAGCCCAGATACCCTTGCTGCCTTCCGGCCCTGGGGGAGTTTTCCAAGATGACGCCACGTAAGGGGCTCCAATAACTGTACCCTAAGCCGCCCTGAAAGACAAAGGCAGGCGGTGGCGTCCTTGCCCCTGCTGTTCACCCTTGCCCAGAGGTGCCGGTGCGGATGCCCCACGCGGCTCCGCCTGCCAGATTTGCGCGGACGCGGGGAGTGGGGTATGCTCGTATCTGTTCGCTTTCGTGAAGTTATGCAAATAGCTAAGCAACAGCTTGGAGGATTCGCCTAGCGGCCTATGGCGCACGCCTGGAACGCGTGTTGGGTTCACGCCCTCGGGGGTTCAAATCCCCCATCCTCCGCCAGCCGGTTTCATCGCCCACTTGATGAAACCGGCTTTTTCTTTGCCCTCTAACGACACTGCCGCCAGCTACCCTGAGCTATGGGTGCCCATAACTACTCCGCTATCAGCGGGGACCAGTACCTTGCGCCCGGGCCACCTCATCTTTAATGATGCCAACAATCCTCTGCCTATCCTCTGCCGCCAGTGGCTCAGCCAAGGAAAAACGCAGAGCAGATAGAGCAAGATCCTCGTCAAAGCCCATAGCAGTCAGCACAGGGGAGGGCCCCTGCGAACCGGCCCGGCAGGCAGAACCAGAACTAGCCGCGTACCCGGCAGCGTCCAAAGCCACCAGCAAGGACTCCCCGCTCACACCCTCAAACACAAAGGAGGCATGCCCCGGCAACCGCTCACTAGCATGACCTGTTAACTGCGCCCCAGGAACTTCCCGCAACATAGCCTGAACCAGCTCATCCTTTGACCGAAGAAGCGCTACAGCCTTGGATCCCACACTAGCAAGATGGGCACCAACAGCCGCCGCAAACCCAGCAATACCAGCCACGTTGAGCGTCCCTGCCCGCAGCCCACCCTCTTGTGAGCCACCGTGCATGGTCGGCTCCAAAGGCACCGGGCGCGGCAATAAGAGCGCACCCACCCCCTGCGGGCCACCAAACTTATGCGAAGCGATAGCCATAGAGGTCACGCCCTCACCAGGCCAAGCACCTGCCTTCAAAGAAACCGGCAACTGGGCGGCCGCCTGAACCGCATCAAGATGCAGGCTCACCCGGTGCTCACCAGCTAACTCTAAGAGCCTGTGTGCGTCATTGACACTGCCCACCTCAGCATTAGCCAGTCCCAGGGCCATAAGATTCACCTGCCCGGTAGCCAGCTCAGCTTCTAAAGCCGCATCAAGGACGAACCTGCCGGTAGCATCCACCGGCACATAACCCACCTGCACCCCGTGAAAACGGTTCAGATAAGCGCAACTAGCTAGCACCGATGAGTGCTCCACCTGGCTTGTGAGCACCTTCTGCGCGGAGCGCATAGCTAAGACCTGGCCAATAATGCCCAGGTTGTTGGCCTCTGTGCCGCCAGAGGTAAAAATAACCCCGCCGGGATGAATACCAAAAGCTGAGGCAATTAGCTCACGGGCAGCGTCCACCTCCTGGGCGGCGCGCGCCCCGGCTGAATGCAGGCTCGAAGCATTAGCCTGCCCCTGGGACCAGACCCGCAGCATGGCCTGCTGGGCGGCAGGGTGTAAGGGAGCGGTAGCTGAAGCGTCCAGATAGGCGGCCATTATCTAGCTCTCTAAGGCGTCAAGGCCCAGGTCCAAAGACCCGGCACTATGGGTGAGCTTGCCCACCGAAATCACATCAACACCGGTAGCCGCAATCTTGGCCACGGTCTCTAGGTTCACGTTGCCGCTAGCTTCTACAATGGCCCTGCCTGCAATGAGCTGGACAGCCTGCACCAGCTCAGGCAGAGAGAAATTATCGAGCATAATCGTGTCAATCCCTGCGGCAAGAACCGGCTCTATCTGCTCGATGCGATCAACTTCCACCTCAATATGTACCGTGTGGCCCACCCGCTCACGAACCTGACGCAGGGCAGCAGTCATGCTCTCAGCGTCCGAACCCCTCAGGGCCGCCAGGTGGTTATCTTTGACCATGACAGCATCAGAAAGACCAAAACGATGGTTGTGGCCCCCACCCATGCGCACCGCATGTTTCTCAAAGGCCCGCAAACCGGGGGTGGTCTTGCGCGTATCAACAATGCGCACATCCCAGCCCTCAACAGCCTGAACATACCGGCTGGTTAGGGTAGCGATGGCGCTCATGTGCTGAGAAAAATTGAGGGCGATACGCTCTGCGGTCAGAATACCCCGGGCTGGGCCTTCAATGATGGCAAGCTGATCCCCAGCGGCCATAGGGGTGCCATCTGCCACCAGGGAAGTGACAGTGATAGCCGGGTCAGTCAGGGCGAAGGCTTCACGCACGATATCCCCACCAGCAAAAATTCCTGCCTCTCGTGCTACCAGGGCGGTGCGTAGCTGGGCATCAGCTGCCACCGCTGCCTGAGCGGTGATGTCGCCCCAGGGGGCGTCCTCGGCTAAGGCCGCGCGCACGGTGGAGGTAATAATCTGAGGAGTGAGCATAGTATTCTTTCCAAAAATAAGAGGGGGATCTAAGGGCGCTAGAAGGTCACCCGAATCAGGCGCGGGGCAGCCTGGGCTGGGTCGGTGAGCGGAAAGTCCTGACGGCGGTGCGCCCCACGAGATTCTTCACGCGCTAAGGCCGCGGCCGCAATAATCTGGCCCAGGGCTGATAGGGCACCCGGTAGCTTCTGAAGTTCCTGGTAGGTGGCAGTGATGCTGGTTGCTGACCGTTCAATCCCTAGGCCACGGTCCAGGGCAGCCCGCACAGCGGCGTCGATATCAGGGTTAGGCTCAGTAGCGCAGACCGCCCCAATACCGTCAAAAAGCTGGGCAGCAGAGACATCCACCTCAAGGGTGGGGGAGCCTGCCCCCTGGGTGCCCTTGGCGGCCGGGAACCAGCTGGCCTGGGTGGTGCTTTCAGCGCGGACAGCATCTGCCCCGGCCGCCTGCCCATAAACGATAGCTTCGAGCAGCGAATTAGAAGCTAGACGGTTCGCCCCGTGCACCCCGGTGCGGGCCACCTCACCCACCGCGTAGAGCCCAGGGACGGTGGTACGCCCTGCCTGATGTGTGTAAATACCACCCATGCAGTAGTGAGCTGCTGGGGCCACAGGAACGAGCTGGTTCTCCCAATCAATCCCCTGTGAGCGCAGCTTGGCAGTAATACCGGGAAACTCCTGGGTGAGCCCGCTAATCCCGCGGGCATCTAACCAGACCTGGCCGGTTTCTTCCAGGGCCCGGTGAACCCCCTGCGCTACCACATGGCGCGGAGCAAGCTCCCCGCGCGGGTCAATAGCTGAGAGAAAACGCTGGCCCTGGGCGTCCACCAACACAGCCCCTGCCCCGCGGACGGCCTCAGAAATCAGGCAACCAGTACCGGCAAGGACGGTGGGGTGAAACTGCACAAACTCCATATCGGCAAGTAGCGCCCCGGCCTGGGCGGCAGCTAAAGCCCCTTGACCGGTTGCCTGACGGGCCCCGGTTGAACGGCCGTAGACACCGCAGTAACCGCCGGTCGCTAAAATCACCGCATCGGCCTGGTAGGTAAATTCTTCACCTTCACCGGCAGGGGCAGTAGCATCTACGGTTACTAGGCCGCAGACCGCACCCTCCTTGGTCAGTAGGCGGTGTAGCTTCTGGCCGGGCACCTGCTGGATGCGGGGGTTAGCCTCTACCTGCTGGGCTAGGAACTGGTGCATCACAGCGCCGGTGCGGTCGCCCCCAGCGTGCACAACTCGTGGCAGGCTGTGGGCTGCCTCTAGGGCGAAATCGACGCTACCGTCTACCTGCCTATCGACCGGCAGACCCTGGTCAAGGAGCTGGTTGATAGCCTGCCGCCCGGCCTCTGTGAGGTAGCGGGCTGCCTGTGGGTCTACCATGCCCGCCCCGGCTTTGACGGTGTCCTCCGCGTGCGCTGAGGGGCTATCATCTGCCCCAATGGCTGCTGCAACGCCGCCCTGGGCCAGCTGGGAAGACCCGGCGCTGAGCACCATAGATTCTCCCGGGTAGATCAGGGTGACCTGCCCACCTTGGCGTGCGGCCGTGAGCGCCGCAGACTGACCGGCCAGACCAGCGCCGACCACAATGATATGGACCATAATCTTTACTTTGGTTTTGCAGCTAGCATACGCTCAAGGGCGACCTTAGCGTCACTAGCAATCTCGTCTGCCACCACAATCTGGTTGGGGGTGCGCCCCTCAACCAGTTCTTCCAGAACCCAAGCCAGGTAGGCCGGGTGAATACGGTACATGGTTGAGCAGGGGCAGACCACCGGGTCAAGACAGAAAATAGTGCGGTCAGGGTACTGCTGGGCCAAGCGATTGACCATGTTAATTTCGGTGCCGATAGCAATAACATCTCCCGGCTGTGAAGCCTCCACCTCTTTGCGAATGACCTCAGTGGAACCAGAAACATCTGCCGCATCGACAACCGGGGCAGGGCACTCAGGATGCACCACAACGCGCACACCGGGGTATTCGGCGCGGGCACGCTCAATCTGGGCGACGGTAAAACGCTTGTGAACTGAGCAGAAGCCATTCCACAAAATGACCTTAGCTGCCTGCAGCTGCTCCAGGGTGTTACCACCTAAGGGCTGGCCGGGGCGCCAGAGAATAATCTGCTCATCAGCAACACCCATAGCGCGGGCAGTATTGCGGCCCAGATGCTGGTCGGGCAAGAAGACCACACGCTCACCGCGTTCAAAGGCCCATTCGAGCACGGTACGGGCGTTCGATGAGGTGCAGACAATACCGCCGTTACGGCCACAGAAAGCCTTGATATCTGCAGCAGAGTTCATGTAAGTAACCGGCACCAGGGGAGCTTTCTCACCCTGGGCAGTCAGCGCTGCCATCATGTCGTCCCAGGCAACTTCTACCTGGGGCAAGGTGGCCATATCTGCCATGGAGCACCCGGCAGCCAGGTTAGGCAGAATAACTGCCTGATCGGGGCCTGAGAGAATATCTGCGGTTTCTGCCATGAAATGCACACCACAGAAAACAAAGGCTTCTGCCTCAGGGTGAGTGGTAGCGGCCTGTGCCAGGTTGAAGGAGTCGCCCACAAAATCTGCGAACTGGATGATTTCATCACGCTGGTAGAAATGCCCCAGGATCTTGATGCGCTCGCCCAGCTTCTGGCGGGCGGCGGTAATCATAGCCTCAAGTTCAGGGGTGCTGGCCTGGGTGTAGCGCTGCGGCAGTTCTGCCTGGCGGGGTGCTGTGGTCGGGAAGGTATCAGCGATAGATGCGCCGGGGCCGTAGGAATGGTCCTGGTCTACCTGCCAGGGCTGGGCAGGGAGGTTGGCATCGCAGGTGGATTCTTCGCGCGCTGCTTGAAGGATAAGGTTAGTGACAGAAGACATTGTGGTCCTTGTGCTAGTTTGCGTATCGATGCAACGCTGTCGCACCAGCGAACGGTGTTGCGCAGGTTGGTTTCCCGCTAGAGGCCAGACTGATAGGAGCCTGGGTCTTTGAGGGTTTGGGCATGATTAAACACTGATTTGGCCCACACCTCAAATAAGGTCAAAGTGACTTGAAGAAATATTCTGTCATGAATATGACTCTCCTCATAAACAGGCCCTCTTCGGCCACTCCCACACCCCCTAAGAAGCCACCAACAAGTGCACCTCAGGGGAACCATCTAACCGCTGCGGGCGTCCGCTCTCATCAAAACGGGCACCCAACCCCATCTGAATAAAACGAATCGTATTCTCAATGTGGCGCTCGCGGGCAGCCTTATCACTTGCCTCATCGGTGCGATCAGCGCTCGACGATAAGGAACCGTGAACCAACTGCGCCAGCTCACGAATATCATTCTTGGGTAGATAACCGCGCTCAATGGCAGCAGAAAGAATACCGGCTAACACCATCTGCAACTCACGCACATGATCCCCCAACTTGGCAAAAGCCTCAGGGGAAAGCACCGACCGCATAGCAGGGCCAGGGGGCATATGACGGCGGGAAAGATCCTCAATCTGCAGGCGCACATAAATAGCTAGCTGGTCAATAGGGTTTTCAATCCCGGCCAAGGCCTCCTGTAGTTCGGTCAGGAAGCGCTCTGTCTCATCCAGAGCGTAGGCAATGAGAAGCTCACCCATGTCAGCAAAATAGTTGTAGACCGCAGTGCGGCCAACGCCAGCATTCTTGGCGATGTGGGTCATGGTAAGACCGGGCAGGCCGCGCTCGTAGAGCAGGCGGCCGAAAGAATCAAGAATGGCGCGTTTGGTGTTCTCGCGCTGGGCGGCGTTGGTGGCGGCAGTAATTCGAGGCATAATGACACTCTACCGCCATCTGTCACTAAAAACTATTGTTCGCCACAGAACCTAGAAAACTGTCAGCAAAACCTGCCAAAAGTTCACCCCAGCGGACGCCAATGCGCCCCACTGCACACCCAGCAAGCAGTGCGACACCACCCAAAAATCGGTAAGCTAGTGGGCGCCCAGGTGGCAGGTGGGCACTTTTCAAACTCATCACTCAAACCCAGGGGATAACTGTGTCTACACCCTCCGCCAGCTCACCGGCGTCCGCCCAGGGGCACCTGGCCGATACCGGCTTTGCCCGCCCAGCCCGCACCTACTACGACCTGCTCCTTGTTGCTACCTGCGTGGTCTTTATCCTCTCCAACATTGGGGCAACCAAGGGCGTAACCTTCGGCTCTATCATCACCGACGGCGGATTCTTCCTCTTCCCCCTGGCCTACGTACTAGGTGATGTCATCAGTGAAATCTACGGCTTTAAGCTAGCCCGTCGCGCCATTATTACCAGCTTCGTCGCTGCCGCCGCTGCCGCCGCCAGCTTCTGGGTGCTCATCGCCCTACCTGCCGCTGACTTCTATGAAGGCCAGAGAGCCCTTGAAACCGTACTGGGGCCCGTGCCCCAAATTCTGGCAGGCTCCCTGCTGGGCTTTTTGGCAGGCCAGCTGCTCAACTCCTGGGTGCTCGTCAAGCTCAAAGCCGCAACCCGCGGCCGCCACCTCTGGGGCCGTCTATTGGGCTCAACCCTGGTCGGTGAACTAGCTGACACCATCATCTTCTGCTCCATTGCCGCCCCCATTATTGGAATTACAAGTTTCGGTGACTTCCTCAACTACGTCATCGTCGGTTACATCTACAAGTGCCTGGTGGAGCTACTACTGCTGCCTGTCACCTACCTGGTCATTGGCTGGTTCAAGCGCCACGAACCCACCTACGGCCCCGCGAGATAGAGCGAGAGCCCACCAGACTCGCGCTGTGCCCACTGGTGTCGTAGACACTGCGAGAGTCTCGTGGGCACTCACGTGGGCAGGTGCCCGCCTCTGCGGACGTCCGCCCGCCGCGTTCTGTCTGCTAAGGGTCCCGCACCCGACGCCAATAAGGTGATGTGCCTCTCACTGCCAAAGGGTGGGTGCTGAAGACCGGTTTTCCCTCAGAAAACCTGTGTAGACTTTCGGTTCATCACGTACACCACATCACCCCTTTGAAAGTGAGGGCACCTGTGGCATCAACCACCACCAGCCAGCAAGAGGGCGGCAAACTCAGCCGCGCCCTCTCCCACGGCCAACTCACCATGATTGCCCTCGGCCTAGCTGTGGGCACCGGCCTCTTCCTCGGCTCCGGCGCAGCTATCTCCATCGCAGGCCCGGCCGTCATCATCTCTTACGCCATCGGCTCACTTGTTGCCGCTATCATCGGCGCCTGCGCTGGCGAAATGGCCGTGCGCTACCCAGTCCGTGGTGGCTTCGGCACCATCGCCGGTAAATTCCTCAGCCCCTACGCCGGTTACCTCACCCGCTGGGCCTACTGGATGACCACCGTAACCTTAGCCGGGGCCGAGGTCGTAGCCGTCGGTGCCTACATGTCCTACTGGTACCCCCAGGTCCCCCTCTGGGTCTGGGTACTTATCGCCGGCGGCGCAATCTTCGTGCTCAACTACACCAGCGTCAAATCTTTCGGTGTTGTCGAATTCTTCCTCTCCTCCATCAAGGTTAGCGCGGTCATCCTCTTCATCATCTTCGGTCTGGCCCTGGTCTTCTTCGGCCTCCCTGACCGTGAACCTACTGGTATCGCCAACCTCACCGCCCACGGCGGGTTCATGCCCAACGGCTTCTCCTCCATCTGGATTGCCCTGGGCGTGGTTATGTTCTCCTTTGGTGGTGTCGAACTCATCTCTATCTCCGCTGCAGAAGCCAAAGACCCAGTACGCTCCGTGCGCTCATCTGCCAAGGCCATGATGTGGCGCCTAGCCACCTTCTATGTGCTCTCCCTCTTCATCGTGGTAGCCATTATTCCCTGGACTACCGCTGCCACCTTGGGTAAAGAGATTGAAGGTTCCCCCTTCGTTACGGTCTTCACCGAACTGGGGATCCCCTACATTGGCGGTATCACCAACTTCATCCTCATGACCGCAGCCCTCTCAGGTGCTAACGCTGCCCTCTACGCAGCTACCCGCCTGCTGCACGCCCTGGGCCACGAGAACATGGCCCCCAAGGTCCTTTCCCGTACCAGCCCCTCAGGCATCCCGGCCCTGGCGCTCACCATCTCATCTTTGGGTGCTGTAGTGGCCATGATCATGGCTATCTCGGGCGTGGGCGGAATCTTCGTCTACATGATGGCTCTCGTCACCGTTTGCATGCTGATGGTCTGGTCCATGATTCTGCTCTCCTACATGGCCTACAAAAAGGCCGAAGGTGATGCCTCCCCTTTCCGTGTCTTCGGCGGCTCAGCTACCGCAGCACTTGGTCTGGCCGGTGTGGTTGCAACCTTCATTGCCATGTTTTTCGCTGGCGGCTCTATGCTCCCCTCTATCCTGGTGGGCCTAGGCTTCTTTAGCCTCATCACCATCATCTACTTCGCCGGAGTCAATAAGAACATCAGCACCTCCGATGATGCCTTTGAAGAGGTCCGCGCTATCACCACTCAGGTGTCCGTGGCTCAGACCCCTCCGCAGCGCTAAAATCAGTAGCAGATCTACATCAGGACGCCGGTAGCCGCCCCCCTGCCCTAGAGCAGGGCAGGGGTGCACCGGCGTCCGCACATTAACACTCCTATCGCACACCACCTTTTCTCACAGTAAGGTTTACCGTGGCACACACACCTTCGCAGGGGCAGGCCAAAGCGCCCACCCTTAAACGCTCACTCACCCATGGGCAAATGACCATGATTGTGTTGGGTTCGGCCCTGGGTACCGGGCTTTTCTTAGGCTCATCTGGTGCTATTGCCCTAGCTGGCCCGGCCGTCATTCTCTCGTACGCTATTGGCTCCCTGGTAGCTGCCGTTATCGCCGCCTCTACCGGTGAAATGGCCGTGCGCTACCCGGTGCGCGGTGGCTTCGGGTCTATCGCCGGGCGCTACCTGGGCCCTTACGCTGGCTATCTGACCCGCTGGGCCTATTGGACTGTCACCGCCGTCATCACCGGTATTGAGCTGGTAGCTGTAGGAACCTACCTGCAGTACTGGTGGCCTGATCTGCCCCTGTGGGTGGGGATTGTGCTGTTTGGCGCTGTGATTGTGGTGCTCAATATCCGCAGCGTTAACTACTTCGGCACCATGGAGTTCTTCTTGTCTTCCATTAAAGTCATTGCCCTGCTGCTCTTTGTGGTCGTTGGCCTGGCCCTGGTCTTTGTGGGCCTGCCCGGCCATGAAGCCAGCGGTGTTGCTAACCTGACCCAGGGCGGTGGGTTTATGCCCGCCGGTTTCCACGGGGTTTGGCTTTCTTTGGCTGTGGTCATGTTCTCCTTTGGTGGTATTGAGATGCTCTCCATTTCTGCTGCTGAGGCTAAGGATCCCGTGCGTTCTGTCCGTGCCTCAACCAAGGCCAATATGTGGCGTCTGGCAACTATCTATGTGGTTGCTCTTTTCATTGTTGTATCGATTATTCCCTGGCAGTCAGCGGCCCAGCTAGACGGTTCTGTGGAGGCCTCACCCTTCGTCCTGGTCTTTTCAGAAATTGGTGTTCCGTCTATCGCCTCGATGACTAACTTCATTATTCTGGTTGCCGCTCTTTCTGCAGCTAACGCTAACCTTTATGCGGGCACCCGCCTGCTGCACTCTTTGGCGAGTGAGAAGATGGCCCCTGCGCCTTTGGCTCGTGTGAGCGAGGGCGGTATTCCTGTGCTGGCCCTGTGGGCTTCAACCTCTGGTGTGGTGCTGGCGATTCTGCTGGCTCTCTTCTTGCCTGGCCAGGCTTTTGGTCTGATGATGACCTTGACCATGGTTTGTGCTTTGACGGTCTGGGTGCTGATTCTGCTGGCCTATATTGCCTTCAAGGGGGTTGAGGGTGATTCTTCAGCTTTCCGTATGTGGGGCGGACGGGGTACCGCGGGCCTGGGTATTTTCTTGCTGCTGGCTATTTGGGCGGCTCTTTTTGCCCGTAGCGGTAATGCTGCCCCTGCCACCATGGGTATTGCTTACTTCCTGATTTTGAGCATGATTTACTTCGGCGTGGTCAAGCGTGTGCATACTGGGCATGAAGACGCTTTTGCTGAAGCGGATGCTGCCGTGGAGTCGTCTATGCGACGCTAGGTACTTCTCGTAGGGCGCTTTTGGGGTGCGTGAGGAGGGGCACCACTATATTGCGTATGAGAATCGTTCTCATATATTATGGCTGGTATGCCCCTCCTCGTCCTATCTTCTGCCAGCCTGCTGGCCCGGAGCGTTGCCGCCGATGCCCTGCGCGCCAACTACCCCACGGCCCCCTACATCCAGCTAGACGCCCACGTCGAAAATGGGGCAGGCACCACCATCACCACCCGCACCTACGCACCTGCCCAGACAGAAGCCACCCAAGAAACCGCTGTCTACCGCAAAACCCAGTGCACCAGCTGCGCAACCCGAACCCACCTAAGCCACCTGCCCGATAGTGACGAACTGGTCCTTATCGCCCTACCCATTGGTGTCTCCCAGGCGAGTGTTGTGCACCCAGACGACGAAACCACCGGCCACCCCATCACCAGCTGCACCCTAGCTCTCATTGCAGATGACCTAGAAGATGACCTCTGGGACGGCAACTCCCTCACCGACCGCGGCCTCACCGGCTCCTGCAGCGACGATCGCACCCCCGGCGAATTCCTCATCTCAGAACTAGCCTACGCAGACACCGTCATCAGCGTCAGCAACTCCCTACTAAGCACACAAACCGCTCAGGAAACACAAGAGAGAACTGCCGACCTGCTCAGCCACCTGGCCCCCCACGCCCACCTGATCACCGACCCCTCCCAGCCCTTCACCTGCGCTGCTTACCGGGCCGGGGCCGTCACCTCCCGCCTAGTTCCCGGGCACTTAGCAACCTGTCACCCCCAAGCCCAAGAAGCCGCCCAAGGGGCAGAAACCTGCGGGCATCTACACGGGCCCAACTTCACCTCAGCAGTGCTCACCGCAGACTCAATCCTCGATACCCAAGCCTTAGCCCAGCACCTACCCCACATCGTTGAAGGTGCCTGCCGGGTGCGTGGCCACGTCTGGCTCACCGACCACCCGCAAGAACGCGTAGCAGTTGAAGGTATCGGCCCCACCGTCTGGCTTCAAACCTGCGGCGAATGGGGGCCAGATATACCACCGCGCAGCATCATCGTGGTCACCGGCGACGACCTGGACCCCGACCACCTCCAAGACATGCTCAATCAGTGCACCATCGATACCGACGCACTGAGCCGCCAGCTTCTCCACTAGCCACCCCATAAAACCGTGCCCACCAGGGCACCCCACCAGAAAGAAGAAGACCATGAAGGTTCGTAACTCTATCCGCTCTCTCAAGAAGATGCCCGGCGCCCAGGTTGTACGCCGCCGCGGCCGCGTCTACGTCATCAACAAAAAGAACCCCCGCTTCAAGGCCCGCCAGGGTTAAAGCAAGCCAGCAGAGGGAAGAGTAGAGTAGCAGCTATGCACAGCTTTACTTTTCATATTCCTCTGCGCTGGGGCGATATGGACGCCTACGGCCACGTCAATAACGTGACCATGATGCAGATCCTCGAAGAGGCCCGCGTGGCCCTCTTTGGCCCGCCACCCTCGTCCGGTGACCCTGCCCTACATGTGGGGGAGGGAACTGACGGCCAGGCGGGGCGGGCATCCGCGCCACTACCCCTGTTTGATACCCTGCCTACCGGCACTCAGGCCCTGGTTGCTGAGAACTACGTCAAATACCGTAGCCCTCTAGCCTACCGGGGCCTGCCTGCACGGGTAGAGATGCAGGTCAGTAAGGTAACAGCCGCATCCCTGGTTATTACCTACGAGCTCTTTGACTCGGTGACTGGCGTCCACTGCGTCTCAGCGAGCACCACCTTGGCCTTTTTCAACACCGAAACCGGCTCCTTGGTGCGTCTGAGCGCCGAACAGCGCAAGCGACTAGCCGCCTAGGCTGCTAAATCCCTTTTTTGGGGGTGCTTCTATAGTTTTCGTCAAGCCCCCACCGACACACGAGACTCATAAAAACACCCATCCCTAAGCATCGCAAACAAAACATTCAACCGCTTACGAGCCAACGCCATCACGCACCTATTATGCCGCTTACCCTCAT
>JAXFPK010000144.1:0-7724 GCA_034179845.1 Rothia sp. (in: high G+C Gram-positive bacteria) | reverse complement strand
AGGTTGAGCAGGGCTGAGACCTGCTCGTCCCAGGCGGCAACGGTCTGGGTTTCTGCGGCGAGTTCTTCAAGTTCTTCCCAGAGGCCTACCTGGTGGCGGTTGATTTCTAGTGGCCCGGCCTTATCGGTGAGCTGGGCTGCTTCGCGCAGTAGCTCTTGTAATTTCATGAATTCGGGCCGGTCAAGGGCAAAGTACTGGCCATTGCCCAGTAGCAGGTGGGTTTGGCCCTTGGCCAGGGCTGCAACAACCTCTGAGAAAGCCACATGCCATTGCCCAGCCTTGATAGCTACCCCTAGCCCGAACCAGTCGCGGCGGCGGGTATCGTCCACCGTCACAATAATTTCGGGGGCTTGATCCAGTTCACGGAATTCAGGTTTCGGGCCTGTGATATCGACCCGCACCCCCTCAACCTGCTGGTAGGCAGGTAGGTAGGTTTCTAGCAGGGTGCGGGTGCCCCAGTTTTCGGTGGAGTGGCGGGTGAAGGGCAGGCCGGGGCGAATCTTTTTGACCTCTTTGAGGACCCGGTATTCGTGGGCGGTATCGCGCACATCGGCCCTGTCTTCACCGGGGTAGCCCAGGGCATCGAGCCTGATGAAGTCACTATCGTCACCGGTGGGGTTGACCGGGTATTCCCAGTGCCAGGCGGTGTAAGCGGTAAAGGGCGGGCCTGGCTGATCGAAGGCGACTGTGAGCACCAAAGTTGGCATACGGACGGCCGGTAGCTCCAGGTCTTCGCTAGTGGTGCAGACAGCAAGCGCCCGGGTCAGGGCAGGGTAGTAGTCAGCAAAAAAGGCGGGGACGTCTGCGGCCGGTACTGTCACTTGCTCCCCTGATATGAGGGATTCGGCAACCGCATCGACCGGCTCAGCAAGAGGAATGAGCACCAGCTCAGAGTCAGCGCTCAGCCAGGAGGGCCGGTGTTCAGGTGCCACCTCACTAGCCTGGGCTAGGGCTGAGGGCAGGGTAGTCTCCCAGCGGGCAGCGGTAGCAGCTTGAACATAGGCCTCCTGGGCTGCCCCACCCAGGGCAATGAAACCCTGCCGGTTATTGCCCAGCTTATGGGTGAAATGAGCAGGCAGAGTGTAAGGGCCCCAGCGCAGCAGGGGAGTGAGCCGCAGAGCATCGGTGGAAGAGCCCCGTTCGGGCACAGGGTCTAAAGCCAGCTCAATCTGGGGGGCGCTGGCGATAGCCAGCCCGGTTTCTTTGCCCTCTAGGAGCACGGTCAGACCCACATCGCTAGCAGATTCCAGCATCTGCCAGAGCAAGGACGAATCCACATTCGAAATAGAAGCCCAATCCCGGTGCGAAGAATAGATAGATTGGGAGCCTCGAATCACCGCATAAAATTCGTTGAACCAGGCTGCATGTTCAGGGAGCAGACCCGTACCCGCAGCCCCGGCGGCAGAGCCCGAAAATTTCTCCCAGCTCAAACCTCCCTTAATCCACTTACCGCGGGCCCCCATCATCAGCGGACGAGCTTCAAGCGACACCCGGGGAGCACCAATATTCTTAGTCCACCCGTACTTACCGGGCACCACCAGCCGCACATCGAGGGCCCCGGCAACCCGGTGGTTACGGCTATCGTAGCTGGGGCGCGCTGCTAGAGAATGAGCCAAAGAACGCCGCCACGCCGGCAGGGCCCTACTAGCCTGCCCACCGGTGTCCGCCTGGGTGCCTTCATCGGCCTGAGCCTCCAGGCTAAACATCGCCGCTTCACCCCTCTGCTCTTGTGCCAAATCTGCCGCCCGCTGCAGACCCACCCCCTGAGCCACCTCAAGAATCTGCTGAACCTTCTCCTGGGGGCTGCTGGGCTCCTGCGCGGTTTTCCAGGTGCTAGATGAGGCCGTCATCGCCCGCTTAGCCTTAGCCGTACGGTCAATAGCAGTCAGCATGAGCGCCACCGCATGCTTACAGTTATGAGCCACCGGGCACGAACACGTTGCCGAAAAAGCATAAGAACCAGCAACAACCTCAGCAGGGAAAGCCACCCGCGCAGTATAGGGCGCCGAGCCAGAACCAGCCACCTGCCCCTCAAGCACCCGAGCCTGCTCATCATAGGTGTAACGAATGACCTGCCCCTCACGCATATATCGCTGCCCCCGCGTATAAGCACCAGAGCCCACCTGCCGAATAATGGCTGGGGCTGTTACCGGAATTTCAGGGAAAGAAGTAGACACAGGCACACCTTCACAACAGAGCAAATACCTAGTCTTCTAGCGTATCGCACCACCTAAGACCCAGCACCAGCAGGCCAACTCACTCCAGCATTAAAAATAATGAGACAGATATTTACAGAAACTTCGAGGGCAGGTTATGCTTTTACCAGCTTCAAGAGATTCAACTGTTAAGCTCCGACTTTGGTTGAACGCCAACCCCATGTTCACGGGTGGCTCGGATGACGAAGCGGTCTGCATCGCGCATATTCAGCGCTGTTTGGTGCAGGCAAGAGCAAGTATTCGAAAGGAATGCGCACCTTAAGCGCAACGACGGCATGTCAAACGCTCGACCCCACACCCACCGTCCTCACCTGACCGTTCAAAAGAACATCTCCGCCGCCTCAGTACCAGCCCGCGGAGGCTACACCGCAATGAGCATCCAGGACTACACCCGCTTCTCTAACGAACGCAGCGAATTCCTCAACTTCCTGCTCGCCTTCAACCCCAAGGGCACCCCTGCCACAACCGAGTACGGTGTTCTCAAAGCTGCATGAGCCAGGTAGGTCTGCTTCTCGACTCCGACGTCCTTGCCGAAATCCGCAAGGCCACCCCGCACCAGCAGGTAGTGAACTGCCTCCGCCGCCGCTCCTACCGCACCATGTACATCTCAGTACTCAGCCTCGGCGAACTCAAAGGGCTCTACCCCTACCCAGAAACCGAACGCTGGCTTGCTGAGCTCATGGAACGCTTCGACTCGCATGTACTAGACATCGACGCGAAGATAGCCCTGCAATGGGCCGGACGCCACACCGACAAGCACCTACACCTCGTAGGAGGCCAAGACCCACGCCCCCTCCCCACAGCAGCCCTCGAAGGGCTCATGGCCGCAACCGCCACCGTCCACCAGCTCGAAATTATCTCCAGCAAAGCCGAAATCTATAAATCCTGGGGCGTACCAGCAACTAACCCCTGGGAAGACTAAATTCTCACATCATAAACCCCACCCAGGCAGCCAAAAGAGAAGCGCAGACCCACAGAACCCCTGCACTTCTTACAGCGTGCAAGGAAAGAACAGCACAGAACAAAGAAACATGACATGATGAAAGGCGATGAATACCACCGCTCACCCCAAACGTTCCCTCCCCATGCCCCTATGGCTCCAGGGCTCAGTTGAACTTGCCCTCGTGGCGCTGGCCTCCTACCTCACCGTCGTCCTACTCCTGGCAGCGATCTGGTACACCAACGGTTTTAACAGCGGCACCCTCGCCGCAGCTATTTCTGCAGCCGGCCATATCTGGCTACTAATCCACGGCGTACCCCTGAACATGAACATTCCCGAACAAGGAGTCTTCTCAGCAGTCACCGGAACCATGAGCCTCGTACCACTAGGGCTAACCCTCATCCCCCTAGCCCTGTGCTACCGGGCCGGACGCCGCCTAGCCCGCGCCAGCTACGAAGGCCAATTCTGGCAACCCCTAGCAGGAGGCCTCACCGCCTACGCCCTGGTAGGTGCCGGGGTGAGCCTACTCTCCACCAACGACTTCTTCTCCACCTCCCCAACACGGGCCGCCCTCGTGCCCCTCTGGGTAGCAGCCCTAGGCATCCTCTTAGGCGGGTACGCCGAATCGCGCTCGCTGGCGGCCATGATCGGTGTGAACGCAGCTGACTGGGTGAAAAAGTTTAGCCAGTACTCCCGCTGGGCCGGCTCCTACGCCTGGGCCCTACTACGTGCAGCCCTGGTCAGCTCACTAGCTTTCCTAGCCGGTGGCGCCCTACTTCTGGCACTCACTCTCTTCTGGCACTGGGCTGAGGTAGTCACCCTCTACCAGAGCCTACGCGCCGGGGCAGTCGGCGACCTGGCCCTGACCCTGCTACAGCTAGGTCTACTGGTCAACCTGGTGGTCTATGCCATGGCCTGGAGCTCCGGGGCGGGCTTTGCCCTAGGTGAGGGCACCTCTGTTGATCTGACCGGCACCAATGTGGGGGTCATGCCCTCCTTGCCGGTGCTAGGGGCCCTACCGCACGCGACCGAACCCTGGGGCTACCTGGCCCTAGCAGTCCCCCTCGCCGCCGGTGCCCTAGGGGGCTGGTGGTTCTTCCGCGAAGGTGAAAACCATTATGATGAGTGGCTCTCCCTTAAAATCCGCTACCGCTGGCTATCGTGGACTCTCTCTACCCTGGGGCTAGCCGTCCTTACCCTCGTCCCCACCTTCCTACTGATGGCCCTGCTAGGGTGGGCCGCTAACGGGTCACTGGGGCTGGGGCGCTTCACCGCTATCGGGCCTCACCCCTTCATCTTTGGTGCCTACTCAGCTCTCTTACTGGCACTAGGCACCATGCTCGGCCTGGCCCTGGCTCACCTGCTGGTGCGAGATACCTCCGGCGAACTAGAACGATTTGCCCAAACCAAGCCCACCCGCGAACAGAAAAAAGCTACAAAGGCTCAGGCTAAGCTCGAGAAAGCAAGGACCCGTATTCAGCGTTCTCTTCAGAAAGACAGAGAAGTGCAGCTTAAACTTGTGCCAGTGAAAGACGAGCATATGGAGAAGGAGCAAGTAGAGACAGAGCTAGCGGAAACAGAGCCAGCTACTGAGCTCACAGAAGCTGATCCTGCAAACAAGCAGGCAGAACCCGAACCTGTAGCCGAAACCGAAGAAGAAGCAGAACCTGCTCTTCCCTTCCGCCCTGTGGTCCGGCGTCCGAAATCCCTGCAAGCCCGCCGCCAAAAACGCCTGGAAGAACTAGCTGAAGGCGCAGAGAACGAAACCCGTTCCCCCTAAAAAATAAGCCAGGCTCACAACTCATGTGAGCCTGGCTCTTCTATGCACACCCAATAAAACTCATAACATACCAGGCCAACTACTGGCCCAGAAGCTGCTGCAGCAGGCCATCGCTCATCTGTACGGTGCACTGCTGCTGCCTGCTTAAGGTCACAGCCTGCTGCAAACATTCAGCGTAGGCCATTGTTGCATCCACAAAAAGAAGCTGAACGAGGGCCGCAAAACCCAAAAAGAGCGACCACAATATCAGCAGAACCATCAAAATCATCGAAAAAGCAGGGAACCTAGCCCCCGCCATCTTCACCAGCGCCACGGTGGCAAACACACAAGTGAGCACCGCCAGCACAGCGGTCACCAGAGCCAACCAGCCAGGGTAAGAGGCGCTAGCGACCGTGGCAACCATGGCCAAAAAAGAAAGTCGCGACCACACCTTGATACTCGCAAGGGCAGACTCAGAGGGCAACTGATGAGAAGGACGCACAGTGTCAGACATACCTACCACCTTACCGCCCCACAGCAAAGACCCCGCACAGCCCTCACCCCTTCACTGTCTCATCACAAAAACTCTGCGGTGTGGGGCGCTAGCATACGATAAACTTTTCTGTATGCGCATTGTGGTGATGGTGTCCGGCTCGGGCACAAATTTACAGTCTATCCTTGATTCCGTAGCAGCGGGCGACCTCAACGCCACGGTTCTAGCCGTCGGCGCCGATAAACCCTGCCTAGGCCTTGAACGGGCTCAAGCCGCCGGAATAGAAACCTTCCTGGTAGAACCTAAGGCCTACGAGACCCGCGAAGCCTGGAACCGGGCCCTAGAAGAAGCCATCGCCAGCTACGAGGCCGACTACATTATCTTTGCAGGTTTCATGCGTATTGTTGACGCCCAGCTTGTGGACCGCTTTAAGAACCGCATCATTAACACCCACCCCGCCCTGCTGCCCTCCTTCCCCGGTGCCCACGGCGTCCGCGATGCCCTGGCCCACGGGGTGAAAGTCACCGGCCTGACCGTGCACCTGGTTGACTCTGGTGTCGATACCGGCCCTATCTTGGCCCAAGCTGCCGTCGATGTGCTCGACGATGACACCGAAGAAACCCTGCACGAACGCATCAAGATCAAAGAGCGGGTACTGCTGGTAGAAACCATCGCCCGCCTAGCCCAAGACCTCCAAGGCCCCAGCGCCTAACCCACAAATTTAGCCTCCTCCTGCGGGGCTGGGCCTAGGGTCGGGGCTCCATACCAAAACGACTCACATCCACGTAACCACCTGCTACCTGGCTTACCCCGGCAGCAAAAGAAACGGAGTTAATCTGTGAGTCTCATCGAGCTCGACCGCGTACCGCTCAAGCGTGCCCTTATTTCTGTCTACGACAAGACCGGCCTTGAAGATTTAGCAAAGGGCCTGCACGAAGCTGGCGTCGCTATCGTCTCCACCGGTTCCACCGCATCCGCCATCGCTGGTGCCGGTGTACCCGTCACCGAAGTCTCTGACATCACCGGCTTCCCCGAATGCCTAGAAGGCCGCGTCAAGACCCTGCACCCGCGCGTCCACGCCGGTATCCTGGCAGACCGCCGCAAGCAGGACCACATCGACACCCTCAAAGACATGGAAATTGAGGCTTTCGACCTGGTCATCGTCAACCTCTACCCCTTCGTTGAGACTGTAGCCTCCGGTGCAGACCAGGACGCTATCATCGAAAAAATTGATATTGGTGGCCCTTCCATGGTGCGCGCTGCAGCTAAGAACCATGACGCTGTAGCCATCGTTGTTGACCCGGCAAAGTACGGTCAGGTTGTTGAAGCTGCCAAGGCAGGCGGCTTCAACCTGGCAGAGCGCCGCCGCCTGGCCTCGGCTGCTTTCGCCCACACCGCCGCCTACGACACCGCCGTTGCTACCTGGACCGCAGCCCAGTTCGAGCAAGACGAGGACGCCAACTACTGGCCCCCCTTCGCAGGTCTTGCCTTCGAACGCTCCGAATCCCTACGCTACGGTGAGAACCCCCACCAGGCTGCTGCCCTCTACGTTGACCCCGCTGCCGCCCCCGGCATCGCCCAGGCAGAACTGCTCGGTGGTAAGGCCATGAGCTACAACAACTACGTGGACGGTGACGCAGCCCTGCGCGCAGCCTACGACTTCGATGAGCCCGCCGTAGCCATCATCAAGCACAACAACCCTTGCGGTATCGCAGTCGGTGCTGCTGATGCAGAAGACGCTATCGCCGATGCTCACGCTAAGGCCCACGCCTGCGACCCTCTCTCCGCCTATGGTGGCGTTATTGCCGCTAACTGCCAAGTAACTGCTGCAATGGCAGAGACTGTTAAGGGCATCTTCACCGAGGTTATTATTGCCCCCTCCTACGCTCCTGAAGCCCTGGAGATTCTGCAGACCAAGAAGAACCTGCGTATTCTGCAGCTACCTGAAGGTTTCGCCCGTGAAACTGTCGAGTACCGTCAGGTATCTGGTGGCGCCCTCTTCCAGGACGCTGACCGCCTGCACGCCGATGGCGACAAGGCCGAAAACTGGCAGCTAGTAGCCGGTGAGGCTGCTGACCAGGCGACCCTCGCTGACCTTGAGTTCGCCTGGAAGGCCCTGCGCGCAGCTAAGTCTAACGCTATCTTGCTGGCTAATGATGGGGCTGCTGTGGGTATCGGTATGGGCCAGGTCAACCGCGTTGATTCCTGCCGCCTTTCGGTAGAGCGTGCTAACACTCTAGCTGAGGGTGCTGAGCGTGCCCGTGGCGCCGTTGCGGCCTCAGATGCTTTCTTCCCCTTCGCAGATGGCCTGCAGGT
>JAXFPK010000163.1:0-8275 GCA_034179845.1 Rothia sp. (in: high G+C Gram-positive bacteria) | reverse complement strand
CACTTGCAGCTTGATGATCTAAAAAATGCGGACGCCCGCCAGCAGGTTTTTGAGAAGACCCGGCTCTGGTATCTGCCGGGGGTTGAGGACGCCACCCTTGACCGGGCTCTGACCCGTTTGGAGGGCCTTGACCGTTGGTTGCCTAATATGACGGGGACTCGCTCGTCTATGGCATCTTTTAAGGCGCTTACCTCTACTTTGATTGGGCGTTTTGCTGCTCGTGCTATGGTGGCGACCCGTGAGGTGTATGGGGATGAGCCGCTGACTCGTTACCAGGCCCAGTTGGTTGTGCCAGAAGAGACGGAGCATGAGATTGCTGTGCTGAAGGGTATTGCTACTGCTTTTGTGATGGCACCGCGGGACGCGGCGGCTCAGGCTACAGATGGTAATCAGCAGGAGATTTTGGAGTTCTTGGTTCATGCTCTCTATGAGAACCCTGATTATCTTGACCCGGTCTTTACCGCTGATTTGCAGGAGCTGGGCCGTCATGATGATACTGCCCGTTTGCGCCTGGTCATTGATCAGGTTGCCTGTTTGACCGATCGTTCTGCGCTTGCTTTGTTTAAGCGGATTACTGGGACTCACTGGGCGGTGGGCGATAAGCCCCTCTGGTAAGTGTTGATAGAAAAGGAAAATCAGTATGAGATATAAGAAATCTTTGAGAGAGATTTTTGTGGCTGCTCTAGCTAGTGTGCTTGTTGGGTTGCTGGCGGGTGCTGTGACGGGCCTTTGGGTGGTTGGTGTGGGTTCTTTTATCGTCACCTTGCTTATAGCGCTTTCGCCGGAGTCTTTCGGGTTAGGGCGCACCCGTCGGGGGCCGCTGGATGACGACTCAGTTTGATGACGTAGTTTGACGGGGCAGACTAAAATTGAACCCGTGGCAGGCTTAATCAAACGAGAAGACATTGACGAGGTGCGCTCTCGCACCGACATTCGCGAAATCATTGAAGGGTATGTGACCCTCAAATCTGCAGGTATTGGCTCTTTCAAGGGCCTGTGCCCTTTTCATGATGAGCGCACTCCGAGTTTCCATGTGCGCCCGCAGATGGGCACCTATCACTGCTTTGGTTGCGGTGAGTCGGGGGATGTGATTAGTTTCCTCATGGAAATGGATCATACTTCTTTCACTGAAACGGTGGAGAAGTTAGCTGCCCGCATTGGCTATGAGCTGCACTATGAGCAGGGTAGCGGTATGAGCCGGGAAGAGGTAGGACGCCGCCAGCGGCTACTGGATGCCCATAAGGTTGCGGCGGAGTTCTTCCAGAAGAACCTTTATACTCCTGCTGCCGTGGAGGCCCAGAAGTTTTTGGGTGCCCGCGGGTTTGACCCTGTAGCGACCCAAAAATTTGGGGTTGGTTTTGCCCCTAAGGGGTGGGATAACCTGCTTAAATATTTGATGAATAAGGGCTTCACCACCGATGAGTTGCGTGAAACGGGTATGTTTTCTGAGGGGCAGCGGGGCCTCTATGACCGTTTCCGTGGGCGTATCATCTGGCCTATCCGCAATATTACTGGTGAGACTATTGGTTTTGGTGCCCGCCGTATTTTCGATGATGACCAGGGCCCCAAGTACCTTAATACCCCTGAGACTGCTCTCTATAAGAAGTCGCAGGTGCTCTATGGCCTTGATTTGGCTAAGCGCCCTATTGCTAAGAAGAAGCAGATTGTGGTGGTGGAGGGTTATACCGATGTTATGGCTGCCCAGCTTGCCGGTATTGATACTGCTGTGGCTACCTGCGGCACCGCATTTGGTACTGATCACATCAAAATTGTGCGTCGTCTGATTTCTGATGATGGCACTGGCGGCGAAGTGATTTTCACTTTTGATGGGGATGCTGCGGGGCAAAAGGCTGCCCTGGCTGCTTTTTCGGAGGATCAGCGGTTTGTTGCTCAGACCTTTGTTGCTGTGGCTAAAGACGGTATGGATCCTTGCGATTTGCGCCTTACCCGCGGGGACGCTGCGGTGCGTTCTTTGATTGCCTCCCGGCGTCCGCTCTTTGAGTTTGCTATTGATGCCACGCTTGCCAACTACGATTTGAGTACCTTGGAGGGGCGGGTGCGCGGTATGCGCGCTATTGCCCCCATTATTGCTGGTATTAAGGACGCTGCCCTGCGCCCGGCCTATGTGCGGCAGGTATCTGGGCAGTTGGGTTTGGACGCTGCTGAAGTTCAACGAGCGGTGAGTGCGGCGGCAGCTTACCCGCAGGCGTCCGCCAGTCAGCGAGCTGAAGCCGCAGAGGCAGAGCGTGCTGTCCGAGCTGCTGCAGAAGAAGCCCCGGCACCGGTGGAGGACCCCTATGAGCTCCCTGATATGCGCGACCCTGTAGCTCGCACTGAGCGGGAGGCTCTTGAAGTTGTCTTGCAGTACCCTCAGTACCTTTCTGTGGAGCAGTGGCAGGAGTTGGCTGGTGTGCATTACCGTTACCGGGCCCATGGTGGGGTTGCTCAGGGCATTATTGGGGCGGCTTCGATGATGGCTCCTGCGGCTGGGGCTACCTGGGTTAATACGGTGCGTGCCTATGCCCCTGAGCCTGTGCATACTCTTCTGGCGGAACTTACTGTGGCCCCTATTCCGGCTCGTACCGATGAGCAGTTGATGCGTTATTCGCGGGATATTCTCAATCGTCTCTTTGAGCAGGAAATTACCCGCCAAAAGTCAGATTTGCTGATGCAGCTACAGCGCCTTTCGCCCCAGAATGATGCTGAGGCTTATCGGGAGATACAGCAGCAGTTGCTTGCTCTTGAGTTGCGTCGTCGTAGTAAGATGCAAGGCCAAGACTAGACTGTGACTGAGCTAACCTGCTCTCGGTTTGCGCGGTACGGGAACCCCGTGTAAAGTTATTACTCGTTGCGGCGATGAAAACATCGCAAACAACATTCCCCCGTAGCTCAATTGGCAGAGCATTCGACTGTTAATCGAAGGGTTACTGGTTCGAGTCCAGTCGGGGGAGCCACCAGAGAAAAGACCTAGCTTCGGCTAGGTCTTTTGCTTTAACTACTTACACCTTGCATAAACACGCTATATTCCGTTGCCTAGTCGCCACCAGCACCTAAAAGACGGTAAACTTACTATTTAGAAAATGTAAGATGCAAGTACGCTTATTGACACTAAGAGAGGTGGCACATGACCACTCCCAACGATCTAAACGGCTCCGTCCGGGCCCGGGGTCTACGCGCTGGCTATAACAACCTCAAAGCTAGCGCACAACACGTGGTTGACGCCGGTAAGGTGCTCACCAACCTAACCCCTAAGCAGCTCAAAGACGAAATCCAGATTGCCAAAATCGAAGTCAAAGAAAAGGGCATCGCCCTAGGCAAAGGCGCCGCTGTTGCCGCCATCGCCCTCATCTTTGCACTCTTCATGACAATCGCCCTCATCATCCTGGCCTACGTCGGCTTAGCCGCCCTCATGCCCAACTGGGCCGCTGCCCTCGTGCTCGTCGTGCTCTTCCTCCTCCTCGCCGCTATCGCCGGTTTCATAGCCTTCAAGATGATTAAGGCCCAGATGCCTCTCAAACCTGAATCAGCTATCTTTGGCCTGCTCTACGACCTGGGCGTGCTCAAGGAAGGCTCCGCCATGACCGCCAAGCGCGTCAAGCGCGAGCAAGAAGAACGCGCTGAAGCCAAGAAGGCTGAAAAGCAGGCCTCTGAAAATGCCCAGGGCGGCAGCGACCAGCAGACTCACGCCACCCTCAACCCCAGCAAGGAACAGCTCATCCAGCGCACCAAGCAGCGCCGCGAGCACCTCAAGACCCTGCGCGATGACATCGAAACCTACTCACGCAACGTACAGGTTGGCACCCAGAACCTGGTCCACAACGCCAAGGCCTCCGCTAAGAACGCCCCAGCAAACGCAGCTAAAAGCAGCCGCAAACTGGCCGTCAACGCCTCCAACCCCGAGACCCTCCAGGCCCACTGGAAGTCCTTCGCAACCCTGGCAACCTCCCTGGGAGCCTTCTTCCTCTTCCTGGGTAAACTCATTAGCCGCCGCAAGTAAAACCCTTGTCTCGCCTCAGAAAAGGCGGCACAAGCGTCCTTGCCCTAAGCCCGCCCCAGCATCCACTGCCGGGGCGGGCTTGGTGTTTTCCCGCACTCAACCGACCACCGGGCTGTGCGCCAGTACCAAAAACCCGGTAAGGTCAGTGTGACAAGGAACGAAGAGACCCCGAAAGGCCCCGCATGGCTGACATGCCCCTGACCATCCTCATTGGCGCCGACACCTACCCACCCGACATCAACGGGGCCGCCCAATTCTCATCCCGTCTTGCCCACGCAATGACCGCACGCGGCCACACCGTACACGTCATGGCACCCAAACAAGAAAAAGGTGTCACCAGCTGCCACACAGTCGACGGCATCGTGGAGCACCGCATGCGCTCGCACCGGGTCATTACCCACCCCTATATGCGCTTGAACTTCCCCTGGGAGATTTATGCTGAGGCAGACCACCTGGTGCAAGAAATTCAGCCCGATGTGATTCATATTCAGTGCCACTACCTAATCGGGCGCGTACTGGCCCGTATCGGCGCTAAACGCGGTGTGAGAGTAATTGCCACCAACCACGTCATGCCCCAGAACATCACCCCCTTCTTACCCTTCAATGACCGGGTCAACTCTGTGCTGGAGAAAATATCGTGGGGTGATATGCGCCGGGTGCTAGGCCAGGCAGCCGTGGTGACTACCCCCACCCAGATTGGTGCGGACGCCATGGAAAGCGGCGGTAAGTTCTCTCGCCCCGTTATGCCAGTTTCTAACGGTATTCAAAGCTCTGACTATGAGCTTGCCCCGGGGGAGAGCATTGATAAGCCTGCCGGTGAACTGACGGTTTTCTTTGCCGGGCGACTAGCGGTTGAAAAGAATATTGATGTGCTCATTGAGGGCTTCTCAGGTCTGCCTGCTGACCTTTTGCAGAAAACCGTGCTTGAGGTGGCCGGTACTGGCGAAATATTAGCCGAGTTGCAGGCTAAGGCCGCTGACTGCGGCGTGGCTGATCGGGTACGTTTCTTAGGGTATGTCTCTGATGAGGAGCTTCGCGCAGGCTACCTGCGCGCTGATGTTTTCTGTCAGCCTGGCACTGCCGAGCTGCAGTCGCTGGTGACCTTAGAAGCTATGAGTGCGTCAAAACCTGTGGTTCTAGCGGATGCGCTGGCCTTGCCTCATCTGGTTGATTCGGGGAAGAATGGTTACCTTTTTACGCCCGGTGATACCGCTGAGCTGGCGGGGCGTCTGGCTGATATTCTGAGCCTGCCTGAGGCGGAGCGTCAGGCCATGGGGAAGTGCTCCCGCCAGATGGTGGCCCGTCATGCTGCTGAGAAAACCTGGGAAACTTTTGAGTCTCTCTACCGCTCAAATGAGCCTTATGAACGGTTCCTGGCGGGGCGCTAGAGCCACCTGTGGTTTGGTTTCATCTGCCTTTTTCGGTATTCTTAGAGGCAGTGTCACGCTCGTTAGAGCCTGGTGCTGTGGGGCCTTAGCTCAGCTGGTTAGAGCAGGGGACTCATAATCCCTTGGTCGCGGGTTCAAGCCCCGCAGGCCCTACTAGTACGCCTCTCACCTAGCAAAAGGTGGGAGGCGTTTTTTCTTGGAATACTTTTCTCCCCGTATGTGTGGGCACTTACAGAAAGCCTTGCCCCAGGCTTTAACGACACACTCCATTCACCCTGTATTCTCATACAGTTCCCGTGTTTTTCCTTGCGAGATGCTACATTTGTTGAGGAAAGTTATTACTTTCTCTCATTCGTCCCCCACCTAACTCAGAGGAAACTATGTCTTTCTCCCTCAAGCGCATTACTGCGCGCGTCCTGGCAGCAGGTCTGCTGGCAGGCTCTCTGGCCTTTGCCGGTTCTGCCGGTGCCCAGGCGGCAGTTAGCCCCGCCCAGTTCGCCAGCTACACCTCAGAAGCTGGCGTGCACTCCAACTACCACGTCTATGCTGAGAACATTGACTGGAACCAGCCTGTGGGCGTTGTCTTCTACCTCGATGGAGACTACTGGCAGACTAACCAGTCCAAGGTGCACTCACCCAACAACTCTCAGCTGCTGGGCATGGCTAAGGTCGCTAATGAGCGCAACATGGTTTTTGTGCCCGTCATCTCCCCTGATAAGGACGCCACCGGCAACGGTATTACCTGGTGGCAGTCCATGGACGCCAACGGCGACTGGTTCCGTTCTTTCGCTAGCTCCTTCATTGCTGAAACCGGCCTAGATTCTTCCAACGTATGGACTATCGGCCACTCTGGTGGCGCAGAAATCACCGGTTTTGAGTTACTGGCTGACAGCCAGGATTCCTGGCGCACTGGTGGCGGTTCGGTCATGGTCGGCGGCGGTAATAGCAACGGACTGCAGACTCTACCCTCAGAGACTGCCAAAGACTTCTCCCTCCAGTGGTACATCGGTTCTGAGGACGGCGTGGGCGCAACCTGGCCTGTTGCCTGGTCAGCTTACGGCGCAGCAGAAAACGGTCACAGCATCTACTCTGCTGCCGGTTTCAAGAACGTAGATTTCACCGTGATCCCTGGCATCGAGCACCACAACTATGATTTCCCCGTCATCCTTGAAGAGGCCCTTGATAAGGTTGAGCCGCAGCTTATTGGCGGTATTGGGGCTTACTTCTACACCCACGGTGGTGCCCAGGTTTTTGGTGAGCCTGTCGCTAACGAGTACGCCATCACCGGTGGCGCCCAGCAGCTCTTCCGGGCAGCTAACGGCGTTGAGACCCTTTTGGTGTGGTCCGCTGAGACTGGTGAGGTTACCCCGGTAGCTTACGCTCGTTTCTAGGTTTGAGCTTCTGTAGCTCCCTCGTACCGTATGCTGTGTAAGGACACACATTTTTTGAGGGAGTAAGCATGTCTCGTTCACCGTTTTTTCAGTCCGTTGCAGGCACCTGTTCTTTGGTGCTTGCAACGGGCTTTTTGGTCACTGCCCTACCTACTGCCGGTCAGGCGGCACCCCCGCAGGGTGCCTTCGGCGATGCTGCTTATCAGGGGCAGGTAGCAGGAGGGCCGGACGCTGGTACCGCCGGTGAGATGACCACCCGCTACCAGCCGCGGGTAGAACCTGATACGGATCGTCTGGTTGTGAAGTTCAAGGAGGGGGTGGTGG
The DNA here is from genome assembly GCA_034179845.1 of Rothia sp. (in: high G+C Gram-positive bacteria). GTDB lineage: Bacteria > Actinomycetota > Actinomycetes > Actinomycetales > Micrococcaceae > Rothia. Next base: position 1,175 of record JAXFPK010000163.1, on the reverse strand, counting down.
AGCAAGAGCAGGCTGAGATTCTTGATGATATTGCAGAGGCCACCCCTGCTGTAGAGGTCGCTGAAATCTCCCATGAGACAGTTGAACAGGCTCAAGTGGTAGATGTTCAAGAGATGATGACCCCCAGTGAGCAGGCGCAGATTGTTGAGCTTCTAGAAGAGCAACCTGAGGTTGAATACGCTGAGCCTGATCTCATCATTAGCGCTGGGCAGGCAGCTACTCCCCGAAACCCACCTAATGACCCCTATTTCGCTGGTTACCAGTGGAATATGAGAGCTATTGATGCCCCTGGGGCCTGGAAGTATGCTACGGGTGAGGGCGTGGTGATCGGTGTGGCAGATACCGGGCAGACCTGGCACCCTGAGCTGGCTGCTAAGACCTTGCCAGGCTACGATTTTGTGTCGGCTGATCAGAGTAGGGACGGTAACGGTTGGGACTCTAACCCCAATGATGAGGGGGACTGGGGCCCACAGGTGCCGCGTTCTATGTGGCATGGCACCCATGTAGCTGGTATCGCTGCTGCTTTTACCGATAACGGTGTGGGTGTTGCTGGGGTTGCGCCTAACGCCCGTATTCAACATGCTCGCATTATGGGTGTGAACGGGCGAGCCTATACTTCTGATCAGGCTGCTGGTGTTGCTTGGAGTGCGGGTGTGCCCGTGCCTGGGGCACCGGCAAACCCGACCCCTGCGGCAGTGGTGAACTATTCTGAGGGGTTCTATTCACCGACCTGCCCTCAGGTGCTTCAGGACGCTATCAATGCAGCTCATGCCCGGAATGTTCCGGTCGTTGCGGCAGCCGGTAACTTTGGTGCTAATGCTGCTGGAACTTCACCGGCTAACTGCCTGGGCGCTATCGTGGTGGGCGCAACTGCCAGCGGGAATAGGATGACTGGTTACTCTAACTGGGGGCCCATGCTTGATGTGGTGGCCCCTGGTGGGGCGGCTGGGTCCGATATCTGGTCTACGGTCAATACTGGCGCCTATACCCAGGTGGGGCCAGGCTATGGGCCTCTGAATGGTACCTCCATGGCGGCCCCTCACGTCACTGGCATTGTTGCTTTGATGAAGGAGCGCGACCCTAATCTCACCGTTGAGCAGATTCGCTCTATTCTCAAAAATACTGGTACGAGCGTGAACGGTTACCGCCTGGTGAATGCGCCTCGAGCTGTCTCA
>JAXFPK010000125.1:0-16578 GCA_034179845.1 Rothia sp. (in: high G+C Gram-positive bacteria) | reverse complement strand
TGCTCCAGGTAGTGGCGGCGGTTGGCCTGCTGGCGCTTAACCTTGCCAGTACCGGTGAGCTTGAAGCGCTTCTTAGCACCAGAGTGGGTCTTCTGCTTCGGCATGAGCCGATTCTCCTTACGTTCTACCCTCACCCCGGTTGCGGGGAAAGGAACTGAAAAACTCAACAACCCCACAGATGCGGGGAAGTTTTAAGGGTGTTCTGCCCGCCCACCGACGTCCTTACTTTTCAGTAAGAACAGCGGCAGAGCGAACGACGACCAAGCACGAAACCCTACACGAGCCCGCGCCTGGTGTCTAAACAGCTCCTATTCGGCTGACGCCTGTGCCTTAAGTTCCGCAGGCATTGCATCTGCCAGGGAATTAGTCACAGGGGTTGCCTCAGTGGTGTTGACGCGTTCGCGACCCTTGCGGCCACCTGACTTCTGGCTTTCACGGCGGGCCTCCTGCTTACCGCGCAGCGGAGCAAGAACCATCACCATGTTACGGCCATCAACACGGGGGTTGGACTCTACAGTACCAACCTCGGTGAGGTCGTTTGCCATGCGTTCAAGCAGGCGCACACCCATCTCGGGGCGCTGCTGTTCACGACCACGGAACTGAATCATAGCCTTGACCTTGTCACCGCCGGAAAGGAAACGACGTGCGTGCCCTACCTTGGTTTCGTAGTCATGGGTGTCAATTTTGAGGCGGAAACGGATTTCCTTCAAAGAAGCATTAACCTGCTTCTTTCGAGATTCACGTGCCTTGACTGCGGCTTCATACTTGTACTTACCGAAGTCCATAAGCTTACACACAGGCGGCTTAGCGTTAGGAGCAACCTCAACCAGGTCGAGGTCAGATTCCTGAGCAAGACGCAGTGCATCTTCTACGCGGACAATACCGACCTGTTCACCGCCGGGGCCGACGAGTCGAACTTCCGGGACGCGAATGCGGTCGTTGATGCGTGGATCGCTAATGACAAAGCTCCTGTTGCTTGTGGCGGGGGTGTCCCCCGTGAATTTCTGTGGGGGTTGAAAAAAGCCCCCGGTTGCGGCTTGGCAAGCGGAGGCTTCAGTTACCTACCCAGAACAAGGGGGCAGGCACGCCAACATACGGCGCAGCTTTCCCTCTCGTCTCCCTTACGGAAGCCTGGGTGCTGACCCGGTCGCCAAAACTAGCAACATCGGGTGGGAATATAAGTTCCACTTGCAAACAGCATTTAACATTACTGGATAAGGCGCGCAAATACAAGGGTTTCACCCCTCTTTCTCAGAGGCGGACGCCAGGAGCCAGGGTAACTGTGACGAGTAATTCACACTGGGTAGGGTTGATGTGAGATTCTAGTAAACATGAGTAAGGAAACCAGCTACCGTTTTGAAGAACCCTCCCACCAGAGCAAGCAGCTACCCGATGGTGTAACTGCTGAAGAGGTTGAAGAAATCAACGCCCAGATGCGAGATATTGCCGAGGTCCCTGCGGTTGAGGTAATCACCACCGCCGCTGTTCACCTTATGAGCGCCGCCGCCGTCAAATGCGGGCTAGCAGCCGAAGAGAACGCCGACGAACTCAAAGATCTCGATGAAGCCCGCAAACTCATCACCGCCCTGGCAGGTTTCGTCATCGCCTCCGCCCCAGAAATCGGCTCACAACACGCAGCTCCCCTACGCGATGGGCTACGCTCCTTACAGTTAGCCTTCCGCGAGGCCTCCCCCTACCCGGATGCCCCCGGCAAGGGCCCCGGCGAAAAATTCACCGGCCCAGTATTCTAAGCCGACGCTAAAGCAATCTGCACAGAATCAACCTGCTCAGCAACCACCCGGTTAAGGGCAAGCCCCTCCTGAAAAGTACGCACAGTCTGGTTAACCTGCTCCTGCGTGAGGCCAGGGCGAAGAGTGAGCATAATTTTCAGCTCCGGCCCGTGACCGCCCCCTGCCAGCAGGCGTCCGCCCGCAGTCTGCGAATAGACGCCGCTGCCAGGGGCTGCCTCAACCGCCACCACCGCAGATATAGGCGCAGCAATGTTCCTCAATTCCTGAGCAACCTGAGAGTTACGGTAAGAAGGCACCCAGGGCTCACCCTTAGCAATCGCCCAAAAGGCCGGGCGGCGCAGTACAAAGGTTAGATCGGCCCCAGGGTCCACCACAATAAGCTGGTTCTCATCTTCCACAGCAGACAGGGCAGTTTTACGCATATCTGCGGCAACCGGGCGGGCCATATCATGCCACCTAGTGAGCGCATCTACATGAGTGAAAACAGGCAGGGCACGGCGCCCGTCCGGTGCCTGAATACTCACCAAAGCCATCTCTGACTCTTTATCTGAGACCAAACCCTGCTCAGTAATCTCAGCCTGAGACAACTGGGCAACCACAGGGGCAAAAATACGCACAGAGCGCAGAGCATCAACCACAGCTACTTCATCAACCTCACCCGCTGCAAAAGCCTCAAAGGCTCTCAGCAAGGCAGGGTCAGTAGTACCATCATCGCCAGGGAACTGGTGGGTATGGCTAGTGCCCTCCCCCAGGTTGCGCCCCTCCCAAGGCTGACCGCCCGTATCATTTTTTTGGCCAGCGGACGCCAACTGGGCAGCAATATGGGCAGGCACCTGGCGGCGTGGTGCACTGGGGTTACCAGGGTGACCGTGCCCATGAGTATGAGCCCGGTGCACCCGGTCAGAAAAATCTGCCACTAGGGACGGCCTGCAACATCTAGGGCCTGAGCCAAGGTGAACTGGCCAGCGTAAAGAGCCTTACCGGTAATAGCACCCTCAACACCATAAGGCACCATGGTCCGCAAAGCCGCAATATCATCTAGGGTAGCGATGCCGCCAGAGGCAACCACCGGCTTATCGGTGCGCTCAGCAACCTTGCGCAGCAGTTCCAGGTTGGGGCCCTGCAAGGTGCCGTCCTTGGTTACGTCAGTGACAACGTAGCGGGCGCAGCCGTCCTCATTCAGGCGGTCAAGCACCTCCCAGAGGTTGCCGCCTTCCTTAGTCCAGCCGCGGGCAGCCAGTACGTCACCGCGCACATCCAGGCCAACAGCAATAATGTCGCCGTGCTCGGCAATGACTTTACGGGTCCACTCGGGGTTTTCTAGGGCGGCAGTTCCTAGGTTAATGCGAGCAGGGTTAAGGGAGAGAGCCCGCTCTAGTGACTCGTCGTCGCGAATACCGCCAGACATTTCAATCTTGATGGTGAGCTCCTGGGCCACCTCAGTGAGAATGTCGATGTTATCGCCTCGGCCAAAGGCAGCATCCAGATCAACCAGGTGCAACCATTCAGCACCGGCATTCTGCCACTCTAGGGCTGCTTCAACGGGGGAACCGTAGTTGGTTTCTGAGCCAGCTTCGCCCTGGACCAGGCGCACGGCCTGGCCGTTAGCTACATCAACTGCCGGTAGCAGTTCGAGGCGGTCAGTCATTGTTATCTCCTTGGAAGTTGTGGAAGTAAAAATCTAGATTGAAAGTAATGGGTAGCAGGCCAGAAGTTTCAGCCCATACACCCTACTGGGCCTGGCCCAAACGCCCGGTAATCGGCAGGGAAGTAATCCAGTTCTTAAGCAGGCGGATACCGGCTTCGCCAGACTTTTCAGGGTGGAACTGGGTTGCACTCAAGGGCCCATTTTCAACTGCGGCGATGAAGTCACCACCATGGTTAGCCCAGGTGACCTGGGGCGGGAGCATAGCCTCGTTATTCTGGTCAAAAGCCCACTCTTGCACCCCATAGGAGTGCACAAAGTAGAAGCGCTCATTCTCGATACCGGCAAAGAGCTGTGACCCTTCAGGGGCGCGCACAGTATTCCAGCCCATGTGCGGTACGACCTCAGCTTTGAGCTTTTCAACGGTACCGGGCCACTCGCCCAGGCCATCAGTCTCAACACCGTGCTCTACACCTTTTTCGAACATGACTTGTAAGCCCACGCAAATACCAAGCACGGGGCGTCCACCAGCAACACGTCTGCCGATCATGCGGATAGCGTCTGCTTCTTTTAGCCCGTCCATGACAGCCTTAAAAGCACCCACACCGGGTACGACCAGACCGTCAGCTCCCAGCACATCTGATTCCTTGCGGGAGAGCACTACCTGCGCCCCTGCTTCTTCAAGGGCGCGGACGGCTGAGCGCACATTCCCTGCCCCATAGTCCAGAACCGTGACAGTAGGCTTCTGCCCTGTAGCCTCGCTCATTAGAGGGCTCCCTTGGTTGAGGGAATACCGGTGTGGCGGGGGTCTGGCTCAACGGCCTGGCGGAGGGCACGGGCCAGGGCCTTGAACTGGGCCTCAGCGATATGGTGGGGGTCGCGCCCGCCCTCTAGGGTGATGTGCAGGCAAATTCCGGAGTGGTAGGCGAAGGCCTCAAAGACGTGACGCACCATTGAGCCGGTGAAGTGGCCACCAATCAGGTGGTATTCGAAGCCTTCAGGCTCCCCGGTGTGCACCAGGTAGGGGCGGCCAGAAATATCGACCACAGCAGAGGCCAGCGCCTCATCCAGGGGCACGGTGGCAGTGCCAAAGCGGCGGATACCCGCCTTATCACCTAGTGCCTGGCGGAGCACCTCACCTAGCACGATGCCGGTGTCTTCAACAGTGTGGTGCACATCGATATGTGTATCGCCGGTGCACTTGATGGTCATATCAATCAGGGAGTGCTTTGAGAGGGCGGTGAGCATGTGATCGTAGAAGGGGACACCGGTATCGATCTCTGATACGCCGGTACCATCGAGGTTGATTTCGACGCTCACGGATGACTCACTGGTCACCCGTTCCATCTTTGCAATACGGGGGCCAAGGCCGGTGGATGATTCAGTAGATACTGCCATGTCTGTCTCTTTTTCTGAGGAGTTTTGCCGGGGTTCTATAGGGATGTCTCTGGCGTTTAACGCTCGTAGGTCTGTATATAGTCGGTGAGGTGTTCTAAGAAAGCGCTGGTTTCTGTGTCGGTTCCAGCGGTCACACGCAGGTAACCGGCGATACCGTTATCTCGAATAAGGACGCCACGCTCTAGCAGGTAGTTCCAGGCCGCTTTTTCGTCTTTGAGCCCACCAAAGAAGACGAAGTTGGAATCTGACACGGCCGGTTCTAAGCTCAGGCCGGTGAGGTGCTCTACGATACGGTCACGCTGGGCGCGGATATCGTCTACGTTAGCTAGTAGCTGGGTGCGGTGGCGCAGAGCGGCAACCGCTGTTGCCTGGGTGACGGCAGAGAGGTGGTAGGGCAGGCGAACCAGGCGAACGGCGTCCGCAACGGCAGGATTAGCAGCAAAATAGCCCAGGCGGGCACCTGCCAGGGCGAAGGCCTTGCTCATGGTGCGGGTAACAACCAGGTTGGGGCGGCCAGGTAGCAGGGTCAGGGCGTTCTGGGTGCGGTCTTGGGCGAATTCGGCGTAGGCTTCATCGACCACAACAATACCGTTGTAGGCTGCTACTGCATCGTAGACAGCTTCAATCACATCCAAGCCCAGGCCTGTGCCGGTGGGGTTATTGGGTGAGCAGAGAATGACGATGGAGGGCGTATGTTCAGTGACCTGTTGAACTGCTGATTCCGCGCTCAGTGAGTAATCGGCGGCACGAGTACCGGCGATAAAAGCGGTATTGGTACCATCTGCCAGCAGGGGATACATGGAATAGGTAGGCACAAAACTCATCACCGAACGGCCAGGGCCACCGAAGACCTGCATCAGCTGCTGAAGGATCTCGTTAGACCCGTTCGCAGCCCAGATGTTTTCAGGGGTCAGGCCATGCCCTAGATAGTCGGCCAGTTCTGCCCTGAGGGTATCGAATTCGCGATCGGGGTAGCGGTTCAGGGTTGCAGCGGCCTGGGCTACATCGCGGGTGATGGCGTCGATAACTTCTTGCGGCATAGGGTGGGTGTTCTCGTTAACATTTAGGGTTACCGGAACATCAATCATGGGCGCGCCATAGGGCGAACGGCCCCGCAAATCATCGCGCAGAGGCAGGGCTTGGAGTGCTGTGGTATTTTCTGTCACTCCCCTAGTGTACCGACCTAGGCCTTGCCCTGCATTCTTTTGCACCACCTGGCACATAGGCTCACCCCCTTATCACCCTTATCGCCCCTGGTGATAGAGAGGAACTTCAAGGGTCTGGCCAGGTACCAGCTGGGCGCTGGTGAGATCGTTAATCTTCATGATGCGGGTGATGACGTCGCGGTTATCTTCTTCTGGTGCCACATCTGCGGCAATCGTCCAGAGAGTATCCCCGTGCACCACAGTGACTGTACGGCTCACCGGCGTCACCGAATCGGCGGTAGCGCTCTTAGCCTCCCCCGGCGCAAGCAGGGTTAGGGCACCCAGAATAACCAGGGCCAGCATTGTAAGAAGTGGTAGGCCTCTAAACACTAGACGGCCGCGGCGGGTGAGGCGAATCTTCTGAGGTTTTACGCCCTTTGTGTGACCTGGCCCTGCAAGGCCCCGGGGCGCCGTGGCCACCGCAGGCTTCTGAGCCAGGGAAGAAGAGGTAGATAAAGAAGATTGGTCTCGTGAAGCAGTCTCAGGTGCAGGGCGGGTAGGTGCGGGGCGTGCAGGTACGCGGTGCGCAGGGGTGGGCGATGCAAAACGAATACGGTATTGAGGTTGTCGCAGAGCTCCGGCTGAGGCTACGGGCTGAGCCCCCTGGCTAATGGTAAAAGTAGCAGCCTGATCAAGGGGCTTCTTCAAAGAAGTACGAGCCATAAACTCGGGCAAGGCGATGGTGCTCATAAGTCTTTCTCCTGATTCACGCTCAAACATTCAACCGAAAGTCGAATGTTTGTTCTAAGATTTCTTCATATCTATGTTCTATCAGAAAAATCGAACATAGTCGAGAAAAATTAGAACAAATGTTTGAATAAGCTGTTGGCTTGGCATAGTCTTAGAAGACCACTTGATAGTGAACACCGGGTGGCTGACATTTTAAGAACCAACAGAGACGAGATACCGTGAGCGAACGAACTGCGCAGACTCCGGCAAGCCCGCCCCACAAGGGCTCTCGCCCCCTCACTGCCCGCCAGAAAAAAATTTTGGACGCCATCTCCAACGCCATCGAGGTGCACGGCTACCCGCCATCCATGCGTGAAATTGGTGACATCGTTGGTTTAGCTTCACTCTCATCAGTCACACACCAGCTCTCCCGCCTAGAAGAGATGGGCTATATCAGACGCGACTCCAAGCGCCCCCGCGCTATCGAAATTCTCAGCGGCGAACCTTCACCTGAAGAAGCCAAGCCAGAGACCAACGTCATCACCCTACCGATTGTGCCCACCTTCGCACAGACTGATGACAACCTTGCAACAGTCCCCTTGGTGGGTCGAATCGCAGCAGGTTCCCCCATCGCCGCTGAGCAGGCTATCGAAGATGTGATGACCCTCCCCCGCCAGCTAGTAGGTCAAGGCGACCTCTTCATGCTGCGGGTCAAGGGTGATTCTATGGTCGATGCTGCAATCTGCGACGGTGACTGGGTAGTAGTACGTGCCCAGAACACCGCACACAACGGTGATATTGTCGCTGCCTTACTCGATGACGAAGCCACCGTCAAAACCTTCCGTCAGCGAGACGGGCACACCTGGCTGCTGCCCCAGAACACTCAGTACGAGCCCATTTTGGGTGATAAGTCCACCATCATGGGCAAAGTCGTCTCTGTTCTGCGCAGTCTATAAACAGCCCTGTTTATCACCAGGGTTGCCTATCAACGGCCCAAACTATAAACGGCGTGGTAGCTCGGCAGGGCAACCCCCTCTACTACTGGCTAATAGACTGCTTCAGGCGTTCTAGAGCCCCGAGCACGACGTCCTTACGCGTGGTCGTCCAAAAAGGCGGCAGAGACTTCACCAGGTAAGAACCATACCGCTGGGTGGCAATCCGTGAATCGAGCACCGCCACAACTCCCCTATCACCCACTGACCGCACCAGGCGCCCCGCACCCTGAGCCATCCGCACCGCAGCATGGTAGGCAGAAACAGCCATAAACCCATTACCACCAGCGGACGCCACAGCACGGGCCCGTGCCTGCGATAAAGGATCATCGGGGCGAGGGAAAGGAATACGGTCCATCATCACCAGTCGGCAGGAATCACCGGGAACATCCACGCCCTGCCAGAGGCTCATGGTGCCAAAAAGGCAAGAGTCAGTATCGTCCGTGAACTCCTTGACCAGGGCACGCAAAGAAGACTCACCCTGCAAAAGAATATTCATATCAGTACGTTCCCGCACATACTCAGCAGCCAGCTCAGCACCGCGCTTAGAAGAGAAAAGCCCCAGGGCACCACCACCGGAGGCAGTGACAAGTTCAACGATGCGATCAAGCTGCTCTACCGACACGCCCCGCCCAGGCTTAGGCAGATCAGAGGCCAGGTAGAGCACACCCTGCTTGGAGTAGTTAAAGGGTGAGCCAACGTCAATGCCGTCCCAGCGGGGGGCCTCCTTACCCATCAGCCCCAGAGCACCAGCAGCAGCGTCAAAGCTCTCCCCTACCGTCAGTGTGGCAGAGGTCAGCACAACGGTGCGGTTCTCAAAAAGCCCCTCACGCAGGTGACCAGCTACAGAAATAGGGGCAATGTTCAAGGTTGCGGGGTCATCATCAGCAGCGGCCACATACCCCTTACCAGGCTCCCAAGAACCCGTACGAGACACCCAAATCACCTGGTAGAGGGGGTCAGCTGTCAGCATTTTCTCGGATGTTTCGTGCACCTCAGTCAAGGCGGCACGAGCCATCTGGCGGCCGGCGTCCCCGTCCTTATCCCCGCTCTTAGTATCAGTGAGAGCCTGACGGGCAGCATCACGCACCCGCTCCATGGCGGCAGCCACCCGGTCAGGCAGGCCCTTAGGCATCATCTCAGCGGGAACCCCGTTAAGTGAATCATCTAGCGCCAGCGCCGCCTGCTCCAGGGCCTTATGGTCCGCATCGGTGTGCCGTCTAAGGCTGCGGGCAACCTTGGTAATAGCAGCCGGTGAGAGAGCCCCAGTGACCGCACCAGTCACCCGGTCTGCTAGTTCGTGGGCCTCATCAATAATGGCGATATCGTGGTCAGGCAACACCGCAGCACCCTCAAAGGCGTTAATAGCCAGAAGGGCATGGTTAGTGATAACGATGTCGGACTCTGCTGCCCGGGCCCGAGCCATTTCGCTGAAACATTCTTCAACCAGAGGGCACTTTTTACCCAAACACTCTGAGGCGGTCACTGCCACCTGCCGCCAGGCGCGGTCACTTACACCGGGTAAAAGTTCATCACGGTCACCGGTATCAGTGGTTTGAGCCCAGGCGCGCAGGCGGACGACCTCCTCCCCCAGTTTTCCGGCAGGACCGGTGGCACCTGTGCTTGGGTCCATGTCGAAGAGGGCGTCGCCGTCCTCCTCAGGGTAGCCGCCTTCGAGTTTGTGCAGGCAGACATAGTTGTTGCGGCCTTTGAGAATAGCCACATCGGTTTCGTGTTCAGGCTCATCGCCCAAGGATTCAAGCAGACGCGGAATATCGCGGTTAACAATCTGAGATTGGAGGGCCAGAGTCGCAGTTGCCACCACGATAGGTTTCTCTGCTGTTTGGGCAGCATGAATGGCAGGTACCAGGTAGCCCAGGGATTTACCGGTTCCGGTGCCTGCTTGAACCAGCAGGTGCTTGCCGGTATCTAGGGAGCGGGCCACATGAGCTGCCATGGTGCGCTGGCCGTCGCGTCTTTGACCCCCGGAGCGTTCTACTACGGTATCGAGCAGGTATAGGACGGGCTGGGCACCGGGCAGGGTTTCTAGCTCCTGCCCGGTGGGTGCGGTGACGTGGTCGTTCATGCGCGCTGGGTTTCGACCGCCCCTGCGGCGATAGCGTCATCAATTTCAGGTTGTAGCACTTCCAGCAGGTCACCTTCAATAACGTACTCAGATAGGTCAGAGGCCACTTCTTCACGGACTAGGGCCTGCACATAGGTGCCATCTTGCACAAAAGCGGTCCGCAGAATTTCAGCGTCCCATTCGTGCAGGCGGGAGACAACGCCCCCGGCGGAGAAAGGCACCAGCAGGTGAAGTTCGATAGAGGGGCGAGGAATGGTGTCAGCAATTTTTTGCTTCAGTTCCTCAATGCCCTCACCGGTTCGAGCTGATACCACCACATGGTTGGGCTCCTTCTGGCGCAGACGCTCAATGACGAAGGGGTCAGCGGCATCGGCCTTGTTGAGCACAATGATTTCGGGGATATTCTGGGCATCAACCTCGGTGATGACCTGGCGTACCGAGCGGATCTGCCCCTCCGGGTCAGGGTGGGAGACATCGACCACGTGCACAATCACATCTGCATCGGCGACTTCTTCCAGGGTGGAGCGGAAGGCCTCAACGAGCTGGGTGGGCAGGGCGCGCACAAAACCAACGGTGTCTGAGAGGGTGTAGCCCACGCCGTCCGGAGTTTGGGCCTTACGCACGGTGGGGTCAAGGGTAGCGAAGAGGGCGTTCTCAACGAGCACACCGGCGTCCGTCAGACGATTGAGCAGGGAAGACTTACCGGCGTTAGTATAACCGGCAATAGCCACCGAGGGCACCCGGTTACGCTTACGGTTAAGACGCTTAGTTTCACGGGCAGGGGCCATAGCAGCGATCTCTCGCTTAAGCTTAGCCATACGGGAGCGAAGGCGGCGGCGATCCATTTCGATCTTGGTTTCACCAGGGCCACGAGAACCAATACCCTCACCACCTGCGGCACGGCCACCAGCCTGACGGGACAGAGAGGCACCCCAACCGCGCAGACGCGGCAGCATGTATTCAAGCTGGGCCAGCTCAACCTGGGCCTTACCTTCACGCGATTTAGCGTGCTGGGCGAAGATATCGAGAATCAGGGCGGTACGGTCAATAACCTTGACCTTGACAATATCTTCAATGGCGCGGCGCTGGGAGGGAGCCAGCTCGGCATCCACAATCACGGTATCAGCCCCGGTAGCCTCAACAATGTCTTTAAGTTCCAGCACCTTACCGGAACCTAAGTAGGTGCCAGGGTCGGGCTTGAGACGACGCTGCACCAGGCCATCAAGCACCTCAGAACCGGCGGTCTCAGCCAGTGCAGCCAGTTCACGCAGGGAGTTCTCGGCTTCTTCCAGGGTGCCTTCTGACCAGACACCGGCCAGGACTACGCGTTCTAGGCGGAGCTGGCGGTATTCAACTTCGGTGACGTCATCGAGTTCGGTTGATAGGCCCGCTACACGGCGTAGGGCCCGGCGTTCTTCAAGGTCAACCTGGTCGCCGTCGTATTCAGAATGTTCACGTTGGTTATTAGAGAGTTCGCGGGCCCGCTCATCGAGCACGCTACCGTTGCTCTGTGCCCGCCCCAGCACGCGGTCTACCGTCAGCCTGAGCTGTTCATCTGAGGGAAGTTTAGGGTCATTGCTGGGGGTTGAAGTCTCGGTCATAGTACCTTTCGAGGTGGTTTAAAGCGTCCTTCTATTCTAGCTTTTCTAGGGCGGTATGGGCAGGGGCTTAGCGTAGAATGAACGTCTATGAGTAGTGCGCACTATTTTTCTGAAAACCCTACCGGCGATTTTTCTCCTCAGCCGGTGACCGTTGAGCTAGGCGGACGCCGGGTGCAGGTGCTCACCGCCCCCGGTATTTTTAGCCCGGGTGGGGTCGATAAAGGAACCCGCATTCTTCTTGATGAGGCCCCTGCCCCGCAGGGGGCGCGCATGCTCGATATCGGGTGTGGCTGGGGCCCAATTACCCTGACCTTGGCCATGGCAGCGCCCCAGGCTCAAATCTACGGGGTTGAGGTCAATTCCCGGTCAGCCCAGCTCACCAGAATGAACGCTGAGCGCCTGGGCCTAACCAACGTGACGGTCACTGCACCCGATGCGTTAGATGAGTCCCTCACCTTTGACACTATCTGGTCCAACCCGCCCATTCGTGTGGGTAAGGATGTACTCCACAGCATTATGCGCACCTGGCTCCCCCGTCTGGCCCCCGGTGGCAGTGCCTACCTGGTGGTGCAAAAGAATCTGGGCTCAGATTCCTTACAGAAGTGGCTAGCTGAAACCTTCCCCGCCCTTGTGGTAGCCCGTTACGCTACCTCAAAGGGCTTCCGTATCCTCCAGGTGCACCGGCCAGATCTAGCCGTCTAACCTAGCAGTACTTTGCCGGTCATAGCGGCAGGCCCAGCCAGCACCACATGTTCCAGGTCATCAGGGCCTAGCACGAAAGTAACGGCCAAGGTGCCGCCAGGTACGCGCACCAGCCATTCATCGGGGGCCTCGTCTCCACCCCAGAAGCGGGTAGCAGCAGCCGCCGCACAGGCACCGGTACCGCAAGAGAGAGTCTCCCCCACACCGCGCTCGTGTACGCGCATGCGGATCAAACCAATATTTTCGGTGGCAGGGTCACCATCTTCTGCTGAAATTTCTTCTGGCACAACGAACTCCACGTTGGTGCCCTCAGGCGGGTTAGGTGAAACCTTAGGGGCCTCGTGCAGGTTCAGCCCATCGAGCTTACCGTCTGTACCCAGCATGACCACAGTGTGAGGGTTGCCCATGGTGATAGACAGGGCCCCGCGGGGGGTGCGCAGGCCCTTGGCGGTGACCTGGGCGTCCGTACCGTTATCGCGCGCCATATCCCCATTGATGAAACCCCAGGGGCCCATGTCGATAGCGTAGCCGTCCTCAGTGCGGCCAACAGCCTTAATGCCAGCACGGGTGGCAATCAGCAGGCGCCCGCCTTCTTCAAGTTCTATCAGTTTCTCGGTGAGAAGGTAGTCAACGAAGGCGCGCACCCCGTTGCCGCACATCTCGGCAATAGAACCGTCACCGTTACGGTAGTCCATGAACCAGACGGCCTCGGGGGCTTCTTCTAGCAGGTGAGAGGCAAAGTCCAGGTGCTCGGTCTTGACCGCCCGGATAAAGCCATCAGCGCCAATACCGAAGTGGCGGTCGGTGACCTTAGCAATAAGCTCTGCCGGTAGGTCAAGACTACCTTGAGGGTCAGTGACGAAGATGAAGTCATTGCCGGTCGCCTGCCCCTTGGTCAGGGTCTTGCCGGTCAAATCGCCCCAGACGGGGGTTTCTACGGTGTGGGTTGCCACGGGTTTTGCCTTTCGGTTGTAGGCGCTTTTCTTCTTTAGTTTAATGCCTGATAGTCCGCAACGATGGCCAAAGCCTCATCACACAGGGTAGGGCTGGACCAATCCAACCAGTGCACCCGCTCATCTGCCCTGAACCAGGTGAGCTGGCGGCGGGCAAACTGGCGGGTAGCAGTAACAGTATCTTCAACCGCCTGAGCCACAGAATAATCCTCCCCAGCCGGCAGTGCGCCGCGGGCAGCGTCCAAAACCTTAAGGAACTCCCGGTAGCCAATAGCGGCCGGGGCAGTCTTACCCTGACGCAGCCCCTGAGCCTCCAGAGCCTGAACCTCAGCCAGCAGCCCGGCCTCTTCCATAGCAAGAACCCGCTCATGCAACCGCTGATGCAACTGGGCACGATCCCCATTCAAACCAATCTGCAGGGCCGGCTGACAATAGGTGCGGGTAGGCATAAAGGATGAGAAAGGGCGGCCGGTCACCTCAAAAACCTCTAAGGCACGCACCAGACGGCGGTCATCCTTAACCCGGTCAGCTGATACGGGATCAACCTGGCCTAGCCGCTCCAGCAGGGGGCCGGGACCAGAGCCCGCCAGCTCAGCCTCCAGGCGGGCCCGCACCGCCGGATCAGTCTCAGGAAAATCCAAAACATCCAGGGCAGCACGCACATAAAGACCAGAACCACCCACCAGAATCGGGTAGTGCCCGCGAGCGCGAATCTCATCAAAAACCTGCCGGGCCTGAGCCTGGAAGGTTGCCACCGAAGCCTCTTCGGTCACATCGAGAATATCGAGCAGGTGGTGGGGCACTCCCTGCATCTCTTGACGGGTGACCTTGGCGGTGCCGATATCCATGCCCCGGTAAAACTGCATGGAATCAGCATTGACGCATTCTCCGCCCAGGGCCTGGGCCAGTTCGATAGCGAGGGCGCTTTTGCCTGAGCCGGTGGGGCCCACTACGGCGATAATGGGCAGGGAGTTGTTGCCGGCGTCCTTTCCTGTCATGGGTTAGCGGGCGGGCTTGAAGGTGGGGAAGCCTAGAGAAACGGGGCTGCCGGGCACCTGGGTGGTGCCGGTTCCGCAGGAGTCGGCCTGGGCGCGGTCCCAGGCGTCACCTGCGCGGGAGCGGCGCACCGAATACTGGTCGGCTGTGGGGTCAGAAATCAGGTGAAAGGAACCTGCCTCGGTGATGGGCAGGGTCACTAGGTCGCCGGGGCGGGGTGTCTGGCAGCCTTCCGGTACGGTGAAGTGCACCAGACGCTGGTCACGGGTCCGCCCAGAAAGACGGCCAGTTTCTTCTGCCTTACGGCCGGACTCAGCGGTGACCATCAGCTCAACAGTCTTGCCCAACTGCTTGCGGTTCTCTTCCCCGGCGATGCGGTCTTGCAAGGCGGTCAGACGCTCATAGCGTTCTTGTACCACCGCCTTGGGCACCTGGTTGGGCATGGTGGCAGCCGGGGTTCCGGGGCGAATGGAGTACTGGAAGGTAAAGGCAGAGGAGAATCGGGCTTCTTCTACCACGCGCAGAGTCTCTTGGAAGTCCTCTTCGGTCTCGCCGGGGAAACCCACAATAATATCGGTGGTGATCATAGCCTCAGGGATGCGCTCACGCACCTTCTCCAAGATGCCCAAGAATTTCTTGGAACGGTAGGAGCGCTTCATGTCTTTGAGCACCTTATCGGAGCCAGATTGCAAGGGCATGTGCAGCACAGGCATGACGTTGGGGGTCTCGGCCATAGCGTCGATTACGTCGTCGGTAAACATGGCCGGGTGGGGGGAGGTGAAACGCACGCGCTCCAGCCCCTCAATTTCACCGCAGGCCCGCAGGAGTTTAGAGAAAGCCTGACGGTCGCCAAAGCCCACACCGTAGGAGTTGACGTTCTGGCCCAGCAGGGTCACTTCGATAGCGCCGTCGTCAACCAGGGCCTGCACTTCTGCCAGGATTTCGCCGGGGCGGCGGTCTTCTTCCTTACCGCGCAGAGAGGGCACGATGCAGAAGGTGCAGGTGTTGTTGCAGCCCACCGAGATAGAGACCCAGCCGGAGTACACGTGGTCGCGTTTGGTCGGCAGGGTGGACGGGAAAACCTCCAGGGCCTCCAGCAGCTCAGCCTGGGCCTCGTTGTTATGACGGGCGCGCTCAAGCAGGGTGGGCAGGGATCCGATGTTGTGGGTACCGAAGACCACGTCGACCCAGGGGGCCTTCTTCAGAATGACGTCCTGGTCTTTCTGCGCCAGGCAGCCACCTACGGCAATCTGCATGCCCTCGTTCTCACGCTTGACCGGGGCGAGCTGACCCAGGTTACCGTAGAGCTTGTTATCGGCGTTTTCGCGCACGGCACAGGTGTTGAAAACGACCAGGTCGGGGGTGGTTCCCTCTTCTGCGGGCACGTAGCCTGATGCTTCGAGCAGGCCGCTCATGCGCTCTGAATCGTGTACGTTCATCTGGCAGCCGAAGGTACGCACCTCGTAGGTGCGGGTTTTGGGTGCTGCCACGGGCTTGTCGGTGTTCACGTCAATACTCACCCGTACAGTCTACTAGGTTGCTATTCTGGGCTCTATGCCGGTTCGCTCTTATCCCTCATTCTTTGCATCACGTGCCGCCCAGGCTGCGAGCGCCTACTCCCATAGTGCGGTGGAGCAGCCCGTAGATTCCCCCGCTTTTTTGCGTCTGCTGGCCGGGCTTTTAGAGCGTTCTGTGGAGCTGACCGGCGTTCAGGTTGCTAGTGCCCAGATTTTGTCGAGCGGGATGCGGTCGGTGGTTGTTCGGGTGCGGGATCATCGCGGGGCGAGCTGTGTGCTCAAGTATTTTCGCCGCAAGGATTCAGCCCGCAACTCTGGCGGTTTTGGCTACCTGCGCGAAAAACACGGCCTTGCTGCCCTGGAGCAGGTCGCACCGGGGCTTTACCCCCGCCTATTGGCTGCCGACGACGATGCCCGTCTGCTGATTCTTGAGGACGTCACCGGCGGCGCCTCATCCGCTATCAGCTTAGGTGAACTGCTGCTGTCGTCCGGGGCGGACGCCGCACCCCGGCAGGCCCTGGACGCTTGGGTAGATACCTGGGCTAGCATTCTGGGCTCTCCCGCCCAGGCTGCCGCCCAGGCATCTTTTGCCGCTGAGCTTGCGAGCGCTGACACGCGGGCGTCCGCACCAGGGTCCCTGCCCTCACCCCAGCTTGCCTTCAAGGGCCTGCACCTGTTGGTCGAGAGGGAAGGTGTGCCCGTGGGGTCGGTTGAGTTCACGCAGATGGAGCAGGCCGTGGAGGGCATTATCTACCCGGCGCCGAGTGAGAGGGTGCTGTCGTCCGGCGATTTTTCTCCGGCGAACCTGCTGCAGCTGGCGGCCCCTGGGTCGGGGGTTCGCGGTATCGACGCTGAGGGAACCTGCTGGCACCACTGGGCACTACCGGTGGCTGAGCTCCTGCTGGGCTTCCCGTCCTGGCCAGAGGGGCCCCTACCGCAAGCAGTATTAAGCAGCCTGACCTGGCACACAAAAACCCAAGAATTCTACGAGCGAGTCTCACCCCAGCCCCAGGCAGCTTTTGATCACGATCAGCACGTGGCTTCGGCGGTTCTCACCCTCCAA
>JAXFPK010000118.1:0-6043 GCA_034179845.1 Rothia sp. (in: high G+C Gram-positive bacteria) | reverse complement strand
ATCCCGGGACCTCCATCTTACCAAGATGGCGCTCTACCACTGAGCTATCGGGGCGTAGCGGTGGACGGGCTCGATCCGTCGACCTCACGATTATGAGTCGTGCGCTCTAACCAGCTGAGCTACACCGCCATGTATGAACTTGTTTGGGCTCATACAAGAGCCCCGACCGGGAATCGATCCCGGGACCTCCATCTTACCAAGATGGCGCTCTACCACTGAGCTATCGGGGCAACAGATACTAGCTTACGGTACAACATTCAGTAGACGCAAATCTAGAACCTGCTTTTAATGGGTGTTCTATAGCACAGGCCCTAGAACTTCTTGCGGCCCTTCTTCTTGCCGCCAAAACCACGATCATCACGGTCAAACTTCTTCTTACCGCCAAAACCACGGTCGCCAAAACCACGATCACGGTCATCACGGTTGAACTTCTTACCGCCAAAGTCCTTCTTACCAAAGCCACGGTCATCACGGTCGAACCGGCGTCCGCCCCCGCCACCCTTAGGGCCACGGTCACGCTTGATGTTGATGAACTCACCAGCTACCTGAGTATCGCGCAGGCGGTCAAAGAAGTCACCGGGCAGCTCAGCTTCAGGCAGAGAAACAATGGTGAAGTGCTGACGGATATCAATGGCGCCAACCTGCTTACCCTTAATGCCACCTTCGTTAGTGAGGGCACCAACAATAGCTGCCGGTGAGACATGTGAAGAGCGGCCCACGTTGAGCTTGTAGTCAACCATGCCTTCTTCAGCATGACGGCGACCGCCACGGGGCTTGTCATCACGGTCAAAGTCGCGGTCACGGTCACGGTCGCGCTTTTTACTCTTAGGCTCAGGCATTTCTTCGGCTAAGAAGGGGCGACCCTGCTGGGCGATAACAGCCAAAGCTGCCGCGATCTCTTCACCTTCAATATCGTGTTCGTTAGCGTAAGCATCGATGAGTTCACGGAAGAAGCTGAGATCTTCAGTTTCGATGGTGTTAGTAATCTGCTGGGCGAACTTCTGCTTGCGGTTGCTGTTCACATCCTCAACAGTGGGCATGTGCATCTGCTCAACCTGCTGGCGGGTAGCCTTCTCAATCTGACGCAGCATGTACTTCTCACGCGGGGTCATAAAGAGGATAGCCTCACCTGCGCGGCCTGCACGGCCGGTACGGCCAATACGGTGCACGTAGGACTCAGTATCGTGAGGAATATCGAAGTTGACCACCAGGGAGATACGCTCAACGTCAAGGCCACGGGCGGCAACGTCAGTTGCAACCAGGATGTCAATGCGGCCAGCACGTAGGGCTTCAACGGTACGCTCACGCTGGTTCTGGGGGATATCACCGTTGATAGCAGCAGCCTGGTAGCCGCGGGCCTTGAGCTTATCGGCAACCTCTTCGGTTTCCTTCTTGGTGCGCACGAAGGCAATAATGCCGTCGTAGTCTTCGACCTCAAGCACACGGGTCATAGCCTCAAGCTTGTGAGAGTGCATAACCTGCATGTAACGCTGACGAATGTTAGCGCTAGTGGTGGTCTTTGACTTAACGCGAACCTCAGCAGGGTTGTTAAGGTACTGCTCAGCGATCTTGCGGATGGTCTTAGGCATGGTTGCTGAGAACAGGGCAACCTGCTTGGAGTCAGGGGTATCAGCCAGAATCTGCTCTACATCTTCAGCAAAGCCCATGCGCAGCATTTCGTCTGCTTCATCAAGAACCAGGTACTGCAGGTTAGAAAGGTCCAAGGAGCCCTTTTTCAGGTGGTCAATGACGCGGCCGGGGGTACCGACAACGACCTGAGCACCGCGCTTAAGACCAGCTAACTGGGGGCCATAGGGTGAGCCACCGTAGACAGGTAGCACAGTGAAGTCAGGCATATCGGCAGCATAGGAGGAGAAAGCCTCAGCTACCTGCAGAGCCAGCTCACGAGTGGGAGCCAGCACCAGTACCTGGGTGTCCTTGGAGACACCATTAATGTCAGCCAGTTCTGCCATGGTCGACAGGGCAGGCAGGGCAAAGGCTGCGGTCTTACCGGTACCGGTCTGAGCCAGGCCAACGACGTCGCGGCCTTCAAGCAGCAGGGGAATAGTTTCAGCCTGGATGGGTGAGGGCTTCTCGTAGCCGACCCGTTCAAGGGCAGCTAGGACGCGAGCGTCCAGGCCTAGGTCGGTGAAGCGGACGCCACCGTCCTCGTCCTTTTCTACCTTCTGGGTGGGGGTATCTACAACAGGTTCCTGGAAGATGGCCTCGGTTGTGGTCTCTGCGTTAACAGCAGTGTTTTCAGTCAATGTTGTCCTCATCGAGTGGGGTTTCAGCACTCTCATCGTGGGAGGTGCTGTACGGGGTGTCCCCGTGGAATGCTCGCGAGGGGCCTCAAAAAATTAGAGGTCTTCGGTTCGTGGGCGCTGGCTATCAAAAGGGGTTGCGCGCTTGGGCGAGCTGATTACACATCAGGTTCTCTAGTCGAAGGTTCAACGGTCTGCTTAGCCTAAGTATGTTCGTTGAACGCGCGTGGCCCTGTGGTTGTCTGCCAGTAGCGGGCGTGGGCGCTGAAGAGAAATGGTCGGGGGTTCCCGAGTCTTACGTTTTCAACTCTACCCTAGTTTGGCCGTTTTGAACCCCGGTGGTGATAGAGGGTACAGCTAGTGGGTGCGCACAGCAATGTCGATGGTGCCAATGGTGCGGTAGTGCACATAGGTGGCACTCCCGTAGCGGCCGGTGGCGTAGTCTACGGCACTAGCTGGTGGGTTACCGCCCCAGGCGTTACCACGCAAATCAATCAGCACGTAGTCGGGGCCAGGCTCCCCAGAGTGGCCAATCCAATAAGCGGTATGATTCGGCACCAGGTAGGTGAGCACAGATAGGTCAGCAGCCACAGTGGCCCCCGGTGGGATAGCGGCCACAGCCTCAGCCTTCATCTGGTCTGAGGCGGAAAGTTCAGCAGTGGCGAAGCTAGGGTTACTGAGCTGGGCGAGCGGCTGGTTCGGCAGCAGGCACACACTGACGATAAGAGCCAGCGCAGGTAGAACCGCCGGGGCCCGGTGACGCAGTGCGGCCCTTACCCTGTGAATTGTGTGCCCACCGGGGGCCTTTTTCTGTTGGTGGGCAGGTAGGCGGGTGCGGGCACGAGCCCGAGCCAGAACATCGAGTAAGGCAGCAAAGATCATGGGCATGAGCACCAGGTTGTAATGCCAGGTGGGTTCCCAGTAGCCCTCTTGGGGCGAGAGAAAACGCCACATCAGGGTGGGGGCAGCGATTAAGGCAAGGGGGCTAGCCGTCCAGGCCAGGACGCCTGTGAGCAAGAGCAGACCCACAGTGGTGGCTTTTTGCCAGGGGTAAAAAAGCTGGGCGAAGGCGCCGAGGGGGTCCCCAATGGCTGCGGCGATGTCGAGTTTATCGGAGTAGTCAAAGACTCCCCCGGTATTGAAATAAGGCAGAATAAGGCCAACGGCAAGCAGAGGCCACATCAGGCCCCAGAGCATGAGCAGGCTAGCTTCAGCCACAGCGGGAGTTCTCACCCAGGAGCGCAAGAGGGCGCGAACCCGCTCACAACCGGAGGGCACCGGGGCGGACGCCGAGGGGAAGGCAAGCTTGGTGGCCGTTGAGACCCAGCCGGTGCGGGCCAGAATCACCAAGCCGATGACCAGAACCGTGATACCAACGTCCTCTTTGACGAAGACGAGAGGGGCTGCCCAATAAACCGAGCGGCGCAAGAGGGGCGCGGGGGTGCCCGTCAGGCGGCTCAAGGCCAGGTAGCCCAGGCTCATCACGAGTAAGGGCAGGGCAAAAGCAACCTCATGAAACTGTACAGATACCGCCTGCTGGATGCCAAAGCTCAGGGCATAGGCAAGGCCAAGAGCCAGGGCCGCCCACAGGGCCAGAACCCGCTGGGCAAAACGCACCAGCAGATACACAGAGAGCGCCACCAGCCCGTTTTGCACATAAAGCAGTGTGGCTGGGGAAGGCCAGAGCCAATAGAAGGGGGCCAGTAGCACGGTAACAGGGTGGAAGTGATCGCCTAAGAGGTTGAATCCTTCCCCCTTAATGGGCACAATCGGCGCCTGGCCTGAGGCGTAGGCCTTGGCTAGCTGCGAGAAAATCCCCAAATCCCAGGAGGGCACCACGTAGTGCCGCCACTGCAACCAGGAGTAGAGACTATACAGGGCAAAGACAAGTACAGCGAGGGTTGCTGCGCTGATACGCGCCCTGATCAGGTGGGATTCTGCAGGCAGTAGGGGGGAGCTCATGCGCCTTCTTCATCTACGGTAGGGGTCTGCCACGGGGCTACCGTGGCTCTTGTACGAGTATAAACAGCCCACAGTATTTCTGCCCCGAAGATACAGTGTTTCTGCCAGAAGGTAGGGCAGATATGAGACTATGGTGAGCATGTTGCGAGCGCATTTTGTTCTGGAGCCAACCCACCGACTGCATCTGGGCCAGACTTTTGCCACCGTGCAACGAGGCACCTGTGACCCCCTCTTCCGCCAGGTTCCTGGGCCTTGTGGCCCCGTTTTTTGGGCGACAGCCCGAGAAGCTGGGGTGGGTCTTATCCTTCGTTTTGCCAGGACGTACCCCACCGACCTGCGCGCCCCAGTTGAGGTGACGCTCTGGGCAGGTCAAGCAGTAGGCGGTGCGGCACAGGTGCTTGCCGTAGAGTCTTTTGCTGCCCGTGTGCCCGGTTGGCTCGGTGAGCAGGACCGGTGGAGTAGTTTCTATAGGTCAGCGGCTTGGGAGAGACTACCCGGCCGGCTTGCCCAGGCTCGTGCTGAGGCCCCGGGGTTGAGGCTACCTGCTGTGGGTTTGTTGTCGCAGAATCTTCTGTTGGCTGTTACTGAGCAGAGGGTTACCGGTATTGAGGCTATGGGAGGTATACGGGCTTTACTGCGCCGGTATGGGGAGCCTGCTCCTGATACGGGTTGCCCTGATCAGCCGCCGGGGCTGGTGATTTTTCCGCCGGCGTCCGTTTTTGCTCAGGTTCCTGATTGGGCTTATCACCGGGCAGGTTTTGATCGTTCCCGTTCCCAGGCCATGGTGAATTATGCCCGCCGTGCTGAATCTTTTGAACGGTTTGCTGCTGATCATCAGGTTAGTGAACTTGCTCAGGCTCTGTATTCGGTTCCCGGTATCGGGCCTTGGACTATCGCAGAAACCTTGCAACGTTACTGTGGGCACCCCGATGCTATTAGTGTGGGCGACTACCATCTTGCTCACCACGTCACTTACGCTTTTGATGGTGCACGTGGTGATGATGCCCGTATGGTGCAGCTATTGGCGCCTTTTACTGGGCACCGGCAGCGGGTTGTGGCTCTCATTAAGGCCGCAGGTATTAGTGAGCCCCGCCGGGGCCCTCGCTATGCTCCGCAGGATATGCGCTCTTTTTAGAAGCCTTCTCAAAGCGTAGTCGCCCTTCCCGGTAGGGGAAGGGCGACTATATAGGGAAGTTTGGTAGGGGTTAGTCCTGTTCGGGCTGGGCGGTTTCTGCCTCAGCAACCTGCTTGTGGACCTCTGCCATGTCTAGGTTCTTCACAGCGTCGATAATCTGGTCGAACTGCTGGGCGTTGAGTGCACCAGGCTGGGAGAAGACCAGGACGCCCTCGCGGAAGCCCATAACGGTGGGGATAGAGGTGATGCCTGCTGCGGCGGCTAGCTGCTGCTGATCCTCGGTGTCTACCTTGCCGAACGTAATATCGGGGTACTTTTCAGAAGCAGCTTCAAAGATGGGGCCAAACTGCTTGCAGGGGCCGCACCAGTCTGCCCAGAAGTCGAGGAAGAGAATATCTGAGTTCTCTACGTTCTGGGTCAGGTTTTCCTGAGTAATTTCAATGGTTGCCATGGGGAACACGCTACCGGTTTTGGTGGGGCTTGTCTAAAGACTGTGGCGGGTTTCTCTGATAATGAAGAGACCTCTTGGTGGGCACAAAAGATCCCGCCTCGTGTGAGGCGGGATTTTCGCTGTGGCAGATGAGGGATTTGAACCCCCGTAGGCAATGCCAGCTGATTTACAGTCAGCCCCCTTTGGCCGCTCGGGTAATCTGCCGTATTCAATTTCTTGAATGTGTTCGTT
>JAXFPK010000113.1:0-7635 GCA_034179845.1 Rothia sp. (in: high G+C Gram-positive bacteria) | reverse complement strand
AAAAAGGGTAGTGTAGGCGGTATAAAAGTACATTGATGAATTATTTGAAAGATTTTCTGACATGCCAACCATCTCAACCGCCCAGCAACTCACTAATGCTCTGTCAGCCGGCACCAGCGTCCTTGATATCTCCAGTCGCATCGCCCTACTCTTTCTCTCATGACCCTAGAGGTTATCTCGGGGTAAAGAGAGAAAGAATAGGGTGTTATTTGTGACGGGAAAGGGGAAACTTCTAGCGATCTTATCCACAGGCATTTGACGAGCAGAAATGAGGGTTATCCACAGAAATGAATAGGGTTGCTTGAAACGCCCAAACCTTTTTTGCCACAGTAACGGCATGGAACTCAACCTCTCACATATCTGTTCAGCCATGCACACCCACCGCGAACTAAAAGACTCAGGTATGAGCAATAACCTCATCAGTGCAAAGCGCCGCAGAGGCGAACTTATACGCTTGACCCGCGGGATCTACCTCAAAGGTGACATCGCACGACACTGCACAGACAGCGACCGAGCCAAAGCTATGGCAGTAGCCCTTCAGAAAAACCGTCCCACAGCCGTAGTAAGTCACCAGTCGGCCGCCCTGCTGTGGGGCGCACCGCTGCTGACCCTACCCCCTAAGGTGCATCTTTCCCTCTTAGGTACCAATAAGTCGGGGCACCCACAGGCAGTCCTACATAGCCATAAGGTAACGGAATGCTCTCTGGCTACTGATTTAGGCGGAGTCAAAGTCACGAACCCGCTAACTACCGTCGTAGACTGCGGAAAAACTATGCCTCTGCAAGAGTCGCTAGCTATCGTAGATTTCTTTTTAAAACATGGGAATCTTAAACTCGACATGGTGCGAGAAGAACTAGAGCAAATTGTGGGACGAGGCTCCCAGAAAATACGTGTTGTGGCTCATCTGATGAGCCCGCTGAGTGAATCCCCTCTAGAGTCCTTTGCCAGACTTCGCCTCTATCAGGGAAGAATCGAACAGCCTATCCAACAGTTTGAGATCATGACCCCCTCCGGCCGCCTGTACCGAGCTGACTTTGCGTGGCCTCACCTCAAACTACTTCTTGAGGTAGACGGTCTACATAAGTATTACGGAGCCTATCGGTCCACCGATGCGCAGTTGCGTAACGATACGCTGCGGCAACGGGAATTAGAACTGGCAGGGTGGACGGTCCTGCGTGCTACCTGGGGCGACCTGGCGCAGCGTCCGGAACTGTTGATATCGAGATTGCGTCACCTTGGCGTCCGGAAAACAAGCCAATGACCCTACTCTTTCTCTCTTCACCCTAGAGGTTATCTCAGGGTGAAGAGAGAAAGAATAGGGCCAACAACGCTAGGAGATACCGTACTGGTCCCGGGCCAAACGGGCAATATGAATCGTCAAATAGGTCAGCTCATCGTCCGTCAGGTTCTGCCCCAGATGCACCTCAAGTACCAGCTTCACCTTAGTAGCTACAGCAAAAGCGCGGGGGTGAGCCTCCTTCAAACTCTCCAAGAGCAGGGGGACGCTAGTGCCCACGTCCGTAGCCTGGGCGGCGCTCGCGCGGGCAAAGAGATAGCGCAGATGCGTCACGAAACGAGCTGCGCTCATCAGTGACCGATCCATAGGGCCGCCAAAACCGGCCCCAATCACCTCAAAAATCTGGGCAAAAACCTCGGTCATACGGTAGGTGCCACCCATGCTCTCAGAAGCGAACTGCGAATTTACCAGGTGCATAGCCAAGGGGATAGCCTCCACCTCAGGCAGTTCAACCCCCAGACGCTCCTTCACTAGCTCCAAGGCGCGCCGACCAAAGCGAACCTCTTGCGGGTAGAGCTGAGAAACTTCAAGAGCCAAAGGGTAATCCACGGACAAGCCCTCACGGGCGCGCACCACTGCATAACTTATATGGTCGGCCACCGGCACAATAAAGGAATGAGAAATCGTAATGCCCTCAGCCTTGACCAGAAACTCAAGCTCAGTAGCTAGCCCCAAAATCTCAGAGGGAATCTTGGCCAGGGACCCGGCTAAATGCTCATCGGGGGTGCCATGTTCAGGGACAAAAGTCTGCTCAATTAAGGTGGGATCTAGCATGTCGCCCTTGCGCTTACCAAAGGCTAAACCCCGACCAATGACCACCATGTGGTCACCTGTGTAGGACTGGGCCAGCGCCACATTATTGTTATAAATACGTGAAATACGCATCACGGCCCCCTTTCGCCTCAGTTTCACAATGCGAACATCCTTATCAGTTTACAGACCTGAAACTTAGAAGAAGGCTCTAACGCCCCTTTCTAGCTTTTAAGAGGAGTAGACTGACTCCATTCGTCCATACACAGAACTACCCCTTTCTTTTACCTATGAAATCAACATCCGTTAAGTCATCATCACCCATGATGAGCATCGTGTTTATCGCACTGATGCTCTTCTCCATGTTCTTCGGCGCAGGAAACCTCATCTTCCCGGCCATGCTCGGCGCAGAATCAGGAGAGAAATTCACCCCCGCCATTATCGGCTTCCTTGTTACCGGCGTCCTTATGCCTATCCTTGCGGTCATCGCGCTGGCTGTGACCGGCCGCGACATGCAAGATCTGGCATCACGCGGTGGCAAGATTTTTGCCCTGCTCTTCCCGCCCCTGGTCTACCTGTCTATCGGTGCCCTCTACGCCCTGCCACGTACCGCTACCGTCAGCTACGCCATGGCCGTTGAACCCCGCTTCAACGAGGGGGGCATGCTTCCTACCATCATCTTTGCCGCTATCTTCTTCGGTATCTCCTACGCCCTGGCAATGAATCCCACCGGCATTGTCGATAAGCTCGGTAAGTATCTGACCCCTGCCCTGGTTATTCTGCTGGCTGTGCTGGTGGTCATGAGCTTCATTACCTTGCACTCTCCGGCCTCTGCCCCCACCGAAGATTACGTCAACGGTGCTTTTGCTACCGGCTTTGTTAAGGGCTACCTCACCATGGACTCCCTGGCAGGTCTGGCCTTCGGTATTATCGTCATCGCCTCCCTGCGTGAAAAGGGCATCACCGGTCGTAACGAGCTGCTGCGCGGTGTGATTCTTGCCGGTAGCATCGCAGGCGTCTTGCTGGGTGCCTTCTACCTGGGCCTAGGCTACATCGGTAAGCACATTGCTGATGGCCAAGGCTATAAGGACGGTGCAGCCCTGCTAACCGATGCCGCTGCTCAGACTATGGGCGGCCCCGGCGCTATCATCTTTGGTCTAATCGTACTGCTAGCCTGCTTGACTACCGCCGTAGGTTTGATTGGTGCCACCAGCTCCTTCTTCAATAAGCTGCTCCCTGGGATTTCCTACCGTGCCTGGGCTATCGTTTTCACCTTCATTGCCTTTGTGCTGGCTTCCTTCGGCCTGGAAAACCTGATGAGCTTCGCTGTCCCGATTATTACCACCCTCTACCCGCCGGCGCTGACCCTGGTCGTCCTGACCCTGGTTGAGGCTGCCTTGCGCGCCCCCTGGATGAACCTGACTCACCGCTTTGCTCTGGTTATTTCAGTGATTTGGGCTCTTCTGATGACCCTGAACTCTCATAGTCTGGGTTCAAGCGTCATTGAGCCTCTGATTGGCTGGGCTCCTGCTCACTCCTACGATTTGGGCTGGGTCCTACCTACCTTTATCGCCGCTGTTGTAGGTGCAGTTATCGATATCGTGCAGCACCGTAGCCGTGCGGCTGTCGCCCACTAAGGAGGTAACGCCTTCATCCCGTTGAGGGTAAAAAGAAAGGGTCTTGCTCCCGCTTCTGCGGGGCAAGACCCTTTGCTATAGAGAGGCTCGCGCTGAGGGGAACCACAACCATCAACGCGAGCCCGTCTAACGAGTTGCAAGGTGGTTCATTCAACTCAAACTTAGAAAGCCTTTGGGCAACCCGTCATAAAGTTTCTTAAAAAATAAACAATTGACAGCCTCAGTAAAACTCTACCCGATGAAGCTGAGGAAAGAAACCCGTAAGGCTCATAAAGACAGGTCTTTGTGAAAAATTACATCTATATGTCACTTCAATTACACCCAGACTGCTCCCCTGTTATTCAGCGCACCACCCCTGCCCCACATACAGCGCTAGCCGCAAGTGCCGGTCTTGCCCTAGGAGCCCTCACCCAAACCCCTCGCACAGAACCTAACACTCCCTGTAAAGACCCAGCTAAAATCGATACACTCAAGCACACAGCACCCCACCACCTACGAGGCCATGCGGTACTACTTCTACTTCTCCATCCCAGTGCTCCACCAAGCACTCTCCCTCTGGGCCCTGCTCATGATATTTATCGTGCCCACCCTCTGTTGGCGCGGCCGTAAACTACCTACCCGCAGGCTCCTACGCCGCATAGCTGCCACCAGCGTCCTCGTCCTCTACGCCACCGGGGTCATCGCCTACACCTTCCTACCCCTACCCGATCAAGACACCTTCATCTGCCCCGACGGCTGGGGCAACACCTACCCCCGCTTCTACCTCGGCTGGAGCCTCCAATTCGCCATAGCAGCAAACGATGGCCTACTCGGCGCCCTCTTCTCCACCTACATGCTGCAGATGCTACTCAACGTCTTACTCTTCCTACCCTTTGGCTTCCTAGCCCGCTGGCGCTGGGGAGCAAGCTTCCGCACCGTCATGTTCAGCGCCTTCAGCGCCTCCCTCACCATCGAACTAACCCAAGTAACCGGCATCTGGGGCTACTACGACTGCGCCATCCGCACCTTCGACGCAGAAGACATCTTCAACAACACCCTAGGAGCCCTCATAGGGTGGAGTGCCCTAGCAGCCTGGCAACACCGCCACACCCTGCCCAGGCACCTCCGCCACCTCTTCGGACGCCAAGGGACTACTGGCCCCTAGCCCACTCCAAGACCTTCACCATAAAACGGTCACACGCCTCAATCTGACTCAAATCAATCCACTCATTAGGGGTATGAGCCTGGGCAATATCACCAGGGCCACAAACCACCGCCTGCACCCCACCATAAAGGGCAAACTGGCCAGCCTCAGTACCATAAGTCACCTTCTGCGACTCCATAGAACCCGCACGACCAGCCCACCCATTAGCCAAGCCAATCACCTCAGCCCCATCAGCAGTACCCAAAGGCGGCACCGCAGCAAGCAACTCATGAGTAATACCCACCGCGCCCACAAACTCACCAGAAGCAGCACCAGCCAAAACCTCAGCGTCCGCCGCCCGCGCCTTCAAAGCAGGCAACAAATCATCGGCAATCTTCGCCTCAACCTGAGCCACCACCTCAGCGGTAGTCATCTGCGGAACAGTGCGGAAATCATACTCCAAAACCACATGCTCACCCACAATGTTGTACTGAATACCACCACGAGCAAAATTCACCCCGCCCGTAGAATAAGGCACCACAAAACCCTCATCAAAAGGGCCCTCAGCCCGCCAAGTAGCAGCCAACTTCTCAAAGAAAGTAATAAACTCCGCCGCCTGCGCCAAAGCATTCACACCATGCGGGCCCAAAGACGCATGCTTAGCAATACCCTTAAAGGTCACCCGGCCACGATGAGAACCCTTATGAGCCGAAATTACCTGCATCATCGACGGCTCACCAATCACCGCGAAATCAGGGGCAATACCGCGCTCCCGGAAATCCTCAATCATGGCAGGAGCACCCGCACAACCAACCTCCTCATCATAAGAAAAAGCGAAATGCACCGGCCTCACCAAATCCACCTGCATCAGCTGCGGCAACAACCACATAGCCGACCCAATAAAAGACTTCATATCCGAAGCCCCACGGCCATACAGCTTCCCGTCCTTAACAAGAGGTGTGAAAGGGGCAGTGACCGTCCAAGCCTGCCCCTCAACCGGCACCACATCCGTATGCCCCGACAAGACCACACCACCGTCCGTACCGCCATCTGCTGCAGGTACGGTCACAAAGAGGTTAGCGCGCTCGCCGTCCTCGCTATAGGTGTAATAGGACGTAAGGCCATGAGCCTCAAACTCAGCCGCCAAGAGGGCAAGCACGGGCAGATTACTGGTCTGGCTGATGGACTGGGCGGCAATCAGCTTTTCAGTCCAAGGAAGAGATGCAGGAAAAGTCATAAGAACCAGTCTAAAACCAGAAGCCTGCCGTACACCCTTTAGGTCGTGAGATTACAGAAGCGAATGATCGCCCAGACCATGGAAACAATGAGCCTGAGAGGCAGACGCTCTGGCAGCCAGAATATCTAAGGGGCGGACGCCGATGAGCAGCTCACATAGCTACCGGCGGTGACAACAGTAACAAGCATGACATGCCAGAAGGGCAGCCCGCAGGCAAGAAGGTAAATCATAATAGACCCAGCACTACAAAAGTTGCCACCCACACCTAGAAAGAACAGGTCAGTATGCCTCTTCCCGATGACTGGACCCCGGCCCTCACCGCCGGTCCCCTCCTCGCCCTTGCAGCTGGTGCCGTCCTGTTGCTCCTGCTGCTCATTATCAAATTCAAGCTCCACGCCTTCCTGGCCCTGATTATCGTCAGTCTGGTCACTGCCATAGCAGCAGGCATCCCCCTGATGAGTATCGTTACCGTCATGCTCGAGGGTTTCGGCTCAACCCTCGCCACCGTCGTCCTTCTCGTGGGTCTAGGGTCCATGCTCGGGGCCCTGCTAGAGCACTCCGGCGGCGCACAAGTGCTAGCCCACAAACTCATCTCAGTCTGTGGTGAAACCCGCGCCCCCCTAGCTCTAGGCATCGCAGCCCTCCTCTTTGGCTTCCCTATCTCCTTCAACGCCGGGCTCGTCGTTATGCTCCCTATCGTCTTCTCCGTAGCCCGCTGGGTGGGTGGATCGCTCCTCTACTACGGCCTTCCCGTGGTCGGCGCCCTAGCCGTGATGCACGTCTTTGTGCCACCCCACCCCGGAGTGGTTCTGGCGACCTCCTTCTTCAAAGCAAACATCGGCACGCTCCTGCTCATCTCCCTCCTTATCGCTGTGCCCACCTGGTACATCGCCGTCTACCTCTATAGCCGCTTCGTTGGCCGCCGCATCAATGTGCCCGTACCTGCCCTCCTTGGCCACGAAACCGCCCAAAAAGACCCCCACAACCCCCCAAGCTTCGGCACCGTCCTTTTTATCTTGCTGCTCCCCATGCTGCTGATCTTCCTCAACAACGGCCTAGAAATGCTGGTCGCCGGCGAAGTTCTCCCCCCAGAAACCACACAAGAACCCTGGTTCCAAGGCATCAAACTCCTGGGCGAAACCCCCGTCGCTCTTCTTTTAACCTGCCTTCTAGCCATGTACCTGCTGGGGTATAAGCGCAAAGAATCAGCCCTAAGCATTCAAAACATCATGGACAGTGCCCTGCCCTCTGTCTGCTCCATCCTGCTCATTACCGGGGCAGGCGGCATGTTCGGCGGGGTGCTCCGCACCTCCGGCATCGGAGACGCTATCGCCGACACCCTAGGCGACCTAGGTGTTCCCCTCATCGTGGCAGGCTTCCTCATCTCAGCCATGCTGCGTGTAGCACAAGGGTCAGCCACCGTCGCTCTCACCACCTCAGCAGGGCTCATTTCCCCCGGTGTCCTGGCAGCTGACTACAACCCCATCCAACTTGCTGCCCTGATCGTCTCCGTTGCGGCAGGATCCATTGTGCTCTCTCACTTCAACGACTCCGGCTTCTGGCTCATCAGCCGCTTCTTCGAAATGGACGA
>JAXFPK010000086.1:0-4751 GCA_034179845.1 Rothia sp. (in: high G+C Gram-positive bacteria) | reverse complement strand
GCTGAGGACGTGGACGGTGAAGCCCTCTCCGCCCTGGTCATTAACAAGCTCCGCGGCAACCTGGACGTTGTGGCGCTGAAGGCACCCGGTTTTGGTGACCGCCGCAAGGCAATCTTCCAGGACCTGGCTATCCTCACCGGCAGTACCGTCATTACCGGCGAACTGGGTATCTCCCTGGACGCTGTGACCCTGGACCAGCTCGGTTCAGCCCGCCGTGTGACCGTCACCAAGAACAACACCACCATCGTCGATGGCGGTGGCAGCTCTGAGGCTGTAGCTGAACGCGTTGATCAGCTCCGCGCCGAAATTGAGCGCATAGATTCCGAATGGGATCGCGAAAAGCTCAAGGAACGCCTAGCTAAGCTAGCTGGCGGTGTGGGCGTTATCAAGGTGGGTGCTGCAACCGAGGTTGAAGCCAAGGAACGTAAGCACCGTATTGAGGACGCTGTTTCCTCAACCCGCGCTGCCCTTGAAGAGGGCATCGTGGCAGGTGGCGGTACCGCCCTGGTGCACGCTCTTGCAGCCCTTGATGGTCTTGAACTTGACTCCCATGATGCCCAGGTTGGTGCGGACATCGTCCGCCGCGCCCTGGTGCAGCCCCTGCGCTGGATTGCTGAGAACGCGGGTCAGGACGGCTATGTGGTCACCTCCCGCGTAGCAGAGATGCCCATCGGTCACGGCTTCAACGCCGCAACCGGTGAATACGAAGATCTCATCGCCCGCGGTGTCATCGACCCGGTCAAGGTCACCCGCTCAGCCCTAGAAAATGCAACCTCCATCGCTGCCCTGGTGCTGACCACCGAAACCCTGGTCGTTGAAAAGCCTGAGGAGAAAGAAGAAGACGAAGCCAAGTAAGGCTTCTACACCCACCTCTTCACCCTTTCCTAGGTCTTCACGGCTCAACAGGCCCTGCCTCTACAGTGACTAACACCGTAGAGGTAGGGCCTGTTGTTTAACGCAATCTGCCGGTCACTAGCAGTAACATTTTAACTCGGTGTCTTCCTGCTCGTTACTTAACGGTAACTGTCTTTCTGGCACCCAACCCTTGTCAGCAAAGGAGGTAGACCGCAGTGTCCCGCCCAGCCACCGAAACACAACCCGCCACCGGCACTATAGCAACCATCACCCGTTCAGCCGAGCGCGCCTGGCGCCCCGAAATTCAGGGGCTGCGTGCCCTCGCCCTTTTGCTTGTTGCCGCCTATCACTTCTGGTTTGGCCGTGTCTCTGGCGGCGTTGATGTCTTCTTACTGATTTCAGCTTTCTTGCTGACAGGCTCTTTTGCGCGCAAGCTAGAGCAGGGCAAACTGGTAGGCCCTGGCACCTGGTTTGGTGTAAAAACCCTGTTGGCTTATTGGGTGCATGTCTTCAAACGTCTTTTGCCTCTGGCTTCTTTGACCGTCGCCTTGACCCTGCTAGGCACCTATTTCTTTATCCCGGCTGAGCGCTGGCTCTCAATTGCTGATGAGGCTAAGGCCGTGATTCTGTACCAGCACAATAACTGGTCTATCGAGAATGCGGTGGACTATTATGCCGCTGATACTTCTTTAGCTTCTCCCTTGCGTCATTTTTGGTCTCTTTCGGTGCAGGGGCAGATCTATGTGCTCTGGCCTTTGCTGATGGTGTTACTTGCTGCGGTACTGGGCCAGCGTCTGAGGGGCGCTGGTCGTTGGGTTTTGACCGCCGTCTTCGCCGCAATTTTTGTGGTCTCGCTCCTTCACTCGGTGGAGGTGACCGCAGCTAACCAACAGGCAGCCTATTTTGAGACGGGCGCTCGCCTGTGGGAGTTCGCTCTTGGTTCTTTGGTTGCCCTGTGGCTTCCGGCGGTGAAGTTTCCCCCTGCGGTGCGTGCTGTGCTGGGGTGGGTCGGTATAGCAGCTATTATCAGTTGCGGTTTCATTTTGGACGTTAACGGCACCTTCCCCGGGTATGCGGCCCTCTGGCCTACGGTGGCAGCCTCACTGGTCATTGTTGCGGGAGATACCGGAACCAGGTTTGGCCCGGAGAAGCTGCTAACAGCTAAGCCTCTTCTGGCCTTGGGTGGTTTCTCGTATGCTCTCTACCTGGTGCACTGGCCCCTGCTGGTTTTCTACCTGGCTCAGACTCACCAGGAAAAGGCAGGTTTTTGGGCGGGGCTTGGCCTGCTGCTTTTTTCTGGGGTGCTGGCCTGGGCTCTTACTCATGTGGTTGAAAAGCCTTTACAGTCTTGGGCTCTGCCCAACCGGTCGATGTTTGCGGGGCTGGTGACTGGTCTTTTGTGCGTGGGTTTTGCGCTTGGGCCTTCCTATGCCTGGCAAAGCTCCATTTACCGGCAGGTTGAAGAGGCTGAAGCTAAACGGCCCCTTAATAATGTGGGGGCGGCTGTGTTGCAACCTGATTTTGAATATGCTGGGGATGAAGATGCCCCTGTTATTCCTCTTCGAGAGGTGCTTGATGCTGACTGGGCTGACTTGGGTGCAGCCTGCCAGCAGGTGACCCCTGAGATGAGTCTCCCTGATTCTCTTGCCGGGGATTGCACCTATGTTGCTTATTCACCTGAGCCTAGTAGGACCATTGTGGCTTGGGGTAACTCTCATATGCAGATGTGGATGACGGCTATGCGTCCGCTTGCTGAATCTCAAGGCTGGACGGTCATCGCCCTCACCCGCCCCGGCTGCTTCCTGGGGGAAACCGATAACGCAGCTTATGCTAGCGGTTCTGACTGCGATACCTGGGCCGCTGATAGTAGCGCCTTCATCCAGGAACTAGCCCCCAGCACCGTCCTGCTCCAGGCCACCAAATCGCAGCCGAATGTGCCTGATGCCCTGCTCATTGACGCCCAGGCCCATATTGGGGAGCTGACTGGGGCGGGTATTCAGGTGCTTGGCTTGCGTGATACACCGCGTATGGAAACTAAGCATAAGGACTGCATTGATGCTTTTGGTGGGGCTGATGAGTGTACTATGAGCCCTGGCCAGGACGTCACCATCAACCCCCTGAGCCCTCTGGAGCAGAGCTACCCCGGTTTTGCTGCCTTGAACTTCTCAGATCTTATTTGCCCTGAGAATTCTTGCCCGGTGGCTATTGGTAATATTTACACCTATTTCGATTACGATCACATCACTGCAACTTACATCGAAACTCTCGGGCCCTATTTTGACCCGCGGGTGCTTGAGGCCTTGAATAAGGCCGACGCTAGCTTGCACTCTCACGCTCAGCTGCTGCCCTCTGAGAGCACTCTCTAGAGGAGAGCGGGGTATGGAGAAAAGGTAGGGGAGAGGCTTGACCCAGTAAGAAGAGGAGGCCGGCCCCTGCGATGTGAGCAAGCGGGGCCTGAGTGCTTAGCCCCTGCACTCGCACATCGGGGATAACCCGACTAAGATTAAAAATAGTGTCGCTAAGCGCCCACCTGAACACCCTCGAAAGGTAGCGAACCCTTTATGTCTACTCCTACTGCACTGAGTGAAGACCCCTTCGGCTTTACCGGCCTCACCTACGACGATGTGCTGCTTCTGCCCGGCAACACTGACGTAATCCCGTCAGATGCAGACACCACCACCCGTCTGACTAAGCGTATCTCTATTGCTTCGCCCATTATTTCGGCTGCAATGGACACTGTAACTGAGTCAGCTTTGGCTATTGCCATGGCCCGTTTGGGCGGTATGGGTGTGATTCACCGTAACCTTTCTATCGCTGATCAGGCTGACCATGTAGACCGCGTCAAGCGTAGCGAATCGGGCATGATTACTAACCCTGTTACGGTTGGGCCCGATGCCACTATCGCTGAGCTTGATGCCCTGTGCGGCCACTATAAAGTGTCAGGTCTGCCGGTAGTAGATGATCAGAACGTGCTGGTAGGTATTATTACCAACCGCGATACCCGCTACCTGCCCGAGCCAACCTTCGAAACTACCCTGGTGCGCGACATTATGACCAAGATGCCGCTCATTACCGGTTACGAGGGTATGAGCAAGGACGAAGCGTTCGCCCTGCTGGCAGAAAACAAGATTGAGAAGCTGCCCCTCATCGACGAAGCAGGCAAGCTGACCGGTCTGATTACTGTTAAGGACTTCACCAAGAGCGAGCAGTACCCACGCGCTACCAAGGATGAGGACGGTCGCCTGCGCGTTGGTGCAGCTATCGGCTTCTTTGGGGATGGCTACGAGCGCGCTATGACCCTGATTGAAGCGGGCGTTGATGCCCTCTTTGTTGATACCGCTAACGGCCACTCTCAGGGCGTGCTCGATATGATTGCTCGCTTGAAGAAAGATTCTGCTGCTGCCCACGTTGATGTGGTAGGTGGCCAGGCTGCTACCCGTGCTGGTGCTCAGGCTATTATTGACGCTGGTGCCGATGCTGTGAAGGTTGGTGTTGGCCCCGGTTCTATCTGCACCACCCGTATTATCGCTGGTGTTGGTGTTCCTCAGATTACCGCTATCAACGAATCAGCTAAGGCAGCTATCCCTGCTGGCGTTCCCCTGATTGCGGACGGCGGTATGCAGCACTCCGGTGAGATCGGTAAGGCCCTGGTGGCAGGTGCTGATTCTGTGATGCTTGGTTCTTTGCTTGCTGGCACCGCTGAATCACCTGGTGAACTGATTTTTGTTAACGGTAAGCAGTTCAAGGCTTACCGCGGTATGGGTTCCTTGGGTGCTATGCAGTCTCGTGGCGGTAAGAAGTCCTTCTCTAAGGACCGTTACTTCCAGGCTGATGTTTCTTCTGAGGAGAAGCTGATTCCTGAGGGTATTGAAGGGCAGGTTCCCTACCGTGGGCCT
>JAXFPK010000080.1:0-14549 GCA_034179845.1 Rothia sp. (in: high G+C Gram-positive bacteria) | reverse complement strand
CCCACGCAGCTCAGCAGCCCAAGACCTACGAATTCACCCAGGTTGCCCAGTAATTCGGGCCTACGAAAGAACTATTAAAGGAGACATCGTGGCTCAGAACGAAGAGTACACCACCGAAGAAGAGCTCACCAGCTACACTTCCGAGTCCTCAGCACCCGTTGCTGAAAAGGCTGCCCGCCCCGCGCTGACCGTTGGTGGTCAGGCTGTTGGTCGTCGCAAGGAAGCCGTTGCCCGCGTCCGCCTGGTACCCGGTACCGGCAAGTGGACCGTTAACGGTCGCGAGCTCGACAACTACTTCCCCAACAAGCTGCACCAGCAGGAAGTAAACGACCCCTTCAAGCTGCTTGAACTCGAAGGCGCCTACGACGTCTTTGCACGTATCTCAGGTGGTGGCCCCTCCGGCCAGGCAGGCGCACTGCGTCTTGGCGTTGCTCGTGCCCTGAACGAGATTGACGCTGAGAACAACCGCCCCGCCCTGAAGAAGGCAGGCTTCCTGACCCGCGACGCTCGTGTTATCGAGCGTAAGAAGGCTGGTCTTAAGAAGGCACGCAAGGCTTCACAGTTCTCAAAGCGTTAAGCTACGATTACTGGGCCTACTGCTCAGCTTTATTGTCAAACGCCCCATTTCTCTCAGAAGAAATGGGGCGTTTGCCGTACTGGGCTTAGGGTCAAATGATGTGTAACAGTGGAGCTTATAACTCTCATATACCTAGGATGAGTATAGAACTAACACACAAAAGAAAGGGAGCCCATGGCCTCTTCAAACACCACTGGCACGTCAAGCTCCGCTCCGGTCACCAGCAAGGACGCCACTGCTGAGGCAGAAACTCCCAGCAAGGAAACTGTAGAACAACCCCCCTTGCAGCAGGCCAAGGACCCTAAAAAAGAAGCCGTCAAAGCTGCCCTGACCAAGGAAACCCGCCGCGTATCAGTAGTAGAAGACTACAGTGCAGAACTCGACGAAATCTCCTCCCTAACCAAGAAACTTAGCGGCGGGGGAGAGAAATCGGATGCCTGGAAGGCCGGCTACCCCTACGATAAGAAACTCTCCCGCAAGGAGTACGAGAAAGAGAAGCGGGCCCTGCAGATTGAGCTGCTCAAATTACAGCTCTGGGTCAAAGAAACAGGACAGAAAGTACTGGTCATTTTTGAGGGGCGTGACGCAGCCGGTAAAGGTGGCGCTATCAAACGCTTTATGGAACACTTGAACCCCCGCGGTGCCCGCGTCGTCGCCTTGGAAAAGCCCACCGATATAGAACAAACCCAGTGGTACTTCCAGCGCTACATCAAGCACCTGCCCTCTGGCGGAGAAATCGTGCTCATGGACCGCTCCTGGTACAACCGCGCCGGTGTCGAACGCGTCATGGGCTACTGCACCTCCCAACAGTACTACGAGTTCATGCGGGAAGTCCCTGACCTTGAGCGCATGCTGGTCAACTCCGGCATCAAACTCATCAAGTTCTGGTTCTCCGTCACCCGCGCAGAGCAACTGGCCCGTTTCAACTCCCGCCGCACCGACCCCGTCCGCCAATGGAAACTCTCACCCACCGACCTAGCCTCCCTCGATAAGTGGGACGATTACACCGCCGCCAAAGAAGCCATGTTCTTCTACACCGACACAGGGGACGCCCCATGGACAGTGGTGAAATCCAACGACAAGAAGCGTGCCCGCCTTGAGGCCATGCGCCACGTACTCAACCAGTTTGATTACCCCGATAAAGACCACGCCCTGGTAGGCTCTACCGATCCGCTGATCGTGGGCAAAGGCGCTGACGTCCTAGAAGACGATGTGCCCGAAAACCCTGAGGGTTTCCCCATTCTGCGTGAAGAAAAAGAGAACTGAGGGCGTAGAATAATCAGTGATGTCTAGATTATTCGGAACCGACGGTGTTCGCGGCCTCGCTAACGAAGTGATTACTCCTGCTCTTGCTATGGAGCTTGCTCAGGCTGCGTCCATCGTCCTCGGGTTCAATACGGTTAAAGAAGGTACCCGCCCCAAGGCTGTTATCGCCCACGACTCTCGTATCTCTGGCGGGTTTATTCGTGCAGCGATGACCGCAGGTTTTGCAGCATCAGGCGTGGACGTACTCGATGCGGGCATGGTGCCTACCCCCGCGGCGGCCTACCTGGTGGCCAGCACAGATGCTGATTTTGGTGTCATGATTTCTGCTTCCCATAACGCGGCTGAGGACAACGGAATTAAGTTCCTGGCTCGGGGCGGTAAGAAACTGGATGATGCAATTGAGGACGCCATTGAAGCCCTCTACCGCTCCAAAGACTTCCGTTACCCCACCCACGGTCAGGTAGGGTGCGTCCGTCCCCTGAGCGATGGTGAAGACCACTACGTCACCCACCTGGTATCAACTATGCCTGAACACCGTCACCTGCGCGGCCTTAAAGTCGTGTTGGACTGCGCGAACGGTGCCTCTTCGGGTGTTTCTCCTGACGCCTTCCGTGCCCTGGGCGCTAAGGTTGTCGCTATCGGGGCAGACCCCAACGGCACCAATATCAATGATGGGGTAGGTTCGACCCACCCTGAGAAGCTCCAAGAAGCAGTGATTCAGCACAGCGCCGATTTGGGTATCGCCCACGATGGTGATGCTGACCGTTGCATGGCTGTTGATGAGCAAGGCAACCTGGTAGACGGTGACCAGATTATGTCGATTCTGGCTGTCTCAATGAAAGAATCTGGCACCCTTAAAGATGACACCCTGGTCGCTACCGTCATGTCATCGCTGGGTCTAGAGATTTTCTTGAAGGAAAACGGTATTAAGCTGGAGCGCACTGCTGTGGGCGACCGCTATGTGCTGGAGTCCATGAACAAGAATGGCTTCAACCTGGGCGGTGAGCAGTCCGGCCACGTGATTATGTCAGATCACGCTACCACCGGCGATGGTGTGCTCACTGGCCTGCACCTGGCTGCTGAGGTGGCCCGTACTGGTCTGCCCCTTTCTGAGCTGGCTAATCGTATGCAGGCAACCCCGCAGAAGCTTATTAACGTTAAGGGCGTTGACCGCTCTGGTGTAGCTGGTTGCCAGCCTTTGCAAGAAGCTATTAAGGATGCTGAAGCCCAGCTGGGTGAGACCGGGCGAGTCCTGCTGCGCCCCTCCGGTACTGAGCCGCTGGTGCGTGTCATGGTTGAAGCTCAAACTCAAGAGGTAGCCGATGAAACCGCTCAGAAACTAGCTGATGTGGTTGCTCGCGAACTAGCTATCTAAAGTACCTCCCCTGGCTCCTATCGGACTCCATTCTCCCTTTGCTGGGGGAGTGGGGCCCGGTTTTATATAGGAAAAATCTTTGCACAAAGGCCCCGGTAGATATCTACCGGGGCCTTGCTTGTTGTAAATGGCTAGAGAATTACTTGACGGTCAGGGCGTCGCGGATTTCCTTCAGCAGAGCAACCTGGGGGTCCTCTTCCTCAACCTCAGGCTCGAGGTCAAGCTTGGCTGCGCGACGCTCGTTGAGCTTGTTCAGGGGCATGACGATGCAGAAGTAGAGGGCTGCTGCAACCAGAAGGAAGTTAACGACGGCAGTTAGGAAGACACCGACTTTGATGTCCCCAAAAGCCAGCCAGTTATCAAAGTTAGGTTCGTTGAATACCATTGCGATGGCAGGCATCAGAACGGAGTTAACCAGGGCATTGACAACGGCGGTGAAGGCGGTACCAATAATCAGACCGACTGCCAGGTCGATGACGTTACCGCGGGTGATGAAATCTTTAAAACCACTAAGCATGAGTTCAAGAATAGCGGTTTCTTTCGGGGGTACAAACCCATCTGCCCTAAAATTTTCGTTGTAAACTAGTGGGTTTACTCACAGGTGGGGCTATTCTATAAAATCATGCTCATAAGGTGCAGATCTCTCACCGTTACCTACTAGTGAGAACCTCTTTCCTAGTAGGTTGGTGCAGGCCCTGCGCCCCAGAAATCTTCTAAGGTTTCAGAGCTAGATGCTTTGAAAGCCGCTGCCTCTTCCTCACCGATATAGCGCAGATGCCACGATTCATACCAATAGCCTGTGGTCTCGTGCTGCCACCAGGGGTAGCGCACCACAAAACCGTAGCGGTGGGCATTTTCAGCCACCCAGAGGGCAGCGGCAGTGTCCTTAAAACAGGGCTGCACATCGCAGTTACCACCGGTGCCAATATCAAGAGCAAGCCCCGTCTGATGTTCCGAATAGCCGGGGCGGGCTGAGGCCACATCGGCTTGATCTGGGCCATACTGAGCGACCCAGCTAGCATAAGTTCTCTCTTGGTCCTCATAAGATCGGTAGCCGCTCAGAGCCACCATAGGAACCCCTGCTGCAGAAGCATCCTCAAACATACGGTGTGCTGCTTCTGCAGCTTCGGCACGAAGCATCACAGCACCAAAAGGCTGAAGATTATCAGGGACGTAAGTCAGCGGAGAAAGAGGGTTCTGCTTATTAACGAGAACCGTGAGTGAAGACGCAGACTCAATATCGGCAGGGCGGTGTGTGCTCTGTTGAGGCGGCGTAGAAGGGGAGGTAGCTGAGTCTGTAGAAACTAATCCACCCGGTGTAGCTTGCGAGCTAGAAATAGCTAGGGCGTTGGAAGATGAAGCGGTGACCTCCTGCGGTGCAGAAGGGGCCTGGCCGCAAGAAGTAGCAGTGAATGCTACAAGCGTCCCTGCAAGTACTAGCATGATAGAAGGAACTAAACGCATGCCTAATTCTTTCGTAGTAGAACCTTGCGGATCTTATGATCGTGGGACTTCTTCAAAATAAGCTTAGCTCGCCCGCGCGTAGGCCGAATATTCTCCCGCAGATTGGGTTCGTTGATAGACCGCCAGATACTCAGAGCCAACTCAATAGCGGCCTCCTCTGACAAGTCAGCGTAGCGCCTGAAATAAGAATGAGGTTTGGTAAAAGCTGAACGCTGAAGCTCTAAGAATCGCTGCACATACCACTGCTCAATATCCTGGGTGGAAGCATCAACATAAATAGAGAAATCAAAAAAATCTGCCAGGCTCAAAGCTGAACTTTTTTCGCTTTCTAATTTAGCCGGAGCAAGCACATTCAGCCCCTCTACGATAAGAACATCGGGGCTCGTCACCTCAATGCGCTCCCCTTCCACAATGTCGTAGTAAAGGTGGGAATACTTGGGGGCAGTGACCAGAGGAGCCCCCGATTTTACTTCGGAGACAAAGCGCAAGAGGGCCCGGCGGTCATAAGACTCCGGAAAGCCCTTACGCCCCATTAACCCACGACGTTCTAGCTCAGCATTAGGATAAAGAAAGCCATCGGTGGTGACCAGCTGGACGTTGGGGGTCGAGGGCCAGCGCCGGAGCAGCTCTTGTAGCACGCGGGCAGTAGTAGACTTACCTACCGCCACCGAGCCAGCTACACCAATAATAAAGGGGACTTTTTGCCCCTGTAGACCTAAAAAGTCGTTGGTCGTACGTGTAGCACTCGTAGTTGCATTGACATACAGATTGAGCAAGCGAGAAATGGGTAGATAGACTTGGGCCACCTCATCCAAATCGATGGTTTCACCCAGCCCACGAAGCTGTTGCAACTCGTCCTCTGTGAGTGGAACCGAAATTTCGGCAGCAAGTCGTGACCAGGTGCCCCGGTCTAGCTCCGTAAAGGGAGAATATTTAGAAGAAAGCGCAGGGATGCTCATTTACATCAGTGTAGAGGCCAAAAGAGAACAGGCCTAATCTGAGAAATTTCTCAAAAGGGAGCTCGACACTGTGGCGCGCGTATCAGCGGGGGAAGAATAATAAAAGGGTAGGATAAAAGCATGTGTGGAATCGTAGGATACGTAAGTCTCGGCACTGCCGCAGACGGTAAGACATTTGACCATACCGCATACGATGTGGTTCTTGAGGGTCTGCGCCGCCAGGAATACCGCGGCTATGACTCAGCCGGAGTCGCTGTCATTGGCGATGAAGGCATTGAATTCCGTAAGAAGTCAGGCAAGCTCGTTAATCTCGAAGCAGAAGTGGAAGCTAACCCCCTCCCTGACTCACCCATCGGCATCGGTCACACCCGCTGGGCTACCCACGGTGGCCCCACCGACAATAACGCTCACCCCCACGTTGTCGACAACGGACGCCTGGCAGTTGTACACAACGGTATTATCGAAAACTTCGCTGAACTGCGTGCAGAACTCGTCGAAGAAGGCTGCGAATTCAAGTCCCAGACCGACACCGAAATCGCCGCAAACCTGATTGCCTCCATCTACAACAAGCTGGAGAACAAAGATCTCACCGAAGCTATCCGTCAGGCATCAAACCGCCTAGAAGGTGCCTTCACCATTCTTGCTATTCACGTCGATCACCCCGACCGTGTTGTTGCAACCCGTCGTAACTCACCCCTGGTCATTGGTCTGGGTGAGAAC
Source organism: Rothia sp. (in: high G+C Gram-positive bacteria) (assembly GCA_034179845.1). GTDB lineage: Bacteria > Actinomycetota > Actinomycetes > Actinomycetales > Micrococcaceae > Rothia. The sequence goes on along the minus strand of JAXFPK010000080.1, from coordinate 8,188 downwards.
GAAAACTTCCTAGGCTCTGACGTTTCAGGCTTCATCGACTATACCAAAAAGGCAGTCGAAATGGGCCAGGATCAGATCGTTACCATCACCGGTAGCGACTACTCCATTATCGACTTCGAAGGTTTCCCCGCCAACGGCAAAGAATTCACTATCGAGTGGGATGCCGCTGCTGTTGAAAAAGGCGGTTTTGACTCCTTCATGGAAAAGGAAATCCACGAGCAGCCTGCTGCTGTGCGCGATACCTTGCTGGGCCGTCTAGATGAGAATGGCAACCTCACTCTTGATGAACTGAAAATTGACGATACTATCTTGCGTTCTGTCAATAAGATTATCGTCGTCGCTTGTGGTACCGCAGCCTACGCAGGCCAGGTAGCCCGCTACGCTATCGAGCACTGGTGCCGCATTCCCACCGAGGTCGAACTTGCCCACGAGTTCCGCTACCGCGACCCCATCGTAGACGAAAAGACCTTGGTCGTTGCCCTTTCACAGTCTGGCGAAACCATGGACACCCTCATGGCAGTACGCCACGCCCAGGAACAGGGCGCCAAGGTCGTTTCTATCTGCAACACCAACGGCTCCACCCTGCCCCGTGAATCTGATGCAGCTCTCTACACCCACGCGGGCCCTGAGATCGCTGTTGCCTCCACCAAGGCCTTCCTCTCACAGATCGCTGCTGCTTACCTGCTCGGCCTCTACCTGGCCCAGCTACGCGGCAACATGTACAAGGACGAAATTCGTATCATCCTTGAAGAACTGCAGAAGATGCCCGAGAAGATTCAGGCTGTTATCGACAATGAGCAGCAGGTCAAGGACCTAGGCACCTCTATGAAGGATGCCAAGTCCGTCCTCTTCCTGGGCCGCCACGTTGGCTTCCCCGTTGCAATGGAAGGCGCCCTGAAGCTGAAGGAAATCGCCTACCTGCACGCTGAAGGCTTCGCAGCAGGCGAGCTCAAGCACGGCCCCATCGCCCTGGTGGAAGAAGGCCAGCCCATCTTTGTCATCGTCCCCTCACCCAACGGCCGTGACTCCCTGCACTCCAAGGTTGTCTCCAACATCCAGGAAGTCCGCGCTCGCGGCGCAGTGACCATCGTTATTGCAGAAGAAGGCGATACCGCAGTTGAGGAACACGCCGACCACATTATCCGCATTCCTGCCTCACCCAGCCTGCTCCAGCCCCTGCTCTCCACCGTGCCTCTGCAAATCTTTGCATGCTCAGTGGCTCACGCTAAGGGCTACGACGTAGACCAGCCCCGTAACCTGGCCAAGTCAGTAACCGTCGAATAAAGCCTCTGTGCGCATGAGCGATAAGGACCCCGTACCTGGTAAGGTGCGGGGTCCTTTTTCACGGTAAGAAGCCGGGGCGTAGAATGAGCAGAAGAAGCATACCCCTGGCAAGAGTGAGGATAAGAGCTCATGATTATTGGTACCGGTACGGACGTAGTCAATATTGAGCGCTTTGCTGAGCTCTTGGCACGTACCCCCGCCTTAGAGAATCGGCTCTTTGCCCCGGGGGAGCGGGGCTTACCCGTCCGCTCCCTAGCTGCCCGGTTTGCTGCCAAGGAGGCTGTAGCTAAGGCGCTGCGGGCTCCTGCTGGGCTATCCTGGCAGGACTGCTGGGTAGAAAAAGAGGCGGACGGGGCTCCCTACCTAGTCATGCAGGGGACGGTAGCTGCCAGGGCTACTGCACTGGGAATCAACCGGTGGCACCTGACCATGAGCCACGATGAGCCTGTAGCTACTGCAACCGTAGTAGCAGAACACCTGAACGAGGAAGACTTGCGCACCCTAAGGCACCTGGACCCGGATAGGCGAGGGGTTCCTATCGGCCAAGCTACAAGAGAAGGCGATGAGAGTGGCTAAAGTAGAAGAACTAAAGCAGAGGGACATCGAAAAATATGTTACGTCTCCTCAGGCAACGTCCCATAAATATACCCGCGGGGTACTGGGCCTACTCACCGGCAGCGATACCTACCCGGGCGCTGCCCTGATGTCTGCTCGGGCGGCTGTTAACACCGGGGTAGGTATGTTGCGCTTTGCAGGTACCTCTTCCCTCAATTTCCAGGTTCAACTCACCGTGCCCGAGGCCGTGTGTAGCCTGGATGAACCAGAAAACCTGCACGTCGATGCCTGGGCCCTTGGCTCTGGTCTAGCTGGTGATGCCCGTGAAGCTGAAGCCCTAGCCGTCCTTTCCACTGGCTTACCTGCCGTCATTGATGCAGCAGCGGTAGCCCTGGCCTGCCGGCTAGTGGCTGATGGGCTCAAACTGCAGGCCCATCATATTCTCACTCCCCACGCCGGGGAACTCGTGGATGCCCTCACCTGGCTCCTAGCCCTAACCCCACACCTACTGCAAGAACAGGGCACAGCGCTACTAGACCCGCCTACCCGCCAGCAGGTAGAAACCCACCCACACCGCTTTGCGAATCTACTGGCCCAGGCCACTGGGGCGACCGTCCTGCTCAAGGGCGGCACCACTACTCTAGCTGCACCCAGCGGTGAGCTTTTCCAGGTAAGTAGTCAGAACCATTGGCTAGCTACAGCGGGAAGCGGAGATACCCTCACCGGTATTCTTGGAGCCCTTCTAGCCCGCTACCAGGCTGAAGATCCTAACCCCGGGGCTCTTACCGGAGACTATGCCAGGTTGGCGGGTGCTGCCGTGCATATTCACCAACTGGCAGCAGGCCTAGTGCACGGGCCTGAAAGTTCTGGCCCCACCCCACCTACTTTTGTCTGCCAGCACCTTCCCCAAGCGGTTGCTACTTTCCTCCAACAAAAAGGGCTCTAGGGTAAAACCTCAAACAAAGGCCGGTTACCACACGGGTAACCGGCCTTCTGCCAACCAGCCTTAGTAGGCGCCGTCCTTAGCAAAAACTGCGCGAACAGTACGGAAAAGAATGACAATATCACTCATGACCGACCAGTTCTCCACATAGTAGAGATCAAGGCGGATAGACTCTTCCCAGGAGAGGTTAGAGCGGCCAGAAACCTGCCACAGGCCAGTAACGCCGGGCTTGACCAGTAGACGACGGTAGGCGTCCTCTTCGTACTGCTCAACCTCAGAAGGAAGCGGCGGTCGCGGCCCCACCAAGGACATATCGCCCACAAGAACGTTCCACAGCTGAGGAAGCTCGTCAATGGAAAACTTGCGGATGAACTTACCGATGGGGGTGATACGCGGATCATCTGCCATCTTGAAGAGCACCCCGTTACCCTCGTTCTGGTCCATGAGCTCTTTCTTGAGCTCTTCGGCATTAGTCACCATGGAACGGAACTTAATCATGTGGAAGGGGGTGCCACGGTAGCCGACGCGTTCTTGCAGGAAGAAGATAGGCCCGCCGTCCTTCTTCACGAGCAGAGCCACCGGAATTAGCAGGGGAGCCAGGAAAAGCAGGCCAAGCCCAGAAGCTACGATATCGATAGCTCGCTTGATCAGGGCCTTAATGCCTTCGATGCGGGGAGTATGAACGTGAATTAGGGGCACGCCATTGAGCGGCTGAGTATGGATGCGGGGGCCTGCGATATCGGTCATGGCAGGAGCCATAATGAGGGCCACATGGGCAGCAGCTAGCGCCCAGCCCAGGCGGCGCAGCTCTGCGGGGTTCAGCCCGTGACCGGTTGATACAGCCACTGCATGAATATTGTTCTCACGAACCACATCAAGGACGTCGGCGGCTTCGGGGGAGTAACCCAGGGTGGGAATAGCCCCCTTAGCTAGCTGGGTTCCAGGACGAGAGCGGGGCAGATAAGCTGCCACAGGGGAGAGGCCTGAAGTGCGGGCCCCCTGGAGGGTCTTGTAGAGGTGCTCACCTGAGGCTGAATCGCCGATAATCATGACGCGTGACAGGGCCCGACCTTTATTGCGCCAGTGAACCAGCCACCGGCGCACGGCCCAACGGGCGCAGAGTAGCAGAACGATACCGACCGGGTAGGCCACAACAACATAGGTGCGGGCAAAATCGATTTTGGTGAGGTAGGAGAAAATCGCAATGACCGCGAAGAAATAGGTAGTTGATTTTGTGACGAGCCGGTATTCATCGACTCCGTGGCCCAGATAACGAATGTTGCGGGTATTGGCAATGGAAAGCACCACAAACCAAATGAGGCCAAAGGCTACACCGGTGGCGATATAACCCAGGGGCAGAGATGTGCGTGATACGACTTCGGTATTTTCAAAACCGAAGCTAATAAGATGAGCCACCGTGATAGCAAGCGCAAGAGCAAGAGCGTCCGCTATGTAAAGAGCAGCCTTAATCTTAGGGTGCCAGGTGCGGCGGTTGCGTGTTTCTGCCCACCGTTCCTCGATGTACTGTTCGTTCACTGGTGTGTATTCCCCTAAAGCTGGTGCCTGCGCCGGGTGCGAGAATGGTATGGGCAGACCTGTACGTTAGGTTTTTAATACTACAGGGACGGGTGATTTATCGGCAGATGCATCAGCTGAAATATGTTTCACATTTTTGAATACAATAGCCTATCGCACCTTGTCAGAGGAATATTAGCGGGTGAGTTTAGCTTCGTGCAGGATGAAGTCGATGACCGGTTCATAGAGGTGAGGGGTGACGTTATCATCCATGGGCACCGCAACAAGAATCTGCCCCTGCTCGGCCGAGACGAAAAGCCCGGGATCGTTACAATCTGCGATACCGATTGTGGGAATTCCTGCGGACGCCGCGTACCCGGCTAACCCGTGATCGGCGATGACCAAGTCGGGGGTAATTCCCCGTTCTGTGAGCTGGCCCAAGGCTAGCTGCATGGGGCCGGGGAAATGTGTGTGCTGCAGATTGCCGTACTGCTCAAACATGATCACGTCAAAGATTTGGCGGATATCACCGTCGAGAAAACGGTCGCCCTCATCAATGGTCAGGACGGTCGCCCCCTGGGCTTTAGCGGCTGCAGCAAGTCTGGCGTAGATAGGGAAGAGACCAGCAGGGTGGCCGGTGGCAAAGAGCATGCTCTTGCCTGCCCGAACAGCTTCACCGAAGATGCGGGCGTACTCAGTAAGCCCGTCAATGCACAAATCTGCGCTGATGGTGTCTTGGCCTTCCCTGTGGTTGGGGTCAGCACTGGTGCCGACCCTGCGGGCCATGAGCTCAAAAATATCCTCAACGGTCCAGTCCCTGGTCCATTTAACGCCGAACTCTATGTGCTCATTGCCGTCAATAAATCCCTGCATATGGGCCAGGTTGTTCTCACGAGCGGTTGCTACCTTCCCGGTGATGCGTGAAGCATCAAGGTAAGCGGCAAATGCTTGGCGGGTCATAGAAAAAGACATGGGTTCCTTCCTAGGGACGGGTGAGAGTCTGATAAAGCTGGGTGAGAGCCTGGGCCGTGGACTGCCAGGTGAACCTGCGGGCGCGGTGGGCAGCAGCATCCCCCAGGGCGCGGCGCAGCTGAGGGTCCCTGACAAGCTGCTCGATGGCGTCCGCCCACGCAGGCGGGGTGCGTTCTGCTACCAGCAGCCCGGTCAGACCATCTGCAACAGCCTCCTTAAGACCATCAACTTTACTGGCCAAAACCGGCGCCCCACAGGCTGACGCTTCCAAGGCTACAAGCCCGAAAGTCTCAGAAGAAGAAGGGCAGGCTACGATATCGGCCCGGCAGAAGGCCCGGGCAAGGTCTGGTGCAGCTAGCGCAGGCAAAAAGCGGACGCGACCAGCCAACCCCAGCTCTTCTACCCGGTCAGCAAGATTCTGCTCATAGCCTGTCCCGGAGCTACCAATAATATCGAGGGTAACCTCCAAGCCCTGCGGCAGCAGACCGAGCGCCTCCACCAACAGATGAGGGCCCTTAAGAGGCTGGGGGCGGCCAGCAAATACTAGATGGGCAGCACCGCTCTGACCCTCATGAGCTGGGTGGACGCCCTCACCCCGAGAAAAAATGGACACATCAACGCCCGGGGCTACCGTCACAAGCTGAGCATCACGCGCCCCATAAAAACACTGCATCTGCTCAGCCTCATAGCCAGTATTCACCACCAAGGCAGCGGCCCTAGCCACCAGGGTCTCTTCACCACGCAAACGCAGCTCAGGTTCGGGGCGCTCGCCCGCACCCAGCCGGGCATTCTTGCCAGCAGCGGTAGTGTGCATAGTATGAACCAGCGGAACCTGCGGGTACGCGGCAAGAGCTGCCAAACCTGAAAGCCAGTAATGACTATGCACCAGCTGAGGCATACGGGAAGCTGCCTGCCGAACAGCTACAGCAAAGCCCGGCACCAAGGCCGGCAAATCTTCCTTGCCGGCCCCCTCAGCCTCAGACAGATAAAGCGCGGTGACCGTAGCTCGCTCATGGTAGCGCACCTGCCCAGCCTGCTGGGAAGAGGTGGCCAACGTAAAAACCTCCACCGTCAGCTGAGGGTTGACTTCAAGTAAGGCAGCTAGAGAACGCTCAATATAGACGTTCATCCCGCCAGCATCCCCAGAGCCCGGCTGAGCCAGGGGGGAAGTATGCATGGAAAAGATATGCAGGTGCAGCGGAAAAGAAAAAGTCACATCTCTACTCTACCTGCCCCACCAAGCCTATACCCGGCAGAAACGAAGGCAGAGCCGCTGCCAGCAAACTCAACTAAGCTAGAGGGAAAGCCCCTACGCCCAAGGAAGACACTGTGCCTATCGACAGCCTCTACCGCGCCTACGGCTTCGTGCCGCTTGACGCCCCCACAGATGCAGAACGCCTTGCGGTCATCGACCTAGACGCCGTCGAACACAACGTCCGGCACATCAAAGCACTGATCGGTCAGCGGGCCCTTATCGCAGTCGTCAAAGCGGACGCCTACGGGCACGGCAGCGTAGATATAGCCCGCTCCGCCTTAGCTGCCGGTGCCGACTACCTGGGAGTCGTCCACACAACAGAAGCTCGCACCCTGCGAGCCCACGGCATCACAGCCCCCATCATCGCCTGGCTCCACACCCCCCGAACCAACTTCGCCCAAGCCCTCGCCGACCGCCTTGAACTAGGGTTCTCCAGCATGTGGGAACTAGAAGCCATAGCAGCAGCCCACCGCGTCAGCTCACAAGAAGAGCCAGTTAAGCTCCACCTAAAGGTTGATACCGGACTCGGCCGCAACGGGGTCACCATGAGCGAACTGCCGGCACTGACCGTCCACGCCCGTCAGCTGGAAAAAACCGGAACAGTAGAGGTAGTAGGGGTTTTCTCCCACCTAGCAGTAGCCGACGAACCTGAACGTACTGAGACAACCCAACAAGCCCAAACCTTTAACCAGGCCCTAGAAATCCTGCACACCGCAGGGCTACGCCCCACCCTGTGCCACCTTGCCAACACCCCCGCAACCCTTAGCGCCGCCACCCTCGGCACAGAAAATAGCCTGCTACAGGACGCCGTGCGCGTCGGGCTCGGCATCTATGGCCTCTCACCCCTACCCGGCACCACCCCCCAAGAGCTAGGTCTACGCCCCGCAATGCACCTACAAACCTTCATCGCCTCCGTCAAAGAAGTACCCGCCGGCCAAGGAGTCTCCTACGGCCTCAACTACACCACCGACCAACCCACTACCCTCGCCCTCATCCCCATCGGCTACGCAGACGGCATCCCCCGCATAGCAAGCGGCGGCCCCGTGCGCATCTACCCAGCCACCGGCCCCGCCACAACCTACCCAGTAGTCGGCAGAATCGCCATGGACCAGCTCGTCATAGACCTCGGCAAACCCGGCCTCGCCAACCCATCAGCCGGCCTCCTTGGAGCCCCCGCCGTACTCTTTGGCACCGGGGACAACCCACCAGTCACCGACTGGGCAGAAGCCGCCGGAACCATCAACTACGAAATCGTCACCCGCATCTCCCCCCGCGTCACCCGCATCAGCATCGGCGGAACCTGGAAAGACCAAACCTAAGACCATGAACACCCAACACATCCTCGACCTAGAAATCACCGGCCCCAACCACACCCGGGCCCTCGCCCTAGCCCTAGCACCCCTACTCCAGGCAGGCGACGTACTCATCCTCACCGGCGAACTAGGAGCCGGAAAAACAACCTTCACCCGCTCCCTGGGCGAAGGGCTAGGGGTACGCGAAGGCGTCATCTCACCAACCTTCGTGCTCTCCCGCGTCCACCCCAACCTAGCTGAAGGCCCCCGCCCAGGCGGGCCCGACCTCGTCCACGTAGATGCCTACCGCCTCGCCAGCGCCGAAGAACTCGACGACCTCGACCTGGAATACTCCCTCGACCGCTCCGTCAC
>JAXFPK010000069.1:0-2523 GCA_034179845.1 Rothia sp. (in: high G+C Gram-positive bacteria) | reverse complement strand
GCTCAGGCAATCAAGAACGCCCGCGAAGTTGCACTGCTGCCCTACTCAGGCGCTGGCCGCTAAATCGATAGGAGAGTAGAAGAACATGGCTAAGATCATTCTTACTCAGGAAGTCACCGGCCTCGGCGCCGCTGGCGACGTCGTCACCGTTAAGGACGGCTACGCACGTAACTACCTGCTGCCCCGCGGCTTCGCAGTCACCTGGACTGTAGGCGGCGAAAAGCAGGTTGAGTCCATCCGCGCAGCACGCACTGCTCGCGCCAAGGCTAACCTTGAAGAAGCAAAGGCAACCGCAGCTGCTCTGGCAGCAAAGCCCGTTGTTGTTGCTCACAAGGCTGGCGCTGACGGCCGTCTCTTCGGCGCAGTCAAGGCTGAGCACGTTGCTGATGCTATTGAGGCATCAGGTGCAGGTTCCATTGATAAGCGCGCAATCAACCTTGGTTCCGCTATCAAGCGCACCGGCGTTTACACCGTTACCGTGCGTCTGCACGAAGACGTTGTAGCCAACGTTGAGCTGGACGTTGTAGCCGAGTAATTCCCTTGAGGATTATTCGCTAGGGTTCTAGCAGCATTAGGACGCTCCGCGCCCCCTCTGTGGGGGAGCGGGGCGTTTTTGCGTGTGCAGCTAGTGCGGTTTTCACAGGGGAGTCTGGCATGCTAGAGGGTATGGCTTTACAATCATCTACTTCTTCTGCCCGTACCCGCCACCCACAGAGCACCCAGACTCTGATTGCGGCTGCTGTGACTGAGGCTGTGGCGGTTCTGATGCTGGTATTAGCTTTTGTGGTGAACGTGGGGTCACCCTCAACGGTTCTAGCGACTTTCTTGGGGTTTATTGTTGTCTCTGTTGTAGCAGCTACCTTGGCCTTCATTTTGGCGCTGGTGGGCCTGCTGCGCTTTGCCCGGCATACAGGGTGGTTTGTCGCTATCTTGGTCTTATCTGTTCTGGCTAATCCGGTTCTTTGGGTCTTCCTGATTGGCTATTTCTCGTAGGCTGCTATGAGGGGTGGGCATATCTGACTGTTTGTTCGGGTAGCGTTCACCAGCGTCCTTCAAAATACCCAGCTTGCTCCCAGGGAACTTGGAACCCAGGCTAAGGCTTATGCGGTTATATAGATGTAACAGCTCGAAAGGCTGGAAGAAGCGAATGTGTGTGCTTCGAAAATCGGGTAATGCTGAACCTGATTTTCTTTTACAGGTGGCGAGACCAGTATGGGGGTCTCGCCATCGGTGTTTAAAGCGTTTTTCACCCGCCCGGCGGATGCGCCACCTACTCGTTTTCTCTAGGGTAGAAGTAGGTACCCACACACGAAAGGTAGCAATGGAGCACCCCACCCAGCCCTCTCATCTACAACCACCACAGGCTCAGCCCTCGCAGTCTTCCGTCTTGCAAGCCCCGGTGGCGTCTGCCCGCTCGCGCATGCTGGTGCCCGACGTTGCCCGCGGGCTTATGCTCTGGAGCTCTTTGCGGACGCCGGGGCCTTCGTGCTCCTGCTGGTTGGCACCGCCGGGTGGCTGGTAATGGTTCTTGAAGCGGCGGGCAAGCCCGGCCCGCTAGAGGCCCTGCACCGGCGGATGTCCTATGGCAAGGGTGGGCTTCCGCAAGTGTTGGCGCCACCGGTGGGCGTCCTGCCTACTCATTCGGAACCTCATGATTCCCAGGCTGTGCACAGGGACGGTATATACGAGCTTAAGACCAAGCGTAGGCCTGGCCAGCGGTTGGATCGGGAGCAGAAGATGAATAATTGGGTGCTCAATCGTGTGCGGTCGGTGGTTGAGCTGGTGATTGCTCAGGTAAAGACCTGGTGGATTCTTCATACTGGGTTCAGGCGGCTGTTGGGGTTGTATGGGCGGGTGTTTTCTTCTGGTGTGTGGGTTGGTGTTTTTGGCTGCGGGGCACCCCTTATGAATAAGCCTCCTAAATCTTTGTTTGAGTTACCCTAAAAATTTGTTTTGTTTGATGACACCCCTGTACCCAAACTACTTCTTCTTCCAATACCCCTTAGCGTAGCCGTGCCCCTTGGGCACGCCCAGCTGTCGCCGCGCCCAGATACGTAAGGGATGGATAGACCCGGACTCGCCCGCCAACCAGGTACACACCGACCCCTCCGGCAGGGGGTAAGCCATCACGGCCTCAGCCAGCGCCCCGCGCCGGGCAGAATCCACCCAGACCACCTCAAAATGCTCAGGAGTAGCAATCACCTGCTGCGACGCCTCCCCGGGCACCTCAATAAAGGCCGCGCCCCGGGCGCTCGCGGGCAGACTCTCAATCCAGCGGGCCATACCGGGCAGGCCACTCTCGTCACCGGCCAGCAGGTAGAAGTCGTAGTCGTCGCTGATGGAATAGCCCGACTTCGCACCCAGAAAATGCGCGCTATCGCCCACGGCAACGGTACGGGCCCACGTGGTTCCAGCCCCGTGCTCGTGCAGCATGATGTTAATTTCCAGGGCCCCGGTGCGCTCATCAAAGCGCCTGACCGTGTACTTGGCGGTGGTGGTCGGCTGGCTCCATCGCGCCTTGCC
>JAXFPK010000057.1:0-26182 GCA_034179845.1 Rothia sp. (in: high G+C Gram-positive bacteria) | reverse complement strand
CCCCGCTCCACAACGGAGCCGCAGGAGACCCCTAAATTCGCTGAGGGACATGACGAAAACGGCTAAAGTAGACCCTATTAGCACTCGCGCCACACCGCGCACCTTAACATAGACCGCCCATTGGAGGGAAAGCCCGTGACACAAGACCATGCATTAGATGGCAGTGCCCAGACTCTGCGCCCCCGTCAGGTTACTGAGCGCACCTGCGCTGAGGTTGCCCGCTGGCTGGATGAGGTGGGGGTTGGTGCTCAGTTGGTTCAGGCGTCCGCCCGCCCTATCACCGGTATCACCATGGATTCTCGTGAGGTGCAACCGGGGGATCTCTATATTGCCCTAGGTGGGGCTAAGGCACATGGTGCCTCCTTTCTCCCTGCTGCTGTCCAGTTGGGGGCAGCTGCTGTGTTGACTGATGCGGACGGCCTTGACATTGCCCGTGAGCTGGGTCTTGCTCAGGGGCTGGGCGTGATTATCACTGATCAGGTGCGTGCTGCTGTTGGGCCGCTTTCTGCCCGTATTTATGATTCCCAGCCTAGTGGTGGGGGAGCGCCCCGTCTTTTTGCGGTGACTGGCACTAATGGTAAGACCACTACTACCTATATGACTAACTCCATCATGCAGGCTTTGGGCCATACCACCGGCCTGATTGGGACTATCGAGATTCTTGCCGGTGGCCAGGCTATTCCGTCCAAGCTCACCACCCCTGAGTCTCCCCATGTGCATTCGCTCATTGCTTTGATGCGTGAGCAGGGTATTACTAGCGCAGCTATGGAAGTTTCATCGCATGCCCTGGACTACCGCCGGGTTGATGGAATCCGCTATGACATTGCAGGTTTTACCAACCTGACGCAAGATCACCTGGATCTGCACGGGACCATGGAAAGCTATTTTGACTCCAAGGCTGAGCTCTTCACCCCGGCTCGTACCCGCCGAGCCGTTATCACAGCCGATGACCGCTGGGGCCTTGCCATGGCAGAGCGCGCTGTTGCGGAGCTAGGGGCTTTGGGCGTGGTTCGTCTCTTCACTAACTTTGGTGCTGGCTATGAGCCGGGGGCGGACGTCCTTACCTCCCTCTCTGCCCAGGACTGGGCCCTGGTGCAGATAGAGCGTGCAGGTATTGGCCATTCCTTTACTGTGCGCCGAGGTGATGGTTTTGAACTCTCGAGTGCGACTTTGCTCCCTGCTGATTTCAATGTCTCTAATGCCGCCCTGGCTGCTGTGATGGTCTTTGAAACTGCCCGTGATGAGCTAGAGCGTGACCGTATCGTTGAGGTTCTTGCCTCGCCGCAGACCTTGACCCCTCTTGTGCCTGGGCGTATGCAGCTAATTTCTAGTGAGCCAACTGCCCTAGTGGATTTTGCCCATAACCCTGATGCTCTTAAGCGGGCTCTTGAAGCTATCGAACCGGCTGATAGCGAAGGCAAGATCATCATTGTTTTTGGTGCCACCGGCGAGCGGGATCAGACCAAGCGCCCCTTGATGGGGGAGGTTGCGGCCACATACGCCGATATTGTGGTGGTGACCGATGATGACCCGCACAGTGAAGACCCAGCCCCGATCCGGCAGACTGTGGAGGCAGGGGCCCTGGCCGCTGTGGATACTGGTGCGCGGGCTCAACGGGTGCTGAATATTGCGCCTCGAGCAGCAGCCATTGATGAGGCTATCGCCCTAGCTGGCCCCCAGGATTCGATTCTGGTGGCGGGGCGAGGCCATGAGGTGGCTCAGGACGTTGCAGGCACTGATATTGACCTTGATGACCGTGTAGAGACTGCCCGGGCCTTGCAAGCTGCTGGTTTCAGTGTGCTTCCGGCTTACCAGTACCACCAGCAGTAACCTAAAGGTAAACCTATGATTGAACTTTCAGCGCTTGAGATTGAAGAAGCCGTAGCAGGCACCCTCTTAGGGGTAGAACCTGCTCAGGCGCCTCATCTGACCTGTACTTCTGCTACTACCGATTCACGTGAGGTAGGCCCTGGGTGTCTCTTTATCGCCAAACCGGGTGAAGTGACCGACGGCCACAACTTCCTCCCTGCCGCCTTTGAGCAGGGTGCCTCTTTAGCTCTGGTTGAACGTGAAATTCAGGACGCTAACGGTCAGCTCTACCCCTCAATCCTGGTAGATGATGTGGTGCTTGCCATGGGACGTCTGGCCTCCTATATCGTGGCTCACTTGCGTAAGGGCGGTAAGATGACGGTCGTGGGTATCACCGGCTCTGCGGGTAAAACTACCACCAAGGACCTACTGGCAGCTATTTTTGGGGCAGAGGGCAAGACCGTAGCCCCCATTGGTTCTTTCAACGGTGAAGTGGGGGTTCCCCTTACTGTATTCCGGGCAGAAGAAGACACCCGGTACCTGGTTATTGAAATGGGCGCTGACCGGGTGGGCAACATCAAATACCTGACCGATATGATCTCACCTGACTACGGGGTTGTGCTCAAGGTGGGTACAGCTCACGCTGGTGAGTTCGGTGGCGTCGATAACATCGAAGCAACTAAGGGAGAGATGGCTGAGGGCGTGCGCCTGGGGCTGGGCCTCAACATGGACGACTACCGGGTGCGCCGCATGATTAACCGGGCTTCTACCCCCGTCACCTACTTTGGGGTTGAGGGGCGCGAAGCTGAGCTGACCCACACCGCTAACCCTGGTGTTCACGAAAATCGCATAACAGCTTCACAGCTGACCACCACCGATGAAGGAAAGCCTGCCTTTACTCTGACCTTCCCTGAGGGGCAATCCTACGAGGTTAGCTCCCAGCTCATTGGTGAGCACCATGTCTATAACCTGCTTGCGGCAGCTACCGTCGCCTACCAGGTAGGAATTTCTCCCCAGCGGATTGTAGAGCAGCTCAATACCGCAGGTGCTGCCTCCAAATGGCGGATGCAGCGCACCGACAGAGCTGACGGCGTGACAGTCATCAACGATGCTTACAACGCTAACCCCGAGTCCATGACCGCAGCTTTACAGACTCTGGCCCAGCTGGGCCGTCTGCCCTCAGCCCACCGCACCTGGGCGGTGCTCGGTGCCATGCTGGAACTGGGGGACCAAACCCTAGCTGAGCACGACCGAATCGGGCAGCTAGCGGTACGCCTGAATATCTCTAAGCTCATTGCGGTAGGCCAGATCGCCAAGCCCATCTACAACACCGCCCACCTGGAAGGGTCCTGGGGCAAGGAGGCAACCTGGGTGCCCAGCACCGAGGAAGCCTTCGAACTCTTGAAGGGCGCTCTAGAGCCAGGCGATATCGTCCTCTTTAAGTCCTCGAACGGGGCTGGACTGGGGCTGCTGGGGCAAAAAGTTGCTGACTATGAGGGGAACCTCACCCAGCATGAGCCTGATAGTGGGAATTCACAGCCCTGGTTAAGCTCCGGTGACTTCATACAGGCACTAAACTCAAACAATGGCGCCCAGCCCGATGCTGCCGCCACAACTACAGACAACTCATAACCGGGAAGGCACAAACACCGCATGATTTCCATCCTGTTGGCTGCCGCTTTCGGCCTGATCATCTCGATCACCGGAACCCCGCTTTACACCAAATGGTTGGTGAAGCAGCAGTTCGGCCAGTTCATTCGCGAGGACGGCCCCACCTCCCACCAGACCAAGCGGGGCACCCCCACCATGGGCGGCGTCATGATGATGGCAGCAACCGTCATCGGTTTCTTCCTGGCCCTGGCACTCTCATCCCTGCTAACCGGTAGCGCTGTGGCCCCCTCCGCTTCGGTGCTCCTTGCTATGTTCCTCATGCTGGGTATGGCCGCTGTTGGGTTCATCGATGACTTCCAGAAAATCTGGAAGAAGCAAAGCGAGGGCCTGACCCCCAAGGGCAAGATCGTACTCCAGGGGCTGATTGGCACTCTCTTTGCTGTGGGTGCCTTGCTGATTAAGGACGAGCGGGGCTGGTCACCTGCCTCCTTCAACCTTTCCTTCACCCGCGATATCCCCTGGCTGGATCTGGCCTTCGCAGGCCCTGTTGTGGGTATCATTCTCTTCATCATCTGGGCCAACCTGATTGCAACTGCCACCACTAACGCAGTGAACCTCACCGACGGTCTCGACGGCCTAGCAACCGGTGCGGCCATCATGGTCTTTAGCGGTTACCTCCTGATTTCTATGTGGCAGCAACAGCACCTGTGCGCCCCAGGGACCGCAGATGCCCTGTGCTACCAGGTGCCCGCGTCTGGGCAGATGGCCATGCTAGCGGCCTCACTGATTGGTGCCCTCATTGGCTTCCTCTGGTGGAACACTTCACCTGCCACTATCTTCATGGGTGATACCGGCTCCCTGGGCCTAGGTGGGGCCCTGGCGGCTTTTGCCATCATCACCCGCACCCAGATGCTGCTGCCCATTATTGCCGGCCTCTTCGTGATAATCGCTATCTCCGTGATTCTGCAGGTAGGCTACTTCAAGCTCTCAGGCGGCAAACGTATTTTCCGCATGGCACCCCTACAGCACCACTTTGAGCTCAAGGGCTGGCCTGAAGTGAACGTGGTCATCCGTTTCTGGATCCTGGCGGGCCTCTTTGTAGCCATCGCCCTAGGCATTTTCTACAGCGACTGGCTAGTAAATAACGGGAGCGTCTTCTAATGCAGGCAAGTAACGCAAACCCCATCTACGGCTATGAGCGTCTTGAATCGCTCACCAGCTGGGAATCTGACTGGGCCGGCCTGCGCGTTGTCGTTGCAGGCCTAGGCGTCTCTGGCTTCTCGGCCGCTGATACCCTCATAGAGCTAGGTGCCCGCGTCCTCGTCGTTGACGGTAACGATAACGAGGTCACCCGCGGTAAAGCCGACACCCTGAAAATTGTTGGTGCAGTTGGCTCCGTACTGGGCGCCGGAGCCATGGAGGCCCTACCCCTGGTAGAAGGAGAACCAGCAGAACTGGTTATCACCTCACCGGGCCTTGCCCCCACCACGGGCATCTTGGCTGATGCCCTCACCCAGAAAATTCAGATCTGGGGCGATGTAGAACTGGCCTGGCGTTTGCGTCAGCGCCAAGGGCGTAAAGTTGCCCCCTGGCTGGCTATCACTGGCACCAACGGTAAGACCACCACAGTGGGCATGACCGAATCTATCCTGCAGACAGCAGGCTATAAGGCCATTGCCGTGGGCAACGTGGGCACCCCCATCCTCGATGCCCTACGCGACCCGGTTGACTATGACTTCTTCGCCGTTGAGCTCTCCAGCTTCCAGCTGCACTGGACCTACTCCATGTCACCACTCGCTTCTGTGGTGCTCAACGTGGCTGAAGACCACGTCGACTGGCACGCTGGCTACCAGAACTACCTGGCCGATAAAGCCCGTATCTACGAAAACACTCAGGTCGCCTGCATCTTCAACGCCAACTACCCCGAAATTGTGCAGATGGTTGAAGAGGCGGACGTCCTTGAGGGCGCTCGCGCTATCGGCTTCTGGGCGAATACCCCTGGCCTGTCGATGCTGGGTGTCATTGATGGGCTGCTCATTGACCGGGCTTTCCTGGATAACCGCCGCAACCAGGCCCTGGAACTAGCCTCTGTATCAGATACCGGTCAGTTACCTACTAAGCACACCGTAGAGAATGCCCTGGTTGCTGCGGCCTTGACCCGGGCTGCTGGTATTGAACCTGAACAGGTGAAGGCTGGCCTGCAGAATTATGAGCCTGGGGCTCACCGTATTCAACTGGTGGCTAATACGCACGGGGTGCTGTGGGTTAATGATTCTAAGGCCACTAACCCCCACGCAGCTCATGCTTCACTCTCATCTTTCAACCCTGTTATCTGGGTGGCCGGTGGCCTGTCTAAGGGCGTGACCTATGATGAGCTGGTCGCTGAGCACAAGGACCGTCTCAAAGCGGTAGTCATGATTGGCACCGATACCGCAGCCTTGGTTTCAGCTCTTGCAGAGCAGGCCCCCCAGGTGCCGGTCTACAAGATCAGTGAGAGCCCCCTGCTGGCAGATCCCAGTGATGGGCAGGCTGTCATGAGACTAGCAGTTGCCAAGGCTCATGAGATTTCGGAACAAAATGACACCGTGCTCATGGCCCCCGCGGCAGCTTCCATGGACCAGTTCGCCTCATACGCTGACCGCGGTAACGCCTTCATTGATGCTGTGGCCGATTTGGTCAATCAGATTAATTCCTAAAACCTACGATGCGGAGGGCGGGCCACCAGCAGCTGCTGGTTCCCACCCTCCTTCACCTTTAACCGCACCTACAGCGGGGCGTCCTAACCTGAGAGAAGAGAAACGAAAAGATTATGAGCCTGGCATCAGAATCCCGTTCCCAGCATAGCCCTGGCTTGATTCGGCGTGCCTGGGGTATAGCCCGCAGCACCTGGGAGAACGCCCAGGTACGTTTAGGGTCCATGGTCTTGGCCGATGTGCCTATCGTGCTGGTGGTTACTGCCACCGTGCTCACCCTCTTCGGGGTGATGATGGTGCTCTCAGCCTCCAGTGTGGAACAGATTTCAGCCGGGGCTGGGCCCTTTAGCCAGGCCCGCTCTCAGGTCATCTTTGCAGTCTTGGGCCTGGCTGCCATGGTGGTGGTAGGCTACCTGCTACCTGTCACCCTCTACCGGCGCCCTGGAGCCGCACATTTCTTACTGGTTGTAGCGGTAGTGGCACTGATTGCCGTGATTTTTGCGGGTACGACTGTCAACGGTAACCGCAACTGGATTAACATTGCTGGCTTTTCGATTCAGCCCTCAGAATTTGCTAAGCCCATCACAATTCTGTGGCTCGCTTCGGTGTATTCTCGTCAGGGCCGTATTCACCGGGGAACCTTGGCTCAGACCGCCTACAAGGGGCTCATGCCTGCTCTCTTAGGCTTTGGCCTGGTGGTCATCCTGATTCTGGCCGGGCACGATGTGGGCACGGTGCTTATCTACGCCCTTTTCTTTGGAGCAATTTTCTTAGCAGCCCGCCCCTCTCGCGGGCTGGTGACCATTAGCGCCGGTGTGGGGGCTTTCGCTGGCATCATGATGGTAGCTATTAGCCCTAACCGTATTGAGCGTCTTTTCAACACCTTTGCTTTTTGGCGAGACTGCGTGGAGGCTACCTGCGACCAGGCTAATTCTGGTCTAGCTGCCCTTGCAACCGGCGGTTTCTGGGGTGTGGGGCTGGGCCAGTCCCGTCAGAAGTATAACTATCTACCAGAGGCCCATAACGACTACATTTTTGCGGTGGTCGGTGAAGAGCTGGGGTTGATTGGTGCTATTGCCGTTCTGCTTTTGTACGCGGCTTTGATTTACTGCGCTATGCGCATTATGCTGCGGTCATCTGACCTCTTTATCCGCTATGCCACTATCGGCATTATCACCTGGATTGCCGGTCAGGCCCTACTGAACATCGCCATGGTAGTAGGAATCATGCCTGTGATTGGTGTTCCTCTGCCTTTCATCTCTGCAGGTGGTTCGGCCCTCATCTCCTCCCTGATCGGTATCGGAATTCTCATTGCCTTTGCCCGGCAGACCCCTCTCAACCCGATTGTGGGTGAGCGTACGGGCATTGCCAATAGCAAGCTGCAAAAGGACGCCGCCCGTCGTGTTGCCCTGGCCCGTATTGCTGAGCAGGAGCAGGCTGTCATTGCCGCTGACCCCGATGGTACTGGATGGACCCTCGAAAAGTTTATGACCCGCTTTGGTGCTTTGATTGATGGTCGCACCTCTGCCAGCCCGCGGGCCTCTGCGCCTCAAGGAGGGCGGGGGAGCACCCGTGCTGTGCGCCCTTCAGCAGCTACAGCGCGTCCTTCTTCCCACGCTGTCCGCAGGTCGGCTCCGCTGTCGGCTGAAGCTAGTGCCGAGGCTGCAAGAGCCCGCCGTTCTCGTTCGGTGAGTGGGGCCCGGCCTTCTGCCAGCGTGCAGCAGGCTCGTAGTCGTGCCACAACTGATCAGCGCCAGCGAACCCAGCAAACCCAGCGAACCCAGCGGGCGGCTCGTCCTCATCAGCGCTAAGAGGGTAAGGTGCCTCACGGCTATGGTGCCCAAGGTGTGCCTCTAGCCCATTGCGCGTAAACTAAGGGGCGTTATAGAACACTAAGGGAGTGAAACCTGATGACCCACGCACCCACTGTCGTGCTCGCAGGTGGCGGCACAGCCGGGCATATCAACCCCATGCTGGCCATCGCCCGAGCTCTCCAGGAGCGCGAGCCCGATGTCACCATCATGACTGTCGGCACCGAAAACAGCATGGAAGCCCGGCTAGTACCTGAAGCAGGTTTTGACATCAGCTTTATCCCCAAGGTGCCTTTCCCCCGCCGCCCGAATCTTGACGCCCTCAAATTTCCTGGGCGTTTCCGGGCATCACTCAAAGCAGCTGAACAGATCCTAAGAGAGACCGGGGCTGATGTGCTGGTGGGAGTAGGCGGTTATGTCTGCACCCCCATGTACCTGGCCGCCCACAAGCTAGGTGTCCCTGTACTAATCCACGAGGCAAACGCTAAGCCAGGCCTGGCTAACAAGGTCGGTGCCAAGAAAGCTGCCCTGGTAGCTACTGCCTTCCCCGATACCCCTATCGCTGGCGCTCGCACGGTGGGCATGCCCATGCGTCAGAATATTGCTGATCTTGACCGCGCTGCTGAGCAGGCTGCGGCCCGGGAGCGTCTGGGCCTTGATTCGGCTTTGCCGACCGTGGTGGTTACAGGCGGTTCCTTAGGGGCCTTGAGCCTTAACCGGGCCGTTGCTGAGATTATTGATGAGATTGCCCCTGGCGGTTATCAGCTCTTGCATATTACCGGCCGCGATAAGGCGGTTAAGGATGAGTCTGGTCAGTTGCGCTCTGCTCCTGGTTACCGGCAGGTTGAGTTCATTACCTCGATGGAAGATGTGTATGCTGCCGCTGATCTGATGATTGTGCGTTCGGGTGCTGCTACGGTGAGTGAGGTTGCTGCGGTGGGTCTGCCTGCGATCTTTGTGCCGCTTCCGATTGGCAATGGTGAACAGGCCTTGAATGCTCGTTCTTTGGTTGCAGCTGGGGCGGCTCTGCTCGTTGATGACTCAGATTTCACTGGGAGCTGGTTTAGGCAGAATGTGCCTTCTTTGCTTACAGACACCGATAAACTTACTGACATGGCAGAAAAGTCCTACCGGCGCGGCATTCGTGATGCCGCGCAGGTTATGGCAGATGAAGTACTGAAGGCGGCCCGCGCATGAGCACCTCAATGATGGATCTTTCAATTAATCTCCCTGCACCCTTGAACCCTCCTTTCCCTGAGCGTCCGGCTCTTGCTACTTTGGGGCGGGTACATTTTGTGGGTATTGGCGGCGCTGGCATGTCTGCTGTTGCGCGGCTGATGTTGCGGGCCGGTATGGCGGTCAGTGGTTCTGATCAGGCTGAGGGTGCGGCTCTTGAGGGGCTGCGTGAGCTGGGTGCCCGGGTGTCTGTGCCGCAGGCTGCTGAGAATATTGAGGGCGTTGATACTGTTGTGGTATCAACTGCGATTCCTGAGGATAACCCTGAGCTGGCTGCTGCTCGTGCCCGTGGTCTGCGTATCGTGCACCGGTCTGAGGCTTTGGCGGCGACTATGCGAGATTCTAAGGTGATTGCGGTTGCCGGGACCCACGGTAAGACCACCACCTCATCTATGATTTCTGTGATGCTGGACGGCCTGGGGCTAGACCCTTCTTTTGCGGTGGGTTCTACTATTGCCGGGTATGGTACTAATGCCCATTTGGGTGCTTCTGGCCCGGAGTCTTGGTTTGTGGCTGAGGCTGATGAGTCTGATGGCTCATTTGTGCGTTACCGCCCTGAGATTGCGGTGGTTACCAACGCTGAGCCTGACCACCTGGATTTTTATGGAACCAGTGAACGGGTTTTTGAGGCTTTCCATCGGTTTATTGCCTCTCTTGCCCCGGGCGGTGTTCTTGTGACCTGCTCAGATGATGCCGGTGCCGCTGCCCTAGCGGCTAAGGCTGCGGACGCTGGTGTGCAGGTTGTGACCTATGGTGAAGGGGAGGACGCTATGGTGCGTCTAACCGGTATCACCTCTGAGGGTACGGATTGTTCTTCGAACCTGCTGTGGGATTTTACGGTGGGTGGTCAGCAGTTTGCGGGGCAGATTACTGTGACTTTGCCGGTTCCTGGTATTCATAATCAGCTCAATGCCACTGCTGCTTTTATCTGCGCCTTGTTAGCTGGTGCTAGCGCTGAGGATGCTGTGAAGGCTTTGGCCTGTTTCTCGGGTACTGATCGTCGTTTTACTTTGCGTGGTGAAGCTGCTGGGGTCAAGGTTTTTGATGACTACGCTCATCACCCTACTGAGGTGCACCGTGCCTTGGAGACCGGGCGTACGGTTGCTGCTGGGCATAATCTTTACGTGATTTTTCAGCCCCATCTTTTCTCTCGTACTCAGGAGTTCGCTACCGAGTTTGCTCAGGCTTTGTCTCAGGCTGATCGTAGCTACGTTCTTGATATCTACCCGGCTCGTGAAAAGCCTATGGAGGGTGTGACTAGCCATCTGATTACTGAGGCGGGTTTCTCTGAGGTGCATTTTGCTCAGAGTGCTGAGCAGGCTATTGATGCTGTGGTTGCCGCGGCTTTGCCTGGTGACATCATTATGACTGTGGGTGCCGGTGACGTGACCGTTTTGGGGCCCCGCCTGGTAGATAAGTTAGCTGCACGTGAAGGTGCTGCGCTCTAGTGGCTGGTGAAGAGAAATCTCAGAAGAAGGTGGGCGCGTGGGGTAGTGGTGCGGGGAAGAAGCCTCGTATTCGCTTGAACTCTCCTAAAGTCAGTCAGTTGCCAGATGCTGGCGATAGCCTGGTGGATATTTCTGAAAATAGTCGTTTTGCTCAGTGGCGCCGTGCTCAGGAAGAGGATAAGCGCCAGGGGCAAGAAGAGGCTCAGAGTCTTCCGTCTGCTCCTGTTCCTTTGCGTCCTTCTCATCGTGCGGTGGGGGGCTGGAAGAAGTGGGTGTATGGGTTTGGTGCCTTGGTTCTTGCTGCCGCGGTTTTTGTGGGGCTTGTCTTTTTCTCGCCTCTGTTGGCTACTCGGACGATTACGGTGCAGGGTGCCTCTTTGTTAGATGAGGAGGCTGTGCAGCAGCAGCTTGGTCAGTTGGAGGGGGTACCTATGACTCGTATTAGTGAGTCTGAGGTTGCTTCTCTGATTGGTCATGAGCAGGTGCTTTATGGGGTGAGTTTGCAGGCTCATCCGCCTCATGAGTTGGTGGTGCAGTTGCATGAGCGGGTGCCTGTGGCTGTGGTACAGAATGAGGGCAGTTTCGTGCTGGTCGATGATGAGGGCGTGCAGTTGGGCACGGCAGCGTCTGTTGAGGACGCTGGTGTTCCGCTGGTTGCCGGTGGCTTGGATATTTTGGGCTCGGCTGCTTTTAACACTGTTACTGGGGTGTTGGCTGCTTTGCCTGGCTCGATTCTGTCTCAGGTGTCTGAGGCTAAGGCTGATTCGGCCTCGACTATTACTTTGGAGATGGTTGATGGTACTCGGGTTGTCTGGGGAACTCCCGAGGAAAGTGACCTTAAAGCTAAGGTGTTAGTTCAGCTTATGGACTCAGTGGGTAGTGAGCAGGCTGTAGAGACCTATGATGTGTCGAGTCCTTTGGTGCCCACGGTCAAATAGTTTCAACTTCTACCTGAAGTTTTCTCTCGACCTTGATATTTTCTGAGAAAAATAAGATCAGGGGTGAAACGAGGGCGACATTGCAAGGTGAAATTGATAATCTTTCATTGATTGAAACAAATAGGTTTACTCCAATCTCAACTTTCACTCTAAGGTTGAGGTGGTTTGAAACAAGCACAAATGAGTAGGGAATCCATGGATACAGCAACTCCCCAGAACTACCTGGCAGTCATTAAGGTCGTCGGTATCGGCGGCGGTGGCGTCAACGCTGTCAACCGCATGATTGAGGTTGGTCTGCGTGGCGTTGAATTCATTGCGATCAACACTGACGCTCAAGCTCTGCTGATGTCAGACGCTGACGTCAAGCTTGATGTTGGTCGAGAACTGACCCGCGGTCTGGGTGCAGGCGCCAACCCCGACGTTGGCCGTCAGGCAGCAGAAGACCACGAACAGGAAATCGAAGAGGTGCTTAAGGGCGCCGATATGGTCTTCGTGACCGCAGGTGAAGGTGGCGGCACCGGTACCGGTGGTGCTCCCGTCGTTGCTCGTATCGCTCGCTCCCTAGGTGCTCTGACCATCGGTGTTGTTACCCGTCCCTTCACCTTCGAGGGCCGTCGTCGCTCTAACCAGGCAGAGACCGGTATCGCAGCTCTGCGCGATGAGGTTGATACCCTCATCGTTATCCCCAACGACCGTCTGCTCTCCATCTCAGACCGCAATGTCTCCATGCTCGACGCTTTCAAGTCAGCAGACCAGGTTCTTCTCTCCGGTGTTCAGGGCATTACCGACCTCATCACCACCCCCGGCCTGATTAACCTGGACTTCGCAGACGTCAAGTCCGTGATGCAGGGTGCAGGTTCAGCTCTCATGGGTATCGGCTCAGCCTCTGGCGAGGACCGCGCCGTCAAGGCAGCCGAGCTGGCAATTGCTTCACCCCTGCTCGAAGCATCCATCGACGGCGCCCACGGCGTTCTGCTTTCCATCCAGGGTGGCTCAGACCTTGGCCTCTTCGAAATCAACGAAGCTGCCCGCCTGGTGCAGGAAGTAGCACACCCCGACGCCAACATCATCTTTGGTGCCGTAATCGACGATGCCCTAGGCGATGAGGCCCGCGTGACCGTGATTGCCGCAGGTTTTGACTCCGTCAACCCCGAAACTAACTCCAACAACGCTAACGCCGCAGCTAACCAGGCTGCTCGCACCCAGCAGAACTTTGGTGGCGCTTCAGCCGCACCTGCTGCTGCCGCAAGCTTCGGTGCAGCTCCTGCCGCAGGTAAGGGCTGGGATAAGGGTAATAACGACCTTCCTACCAACGCTGGCTTTGATGTTGATCTACCTCCGGTCGTTGAGGACTCCCAGTCAGCACGTCGCGACACTCTCGATGTGCCCGACTTTCTCAAGTAATAATTACAGGCCTACACCATAGGCCGGGACTTCTTGCCTCAAGAACTGAGAGGGGGTGAAAGCTAATCCTAGCTTTCACCCCTTCTTCGTTCTCTGGCCCTGGTTTAGCACGAAAGGTAGATGAGGCCTGTGGCTGACTTTCTGTTCTCCCACCAGCAGGTCACTCTGGCCGGTGGCACCCTGGTTAACGTGGCCTTTACCTCTGCTACCGCCGGCAACCTGGGGTTGCATGTGGGCAATAATAGTGAAGAAGTCTTAGCCAACAGGAAGGCTCTTGATAAAGAACTTCTAGGAGCTAAAGCATCTTGCGGGTTTATCTACCTTAACCAGGTGCATGGCACAGAAGTCTACTGGGCGGACGCACCCCTCCATGCCGGAAAAGCTGGCCAGGAGCAGAGCCCTGAGCAGATTCTTGTTGCTGCCCCTGTTGCCGATGCTGCTGTGTCCTGTGAAGGTAGACCGCTGGCTATTATGGTGGCTGACTGTATTCCCCTGGTCTTTGTGGGCGAGCATGCTCAAACAGGCCAGCCGGTCTTGGGCGTAGCTCATGCTGGGAGGCGGGGTCTGCTCGATGGGGTGATTGAACAGCAGGTTGAAGCTATGATTCAGGGCGGAGCTAGTAAGATCCAGGCCTGGGTGGGCCCTTCAATCTGTGGGAACTGCTACGAGGTGCCTGAGAGTATGAGGCAGGAGTCTGCTGAGATTCTGCCGTCGGTCTATGCCACAACTTCTTGGGGTACTCCTGGCCTTGATCTGCCAGCTGGAGCTCGTGCCGTCCTCGCCTCTTTGCCACAGGTAACCGGCGTGCACAGTGACCTTGCAGCCTGTACTTTTGAAAATGAAAACCTCTTCTCCCACCGTGGCCATACCCAAAAACAGGAGCCAGCAGGGCGTATTGCGGGTTTGGTCTGGGTGGAAACTGATACCTAAGTAGCTAGGCTGCTTACCCCATCAATGATAAAAGTAACCCCTATCACCCCTTCTAAGGAAGGAAATATGACCCTCACTTACACCCCTGAGCGTCGTGCAGAGCTCAGTGAACGTCTTGCCCTTGTACAGTCCCGCATTCGCCATGCCGCAGAGGATCTCAGCGGCGCGCGAACCGCTTCGTCCGCCCTGCCTGAACTTATCGTGGTCACTAAATTTTTCCCGGCTTCAGATGTTGCCGCTCTTTATGATGCCGGGGTGCGTGCTGTGGGGGAGAACCGGGACCAAGAGGCGGCGGCTAAAGCACAGGAACTGATCGACTATACAGGCCACGATGACCCCTTGCGGTGGTCCTTTATTGGCCAGTTGCAGACCAATAAGGCTAAGTCTGTGGTGCAATATGCCCATGAAGTGCAGTCAGTTGATCGACCTCAGCTAGCAGATGCTCTCTCTAGGGCCTATAACAATCGGGTGGTCCGCTACGAGAACGGTGAGGGTAATGCTCCGGCCGCTCTTGCCCACAAGGGTCTGCGGTGTCTTATTCAGGTGGGGCTAGATACAAGGGTAGAAGCTACCGCCGGCCAGGCGGCCCTGGGGGCTCGCGGGGGCGTGGACCCTGCTGAGATTCTCACTCTTGCCGAGCATATCAGTTCCTTGCCTGGCCTTACTGTGGGAGGGCTGATGGCAGTTGCCCCTCTGGGGCAGGACGCTGCCGCCGCCTTTGAGAGACTGTACAGCTACTCCCAACACTTGCAGGAGCACTACCCCCAGGCGACTACTATTTCAGCGGGTATGAGCCATGACTTGGGTGAGGCGATACGCTGGGGGGCTACCTCAGTGCGGGTTGGCTCTGCCATTATGGGCTCACGCCCGGCGCTCTAAATGCAGGTGCCCATAATTTACTGGGAATACTGAGGTTTCCCTTGGGCTTGTCTGCGAGAAAGATAGGCAACTTTTTGGTACCGTAAAAAGTTGATAGACACAGAGGTTTATAAGCCCCCGCCCCTCGGCGGAAAGGCTACTCAAAGGGAGGGCAAGAATGGCTCGCACACTACACCAGGCAATGGCCTACTTGGGCCTGGGGCAGGTTGAAGACGAAGCGCCAGGAGCAGAGCGGCATCAGCGCCGCCCTGAAACGGTTTATGAAGAGACCGTGTTTGATGCTGATGATGAGTACGATACTTACCCTGATGATTTCGCCTCAGATGAGAGCCCGGCACATATCGCATCCAGTGCCGACCGCGACGTCCTTTTGGATGTGTCATCTCAAACTTCTCGGCACCAGGGGGCGCTTGACTCCGGTGCAGGTAGTGTTTCTGCAGCTGAAGCCCATGATCAGCTTCTTGAACAGGCCGAAAGTACTAGTGCTGATTGGGGTTTCCCTCTTGCTGGCCAGCAGAAAACAAGCACTATGTCATCTCATCAGAACCCCTCATTCTCCCAAGAAAGCAGCGAAGAATTGCGCCGTATCACAACCATTAAACCCCGCTCATACAACGATGCTAAGACTGTTGGTGAGTCTTTCCGGCAGAATCTTCCTGTCATTATCAACATCACCGAGATGAGCGAGATTGATGCCAAGCGTCTTGTTGATTTTTCCTCTGGTTTAGCTTTTGCTTTGGAGGGCACAATCGAGCGTGTCACCGATAACGTTTTCCTGCTTTCTCCCGCTGACGTTGAAGTTATAGACCCCAATCGCGGTAAGAAGCAAAAGGACGAGAACCAAGACCCCTTTGATCAGGCTTAAGTACGTTGGGTTATCTCGTAGCTCTTCTAGCCATTGCGGTCTATCTGCTGATTCTTGTGTTCATGATTCGCCTGGTGTTTGACTGGGTGCAGATGTTTGCCCGCTACTGGCGGCCTCGCGGGGTAGCTCTGGTGGTTGCCTCCTTGGTGTATGCAATAACTGATCCGCCCATGAAGGCCGCTCGCCATCTGATTAAGCCCATTAACCTGGGCGGTATCTCCTTGGATGTGGGTTTCATGGTTTTGCTCATAGTTCTCTGGTTTGCCCATGTGTTTCTGGTTAACCTGGCTCAGGTCTTGTCAGCCTAGGGTGCTCTGTAGTGCTTCCTCTGGTGGGTAGAGAGCCTTGAGTGTTTTATTGACTGTCTGTCAGTAAGTATGAGTTTTGTCCCCCAAAATAGTGACGTGACCAGTAGCTCACATATAACAGGGCCTAGAGTGTTGCGCGGTGCTCCGTTGCCAGGTAATTTTGTGTTGTAGAAAATAGGGAACAGTCCGAACTTTTAGCGCACTGAAAGTTCGAGCTTCATGCGCCTGATTCCAGCACACACACTGCGCACCGGTAATACTACGGGCTAAGCATAAAGATTTTTAGAAAATAGAGGTGAACAACCGTGGCACTCACTCCTGAGGAAGTAATCAACAAGCGCTTCCAGCCGACTAAATTCAAAGAAGGCTACAACCCTGAAGAAGTTGATGATTTCCTTGATGAGATTGTCATTGAACTACGCCGTCTGAACGCCGAAAATACAAGCCTCAAGCGCCAGCTTGAAGAGGCTGAGGCAAAGATTTCACTGGCACCTGCTCAGCAGGAAAGCGGCACCTTAGAAGAGGCCGAGACCGTAGCTGAGAATCAGCCCGCAGTTGTAGCTTCTGCCCCCGCAGCAGCTCCAGCCCCTGCCGCCGCTGAACCTACCTCATCACCCTCTAGCTCTAGTGCAACTGGCCTGCTAGCAATGGCTCAGAAGGTACACGATGACTATGTCTTTGAGGGTAAGCGCGAGCGGGAACGCCTCATCACCGAAGGCCGCGAAGAGGCAGCCCAGCTGGTTTCAGAGGCTCAGGAACAGTCAGAGCGTGTTCTGGGTGAGCTTGAAAAGAGCAAGAGCGATTTGGAAGTTTCTGTTGCTAAACTGCGTTCCTTTGAGAACCAGTACCGCACTTCTTTGCACGATTACTTGAACAAGCAGCTGGCTACTCTTAAAGAGACTCCTGCTCTAGAGCCTAAGGCTGAGGGGGATCCCGTTGAGGTGGCAGCGCCAGCGCCGGCTCAGGGTTTTGGAACGTTCACCCCGACTAATGGGGCTTTTGGTAAGAACTCCTAAGCTTTCTGCTGCTTAGGCAGTAGTTTGGTGGTCTTCAGGCGGCTCCTCTGGTGAGGGGCCGCCTGAGATGTTTAAGATACTGGTTTGTGGTACCGGCTATGGGGTGAACGCGATAAGCTGGTGTGTGCAGTTTTGACTTTTGGAGACAGGGAGCACGGTGGGTAACACCCGGCAGGAGGGCACAGTTTTGGTGCCTGTGCGTACGATTTCTGGGGTGGCTAAGACCCTGCTGGCCCTAGCTTTATTTGCCCTGGTCTATGGGGCTGACCAGTGGGTTAAGTACTTGGTAGAGACCACTATGACGCTTGGCCAGACCATTACGGTTATTGATGGGTGGTTGTGGTGGCGTTATTACCTGAATCCGGGGGCTGCTTTTTCAATGGGTGAGGGTTCTACCTGGCTTTTTACCCTGATTTCGGTGGTGGGTGCCTTGGTGGCTTTGACCTTAGTGGTGCGAGCTAAGACCCTGCCCTGGGTGATTTTGCTGGCTATTTTGGCTGGCGGTATCGTGGGGAATTTGCATGACCGTTTGTTCCGTGCGCCTGGTTTTGGTCTAGGGCATGTGGTTGATTATATTTCTGTACCAAATTTTGCGATTTTTAATATTGCTGATGCTGCTATTTGTGTCTCGATGGCAGCGATTGTTTTGCTGACTTTTCTGGGGTATCGCTTAGATGGCCGGCGTGAAGTGCGAGCCGATAAGGCCACGAAGAAGGAGGTTGAGGTTTAGTGTCTGAGAAGGTTGAACTGACATATGTGGTGGGCGCTGACCAGGCCGGTGCCCGTCTTGATACTCTGCTGGCGGATGTGAGCGGCCAGTCCCGCACAACGGTCAGTAACTGGGTTAAGGACGGGGAGGTGCAGCTTCTTGATGCTCAGGGCAGGCCGGTGAAGGTTAAGGCCTCCTCTAAACTTCTGGAGGGAATGACTGTGCAGGCTGCCGGTACCCCGCCGCGTGATCTAACCCAGATTGAGGCTGAGCAGGTGGATGGTTTTTCGATTGTCTACCAGGATGATGACATTGTGGTGGTTGATAAGCCCACCGGGGTTGCGGCACACCCGTCGATGGGCTGGCATGGGCCTACTGTGGTGGGGGCTTTGAAGCATGCTGGTGTTGATATTGCTACCAGTGGCGCTGCTGAACGCCAGGGCATTGTGCACCGTTTGGATGTTGGCACTTCTGGGCTGATGGTGGTGACTAAGAACGAGCGTGCTTATTCGGTCATGAAAAATGCTTTCAAGGACCGTACTGTCACCAAGATTTATCACACTCTGGTGCAGGGTCTACCTGACCCGCTGAAGGGCACCATTGATGCCCCTATTGGCCGTCACCCTGGGAGTGAGTGGAAGTTTGCGGTCAATGAGGATGGGAAGACCGCTATCACCCACTATGAGGTGCTTGAGGCCTTTGGGCCAGCGTCCTTGGTTGAAGTGCATCTGGAAACCGGGCGCACCCACCAGATTCGTGTGCACTTTTCAGCTTTGCGCCACCCCTGCGCCGGTGATTTGACCTACGGGGCGGACCCTGCCATGAGTGCCCACCTGGGCCTTACCCGTCAGTGGTTGCACGCCCACCGTCTGGGCTTCACCCACCCTACCAGTGGTGAGCAGGTGGAGTTTGAAAGCCCTTACACCCCTGATCTTCAGTACGCTCTTGATACCCTGCGCGAGGGCAACTTCTAGAGCCCGACGCTAAGGACGTAACTTGTATGGCTAACACTGATTTTACTCACCTGCACGTGCACACCGAGTATTCCATGCTCGATGGTGCTGCCCGCCTAACTGACCTCTTTGAGCGCTCTAAACAGTTGGGCATGAATGCCTTGGCTACTACCGACCACGGCTTCCTCTTCGGTGCCTTTGACTTTTGGAATAAGGCAAAAAATGCTGGGGTTAAACCCATTATTGGTGTTGAGGCTTATCTGACGCCGGGTACTGCCCGCCAGGACCGCACTCGCGTGAAGTTTGGTGAGGGTGGGCGTGATGATGTCTCCGGTGGTGGTGCCTACACCCATATGACTATGTGGGCAGAGAATACCCAGGGTATGCATAACCTCTTCCGGGCGTCCTCTCTGGCCTCTCTTGAGGGGCACTTCTATAAGCCGCGTATGGACCGGGAGCTACTGCAAACGTACGGTAAGGGTCTGATTGCAACTACCGGCTGCCCCTCCGGTGAGGTGCAGACCCGTCTGCGCCTGGGCCAGTACAAGGAGGCTATGCAAGCAGCGAGCGATTTCCGCGATATTTTCGGTAAGGAAAACTTCTACTGCGAGCTCATGGATCACGGGCTTGATATTGAGAAAAAAGTCATGGCTGATCTGCTCAAGCTGGCTAAGGAACTCAACCTGCCCCTGGTTGCTACCAACGACCTGCACTACACCCACGAAGAGGACGCTAAAGCCCATGCTGCCTTGCTGTGCGTGCAGTCTGGTGCTACCTTGCAGGACCCCAAGCGTTTTAAGTTCGATGCTGATAACTTCTATTTGAAATCACCAGCTGAGATGCGTGATCTCTTCCGCGATTACCCTGAAGCTTGCAATAACACCATGGAAATCGCTGAGCGCTGCTCGGTGGAGTTCAACACCAAGGCTAACTATATGCCTAACTTCCCCGTGCCTGAGGGGGAGAACGAGGAATCCTGGTTCGTGAAAGAGGTTGAGCGTGGCCTGCACTACCGTTTCCCCAAGGGCATACCTGATGAGGTGCGCAAGCAAGCTGAATATGAGGTGGGCATCATCTCGCAGATGGGCTTCCCCGGCTACTTTTTGGTGGTTGCTGACTTCATCAACTGGGCTAAGGAGAACGGTATCCGTGTGGGCCCTGGCCGTGGTTCGGGTGCAGGTTCTATGGTTGCTTACGCTATGCGTATTACTGACCTGAACCCGCTCGATCACGACCTGATTTTTGAGCGCTTCCTTAACCCTGACCGTGTCTCTATGCCCGACTTCGATGTGGACTTCGATGATCGCCGCCGTTCTGAAGTGATTCACTATGTGACCGAGAAGTACGGCGAAGACAAGGTGGCAATGATCGTCACCTACGGTACTATCAAGGCCAAGCAGGCCCTGAAAGACTCCTCCCGCGTGCTGGGCTACCCCTTCTCTACCGGTGAGCGTCTCACTAAGGCCATGCCTGATGACGTCATGGGTAAGAACATTGCCCTGGCTAACGTCTATAACCCCGAGGACAAACGCTATAACGATGCCCAGGAGCTGCGTGACCTGATTGAGTCTGACCCTGATGCGTCAAAGGTTTTTGAGACCGCTAAGGGTATTGAGGGTCTGAAGCGCCAGTGGGGTGTGCACGCGGCGGGCGTCATTATGTCTAGCCATAACCTGATTGACGTTATCCCCATTATGCGCCGTGAGCAGGACGGGCAGGTTATCACCCAGTTCGATTACCCCACCTGTGAGGGGCTGGGGCTGATTAAGATGGACTTCTTGGGTCTGCGTAACCTGACCATCATCTCTGATGCCATTGAGAATATTAAGCTCAACCGCGGTACAGATTTGGATCTTGAAACCCTGGAACTGGATGATGTTGAGTCTTATAAGCTACTAGCCCGTGGCGATACGCTAGGTGTTTTTCAGCTTGATGGTGGACCCATGCGTCAGCTGCTTAAGCTCATGCAGCCTGACCATTTTGAGCACATTTCGGCGGTTTTGGCGCTTTACCGCCCGGGCCCGATGGGCGCGAACTCGCATACCAACTATGCTCTGCGTAAGAATGGCCTGCAGGAAGTCGCCCCGATTCACCCGGAGCTTGAGGAGCCTCTGGCTGAGATTCTTGATACCACCTACGGCCTGATTGTGTACCAGGAGCAGGTGATGGCGATTGCCCAGAAGGTCGCTAATTACTCTCTGGGTGAGGCAGATATTTTGCGTCGTGCTATGGGTAAGAAGAAGAAGG
Source organism: Rothia sp. (in: high G+C Gram-positive bacteria) (assembly GCA_034179845.1). GTDB lineage: Bacteria > Actinomycetota > Actinomycetes > Actinomycetales > Micrococcaceae > Rothia. The sequence goes on along the minus strand of JAXFPK010000057.1, from coordinate 5,325 downwards.
AGGAGCTGGATAAGCAGTATGCCACCTTCCACCAGGGCATGATTGATAACGGCTACTCTGAGGGTGCGGTCAAGGCCCTCTGGGATATCCTGTTGCCCTTCTCTGACTACGCCTTCAACAAGGCCCACACGGCAGCCTACGGTCTGGTGTCCTACTGGACGGCTTATCTGAAGGCCCACTACCCCCAGGAGTACATGGCTGCCCTGCTGACCTCGGTGGGTGATGATAAGGACAAACTCGCCCTGTACCTGAACGAGTGCCGCCACATGAAGATCACGGTGCTACCGCCTGATGTAAACGAATCTGCCCTGAACTTCACCCCGGTCGGTGATGATATCCGCTTCGGTATGGGCGCTATCCGTAACGTGGGCGCTAACGTGGTTTCTGCCATGGTTGAGGCCCGCGAAAAAAAGGGCCGCTACGAGAACTTCAACGACTTCTTAGCTAAAGTGCCCATCGTTGTCTGTAACAAGCGAACCGTGGACTCTCTCATTAAGGCCGGTGCCTTTGACTCCCTGGGCCATGACCGGCGTCCACTGTCCATGATCCATGAAGAGGCTATTGACGCAACCGTCTCGGTTAAACGTCAAGAAGCTGCTGGCCAGTTCGACCTCTTTGGCGGGTTGGGTATGGACGATGATAACCCGACCAATGAGCTGGCGGTACAGGTTCCAGACGTCCCTGAGTGGGAGAAGCGCGATAAGCTCAACTTTGAGCGTGAGATGCTGGGCCTTTACGTCTCTGACCACCCCCTGCGTGGCCTGGAAGATGCCCTTGACGCTCTTTCTGACTCTACGATTCAAGGCCTGGTCTCTGAGGACTCGGTCAAGCCCGATGGCGCTATTGTGACTGTCGCTGGCATGATTACCAGCGTTTCGCGTCGTATCGCGAAGAACTCCGGTAACCCTTATGCCCGTATCGAGATGGAGGACCGCACCGGTTCCATTGAGGTGATGTTCTTTGGCCGTGCTTATGAGCCGATTGCTGGGGTGCTGGCAGAAGATCTGATCTGCACTATCAAGGGGCGCCTACAGCGCCGCGATGATGGTTCGGTAACCCTGAGCGCCCAGGAGTTGAATATCCCTGAGATTTCAGCGGACGGCACCAGCGGGCCGGTCACAATCGCTATTCCTGAGTATAAGGCAACTGAAGAGACCCTGGGGCAGCTGCGCGATATTTTGCGGAATCACAAGGGTGAATCTGAGGTGCGCATTGCTATGACGACCCGCACTAAGCGCCTACTCATCCGCTTAGGGGCGGATCTGCGGGTCAACCCCAACCCGGCCCTCTTTGGTGATCTCAAGGTGTTGCTGGGCCCGGCCTGCTTGGATGCCTAACTCTAGGTGTAAAAAGGCAGCCCCGCCCACTGTGACCGGTTAAAACAGTGAGAGCACGTAGAATCTACGCGCTCTCACTGTTTTTGCTTTATGTACCTGATACAGCAGGTAGTTGCGATTTAGGGGCGATCTATATCGGCGGGCTTGTCGTACTGGTAGCCCTTGGGGGAGCTGGGGAAGAAGTACATGACAAAGGGGACAATGCCAAAAAACCTACGAGAGAAAGCAGGTAGAAGGCCCCATGGAAACCAGCGTCCTGGAGTCTGCGCCAGCTAACAGCTAGGGTACAGGCCAAAGAGATAAGCGACCAGAGCAAGAGAAGGCCGAGAAGAATAATGACGCCGTAGGCAGGGCCGGTGCCACTTTCGGCCAGAGAATGGTACTCAGCGTAGGTGATTTCACCATTCGCGTACTGAGTGGTGAGTGCCTCGAACTTATCCATTTCGCTGAGTCTGTGATTGAAGGCAAAGGTCAAGATAATCGCGATGATGAGCGACACAAGAGAGAAGGCACCGTAAACCCACCAGAACTCTGAGCGAGATGCTCTACCTGAGAAGTGGAAGAGATACTTGAAATTATTTTTGATTGCCTGGCTGAAATTGACCGTGGGACGGGGCCGGGAACCAGTCGAAGCTGGCTGGTCATAGACAGTGGTTTCCACCAAAGGGAATCCTTTCGAATCATGTGAGATGTGCAGGGAGTCAGAGCCGCCCCCGTCTCCTGGTGTACCGTCTCTTCCCTTGCCAAACGGTGTTATACCCAAATACGGACGGTGGTGAGCAGCGTGATAGTTGGTGGGGGAGGGGCGCGGTAGTGAGCTAGTCGGTTTAGCTGTCCTATCTTTCATTTGCCGCCGTAGTCATCGCCCTTCAAAACTGGTTTTTATGGTTTCTAGGGTGAGAGGGAGCCTTCAAGGACTGTTTTGGTGGTGTAGGTCAGGGGTGGAGCAGCCGGCCCAATGAACATCACCGAATCCTTCACATACCGCTCCATACCGGCCCGATTAAGCTGAGCAACATCTTCTGCTCCGGTGTTCACCAGGCGGCGAATCCAGCAAAGCCCCAGTTGCACCCCTCGAAGCAACCTTCGTGAGCTGGTCTCGCCATCATTCAAACCAGGTAGTAAGCTAGTGACCGTAACTACCGAGGGGCAAATACTGCTGACGCCCAATCATTAGCTGATGTAGATACTTAGAGGGTTATTTATAAGGGGGTACCCCTTATGAATAACCCTCAGTGTCTCCTACTGGAATCCACCGCCGACCCTCACCACCACCATGCTCTCTGCCCAAACATGAGCATACACACTTGAAGCCCCTAGCATTAGCGCGTGCCCAGTTGCGGGGAACAAGAAACAAAGGGTGATTGTCGGCTACAGGAAGAAGAAATTCCTTTTCCATCCAGGTTTTAGCCTGGGAGTCCCATACGTTTCGACGAATAGCTTCTATCTTATGGTTTCCGCTAGTAAGTTGAGGGTATTCAGCGAGCATCTTCTGAGTAAAAAGAGCTAAAGGCTCGAAGATGATACGAGTAGTCAGGTCTGATGTCACATCTGCCCCTACTCCATCAACAAAAACCGGCAACTCCTCTAACATGTGAAAGATTCCCACGTTCAGCAATCCCTGCGCATCGGTACGCAGACTATTCCAAATCTCAGTACCTTTCTGTAAGGCGGCACCTTTACCTTGATACCCTTCCTTAGACATCCCGAGACGGGTTTCGCTAGGTTCGTTGAAAGTTTGAAGGAGTCTTTCTCCCCTTTGCTAATCTCCAGCTCGCGTAGAGATTGCACAGGCACAAACCCCTACCAGCAGTGACCCCACAGCGCCCAACCGTAACAACACAACGTCAGGAGCTTCATCGCAGGCTGAGTCGGAAGCAGAAACTGCTGAGAATACTTCTAAGAGCATCTCGCCGTAGTATACCTTTACTAGTATCGCCGGAGTTCTCGTAGCCATTGGTACAGGTCCCTGGGCCTTCCTAACAGGCAAAAAGCGCCGCAAAGATAAGGAAGAGGAAATTTAGTATCTAGAGCACGAACAAAAAGAAAAGGCGTTAGTCCTACTAGAACTAACGCCTTTCCGCCAAATGATGATGAGAAAGTTATTGTATCTGGTGTACTAGCGCCTGTTAGAATTACGCAAAGAAATCAGACGCCACCACGAGGTAACCAGAACCCCGGCAACCAAGATAGGAATAAGGTACCGAAGGTAGCCATCGAATCCATCAACCCCTAGAATCGTTACAAGGGCTAGAACTATCGATACGTGCAAAAGAGGATACTCCACGTCGCGCATATTTACTTCTTTCTAAGGCTCTATGAGAAGCAAGCGTGTCGAACAGCAGTAATACCAAGCACATCAGCAAATACATTGCCATAAGTTTTCTTTAGGTGCGCCATGTAGGCATCCCACCCATTAAAAGCTTTGCGAGAGCGTACGATGAATTCCACGCCTTTCTTGACGCTTCCAAATTTTGCGGCAATTTTAACTCCAGCAACAGCCAGCTTCCCTCCTGGAACAAATAAAGGTAGAACTTCTACACCAAGCACTCCAACGCACTCAGCCCAGCCCCAAAAACCTTCAGGATCTGCTATAACAGGGAACGCGGTATCTTCGGTAAATTCAATCGTTTGAATCAGGGCGTTCCCCTCCACGGTGTAATGTGTAGGAACCTTATTTCCAACCGAGTCTAATGCCCACGGAGATGCATAACTCATTACTACTTCATCCGAAGACGAGAGGATATCTATGCTTCCGTCTTCTTTCTGAAGTACTCGTCCACCGTCAGGAACGCCAATTTCAAATCTGTAGTCTTTTGCTGCTGAAGAATCTGGTATCGAGATGAGAGTTTGGTGTCCCCGGCTCGTTTCATATGTAGAAATAGTAGCTCCCTGGCTACTTGTATTTAGTACAGGTTCACCTATCCCGGAGAATAGTTCTTTGGGAAGCTGAGCGGGATCAACGGTTTGGCCAACATCGGTTCCGGGAAGGCTCAGCGAGGATATACCGTCGAAAGTGGTAAGTTGAACTTTGTTTTCTTCTTCTACGACAAATTTGTTCTCCAGAGAGTCTTGCTCGAGTTCGTCCAGCTCCTGGATAATCTGCTCTTCATAGTGCTGGTCTATCGCTATCTGGGTTGATGCATAAGCCCCACTAGTAATGGTAGAGGCACCAACATGAGTGCTGCGGCTCCGGCGCCTACAAAAGCTATTTGCTTCATGATTATCCTCCAGATAGCTCATCTTTGGACCTTTGAAATATGGGTGTAGTGTCGTGGGGCCTCCTCAGGAGCGACCCCACGGCCAGGCTACCAGTGACCCAAGACATACACAACACTTGTACTCAAAAAATACAGCCTTGCTTCTGATACGCGTCTCACGGCTCTGGTGCAACTCAAAAAGTTATTAATGCACCCTACGATACTGGCACCAACCCGACCTTCAAATTATCCGTATACGGAAACGTAAACGTCGACCCAGCACCCGAAGCACCAACTGATATTTACTGGGTTTAGTTCCGAACCCTAAAATTGAAAACAAACAAAAAAACAAAGGAATAAACCCATGCCCACCCAATACCCCGCCGAACTCAAAACACGAGCCCTACGCCTACTGGACGACCACCTCGAAAACAACCCCGACACAGGCATCTACACCGCCTGCCGAAACATCGGAGAACGCCTCGGCATCAGCCCCGAAACCCTGCGAAAATGGCAAAAACAAGCCGAAATCGATGCTGGCATCACCCCCGGCACCACCACTGATATGGCAGCAGAAAACCGACGCCTACGTAAAGAAAACGCCGAGTTGAAGCGAACCAACGAGATTCTACGGACAGCATCAGCTTTTTTTCGCGGCAGAACTCGACCGTCCAGCCCGATCATGATCCGCTATATCGATAGGTATAGGAATCGTTTCGGGGTTGAGAACATCTGCACCGCACTACAAGAAAACCTCGCTGGTGGTTTCATCACCTCACGCGGCTACC
>JAXFPK010000041.1:0-3505 GCA_034179845.1 Rothia sp. (in: high G+C Gram-positive bacteria) | reverse complement strand
TTGAGTTTTCGGTGAGTGAGCCTTTGCCGGTGACGGCTGAGCACGCGGCTTTAGCTGTTAACAGGTCAGTTGTGCGCTACGACAAGCAGGGGGATCAGCACTATGACGTCACCAGTGCCTTCATTAAGTCCATTCGGGGCTCGGATGTTGATGCCGCCCTTCACTACCTTGCCCGCATGATTGAGGCGGGGGAGGATCCCCGCTTTATTGCCCGCCGCTTGATGGTGCATGCCAGTGAGGATATCGGAATGGCTGATCCGACTGCCTTGACCGCAGCGGTGAACGCTGCCCAGGCGGTACAGCTAGTGGGGCTGCCCGAGGCTCGTTTGAATTTGGCGCAAGCGACGATTCATTTGGCGTCTGCCCCTAAGTCGAATGCGGTGTATCGGGCTATTGATGGGGCGCTGGCGGACGTCCGCGCTGGCTTGGCTGGGCCGGTGCCGCTGCATTTGCGGGATGGTCATTACCCTGGGGCTGCTGAGTTGGGGCATGGGAGGGGTTATGTTTACCCCCATAATGAGAAGAGTGGGGTGGCCCGTCAGCAGTACGCGCCTGATGCTCTGGTGGGGAAGGTGTATTACTCGCCTACGGTTTTTGGTGCTGAGAAGGAGTTGGGGGATCGGTTGCGGCGTATTAGGGCCTTGCGGGGCTTATAAGTAATGTGGGCTGTTCTGCCGACATCTTAGTGTGCTGCATGCCATACATGTAGGCTGGTGTGTTCTCTGGTTTTTTGCCAGGAAACCTTTAGACTTTTGTGTAGACCTTATAAGGGCAAGGCGCTGAGCACTAGGGTGTACTTGTTCTTTGTAGTGAGGTCACGTCTTTTTACACCTTATGATGAGGATTTATAACATCATGACTCACAATGTTTCACGCCGTACCCTGGCTAAGGGTGCCGCTTGGGCGGCTCCTGCAGTTGTTGCAACCACTGCAATCCCTGCCTATGCTGCTTCCCCTACTGCCTATGCTGCTTCCCCTACTGCCTGTAGCACTGCAACTATCAAGGCAATCGATACTGCCTTTGCTGAATTTAAGCAGACCTATCCATGCGCTAATTATGACATGGAGCTTAATATCTACTCCATGGGCGATTTCAACGGTTTCGTTGCCGAAACGTATGTAAACGTTAAAAACAACTCAGCCTGTGAGGCGGTTTTCACTGCTACCAACCCTTTGGTGATGAAGATTGAACTTGTTGACCTCAACGATACTAACTGCTCTTCAACTGGCCGCTCTGTAACGTCAACAGCGACTTCTTGGGGAAACGTGCAGGATCGGGGGTACAACGCTGCCACCAAGACCCGCACCTACATTTGGACATTTGTTGGGGTTATTCCCGCTTCAGGATCTGGAGATAATGAAGCTGACTTTAGGATTGGTATTGGTGATGGCATCTGTGGCTTTGGGCGTATTACAAGCAAGATAGTTCTCACTCCTCTTGCACTTGTGCCCCCCTCACCCAAGCTGCCTGATACTGTTGATCTTACCAATGCGGCATGTGCTGAATACTACAAGTCAAAGCTTGCTGTTCACGAATCAACAACTAAGGCTGCATACACCTTCCGTGGCGATTTGGGTAACACCAACGGTTCAGTTCCTTACACCACTGAAACTCCTGTTTATGTAAACACTCCTGTGGATTCTACTGTTACCGGTAACTTCACTGGCTACGCGAAGACTGATTACTACCGCCGTACCCGCGATGGTATCTTCTAAACAATAGAATTCAGCGTACTGTAATAGCAGAATCAGGATAAGAAACCCTATGGAAGCCCATAGGGTTTCTTCCGTTTTTAGAATGATGGATAAAAATTTGTCCACTAAAGTGTGCATGGAATAGTAGTGATACAAAGAGACTGACTCCTATAAATAATTGATATATTAGGAGAAGATAAGATGGAAACTAGCTAGGTATCTTGTCTGAATACATTTTTCTGTTCATACTAAAGTAATTAGGGGATACGATTATGATTTCACTCAACCGCCGTTCTGCGCTTAAAGCAACTGTAGCGGGTTCACTTAGTTCACTGGCTCTTACTGCTTTACCATCTCAGGCATCTGCTGCAGAGACCAGTTCAGAACCTGCTATTAATCGCGTACTTGCAGCCATGATTGACCAAGCATTTGCTTCATCAAACACCGTTCGCAATGGTGAAATTACTGTTGATTTCTTTTCCCCGCTCTCTGCACTAGATGGTTTCGCTCAAGATGCCTACGTGAATGTTCGTAATAACGACCAAGCACCTACCGAGCACCTACTGCAATTCCGTATTGACCTGCCCAAGACTAGTGTTACAGAAAATTCAGCTACTCGTTGGATGACACGTGCATTGAGCTCCTATGGCAAAGTCGCAGAAATTCATAGCGGAGTAGCTGGGCAAAAATCCTACATTTGGACTATTGATCGTTTCCTGGGCGGTTCTGTTTCCAGTTTCAAGAACTCAGCTGATATGGTCTTTGGTTTTGGTGATGGGCTTTCCCGTAGCGGCCGCATCAAGAACGCAATCGTTGTCACCCCCCTAACTGATGGTGCACCTGACCTGCGTAGCATTGTTGGCGATAACTACGTAAACGATTCCAAAGTTATCGCATACTACGAAGCTGCACGTGCCACCTGGCGTGCTGCTGGCTATGGTTACAAGTACGGTTTTAAGGCTTTCTCAAGTCGCGTACCGGTTACACCTATCGCATGGGGTGAATCAGTTGATTCCCGGATTGCCTTAAACGCTGCACCTTCAGGCCTCAACTACGACCACAACGGCATTTACTAAAATACCCCTCTAACCTAACAGTGTGGACAAACCCACACCGCTACAGCTCTGCCTGCTAGAGACTTCTAGCAGACAGAGCTGTATGCTTAAATCTTGGCTGGCAGACTACCCAAAACGCAGCGTCCGCCCCGGCAAGGGCGCAGAAACTGATCACCGGGTAGCTCGTAGTAGCAAGAGTGCGGCTGCTCTCTACTCTCCACCGCCCAAACCGTGGGCGGCCCACCGGAGGCCAGACCACCAGAACAATGGCACACCCACACCCGTGGGAAAAGCCCAGCACACCACCGTATATGCGTTACAGGCCGTGCCAACCGCTAAAGAAAAGGAATACGAACTGTGGCAAACCACAACCGTACCCGCCGTACCGTGCGTCAGTCACGTGCCCTCGGCATCGCACTGACCCCCAAGGCAGAAAAGTACCTCGAGCGTCGTCCCTACGGCCCCGGCCAGCACGGCCGCAGCCGCAAGAAGGCAGACTCAAACTACGCCACCCAGCTGCGCGAGAAGCAGCGTCTGCGCGCACAGTACAACATCCGTGAAGCACAGATGCGCCGCGCCTACCTCGAAGCCAAGCGCATCGAAGGCCAGACCGGTAAGAACCTGGTCGAGATCCTCGAAACCCGCCTAGACGCCCTCGTCCTGCGCTCAGGTTTCGCTCGCACCATCGCACAGGCACGTCAGCTCGTCGTCCACCGCCACATCATGGTAGACGGCATCCGCGTTGACCGCCCCTC
>JAXFPK010000012.1:0-13185 GCA_034179845.1 Rothia sp. (in: high G+C Gram-positive bacteria) | reverse complement strand
GCTACGGCCCATGTACTCACCTGAGATGGGCAGGGGCATATCGGCTTGGAGGAAGATACGGCGAATTTCTTCAAGTTCACGGGGGCTGTGCGTGCCAATGTAGAACATGGCCGGGTTCTTCTCCAGCGGGAAGGTGCGGGTTCGCACAGCAAAGACCATGATTTTTCCTGCCGAGCCGGACGCCTCAAAGAGGTATTCGGGGTTGGCGTTATAACGGGCGGGGGTCGGCTCCATTTTTCGCAGGTGGGCGGCATACTCAGTTTCGCTACTGTCAGCAGGGGCCGGGGTGACGTCCTGCGCCGACCAGTCGCCCTCTTGTAGACGCTGGAGGGCGGTCTCGGGGTCTTCACCCAGGGTAATGCCTAGGTGGTTGATGAACTCGACCTTGCCCTGTTCATTGACGCGGGCGTAGATAGCTTCGCGGGTGAAGGCCGGACCCTTACGGATCTGGCTACCACCGGAGTTATTGGCAATACCACCGATGACCGAAGCACCAATGGAGGTTGACCCGATGACCGAGTGGGGTTCACGGCCGTGCGGGGCCAGCTCTTCGGTCAGGTGGGTGAGGGTGGCCCCTGCCAGGGAGATTGCCTCCTGGGCGTTGTTAATAAGGTGTACCCGGTTAATGAGGTGGGTGGAGATGAGGACGATGGGCCGGTCATAGTCCTGGAAGCCTGGGCCAGAGCCACCGGTCAGACCCGTATTGGAGGCCTGGGGAATGACCATGAAATTGTGGTCCACACAGACCTGCAGGGCCTTCCACATCTGCACCAGAGTGGTGGGGCGTAGCACAGCTAAGAGGGGGCCGCCACCGAACCGGTAGCCCTTACTGTAGGCCATGGTAGTCCGCTCTGAGGTGAGCACATGCTCAGTGCCAACAATATCTTTGAGAGCCTTGAGGGCCTCTTGATGGGCTCCTGTGGGGGTGGGGGAAGTAGTCATATCATATCTTTCTATTGGGTTGGAACTTGCACCTGGGAACTGAGGTCCTGTGCGTTATGGCAGTTGCTAGAGAGGAGAGTTACTGGGTGTATTTGTAGCTAGGGTTTTCGTAGTGGTTTACCAGCCCCGTTCCTTCCATTCGGGCAGCTGGGGGCGCTCCTTGCCTAAAGTAGTGGAATCGCCATGGCCCGGGAGCACCAGGGTGCTATCGTCAAAGCGGTCAAAAATACGCTCTGACACATCAGCAAAGAGCTGCTCAAAATCCTGGGGCGAGTTTGTTTTACCCAGCCCGCCGGGGAAGAGTGAATCCCCGGTAAAAAGGAGAATCTGCTCACCGGCGTCCTCACCGCTGGTAGGTGCTCGCAGGGCCAGGGCGATAGAGCCAGGAGTGTGCCCGCGCAGCGAAATGACCTCTAGGTCAATACCTGCCAGGGTCAGGTGCTCGCCGCCAACTAGGCGTTCTTCAACTTCTACGTCTTCTTGCTCAGCGATGGCCTGCGCATCGGGGGCGCCGCAGTAGGTGGTTGGGCCCCAGGCCTCAATTACCTGGTGCAGGGCGCGAATATGGTCCCAGTGAGAGTGGGTGGTGATCAGGGCGCGGACGCTTGCCCCCGGCTGATTACCTGATGCGGGGCAGTCGGTGGTGGCAGCTTGTTGAACTAGGGTTTCTATGGCAGGGAAATCGTCGGCGGCGTCAATAAGCACCTGCTCCCCGCTTGCCCGATTGGTGAGGAGGTAAACATTGTTTTCCATCTCTGATACGGCGATGGATCGAACGGTGAGGGTGTCAGACTCAAAAATTAGGGTATTAGCTAGGTCACTCATGGCTCCATTCTAGACCTGTACTCTAACTTTCTACCACCTGTGACTCTCACCCCCCAGGGGTAGAGAATATGGCAGCAAGAGGGAAGGGTACTACTTTTCTTAGGCACCCAAAACCTATAGAATATATCTTCGAAACATTCTCTGAGATAGGTGACTCATGGCAGGCTCAGCCACCCAACCCATCGGCAACGACCTCACCCACATCCGGGTACAGGGCGCCCGCGAAAACAACCTCAAAAACATCAACCTCGACATCCCCCGCGACGCCATGGTCGTCTTCACCGGCCTCTCCGGATCCGGCAAATCCTCCCTGGCCTTCGACACCATCTTCGCCGAAGGCCAACGCCGCTACGTCGAATCCCTCTCCTCCTACGCCCGCATGTTCCTAGGGCAGGTCGATAAGCCCGACGTGGACTTCATCGAAGGCCTCTCACCGGCAGTCTCCATCGACCAAAAATCAACCTCTAAGAACCCCCGCTCCACCGTAGGCACCATCACCGAAATCTACGACTACATGCGCCTACTCTGGGCGCGAGTAGGCCACCCCCACTGCCCCGAATGCGGCGAAGAAATCTCCAAGCAATCCCCCCAGCAAATCGTTGACATTCTCATGGGCTACCCCGAGAAAACCCGCCTGCAGGTGCTGGCCCCCGTCGTCTCAGCCCGTAAAGGCGAGTTCGTCGACCTCTTCAAAGAGCTCTCCACCGCCGGCTACTCCCGCGCCCGCGTAGACGGCAACGTCATCCAACTCACCGACCCACCCAAACTCGAAAAACAGTACAAGCACACCATCGACGTTGTCGTTGACCGCATCGCCATCAAAGAGAGCGTCCACCAGCGCCTGACCGACTCCATCGAAACCGCCCTCTCCCTAGCTGACGGCAAGGTACTCATCGACTTCGTAGATGAGGACGCCAATACCCCAGGCCGCACCCGCTCCTTCAGCGAAAACCTGGCCTGCCCCAAGGGCCACCCCCTGGCCGTTACCGAGGTAGAGCCCCGCGCCTTCTCCTTCAACTCTCCCTTCGGCGCCTGCTCAGCCTGCGACGGCATCGGATCCACCCTAGAGGTAGACACCGACCTCATCGTGCCCAACCCTGACCTCTCCCTGGCCGAAGGCGCTGTCGCCCCCTGGGCCACCGGCAAAGCCACCAGTGAATACTGGCTCCGCCTCCTAGCAGGCCTAGCCGAAGAACTAGACTTTGACCTAGCCACCCCCTTCAAAAACCTGCCCGCCAAAGTCAAAAAAGCCATCCTGCACGGCAAAGACTACAAGGTCACCGTGGCCTACAAAAACCGGTTCGGCCGTGAACGCCGCTACACATCCGGCTTTGAAGGTGCCAGCGCCTACATCAAACGCAAGTACGAAGAAACCGAATCAGACTGGTCTAAAGACCGCTACGAACAGTACATGCGCAAGGTAGCTTGCACCTCCTGCCAGGGCGCCCGCCTCAACCCCACCATCCTGGCTGTGACCGTTGGCGGCAAATCCATCGCCGAGGTCACCGAGATGCCCATGCGAGAGGCCCTCACCTTCATGCGCTCGCTGACTCTCAGTGAGCGTGAGGCAAAGATTGCTGAGCTGGTGCTTAAAGAGATTGATGCTCGCCTGCAGTTTTTGTTAGATGTTGGCCTGGACTACCTGAACCTGGCCCGCTCGGCCGGTACTCTCTCAGGTGGCGAGGCCCAGCGCATCCGCCTAGCTACTCAGATTGGCTCCGGTTTGGTGGGCGTGCTCTATGTGCTTGATGAGCCCTCTATTGGTCTGCACCAGCGTGATAACCGCCGCCTGATTGAAACTCTCACCAAGCTGCGCGATATGGGCAACACCCTGATTGTGGTGGAGCACGATGAAGACACCATGAAAGAAGCCGACTGGATTGTGGACGTTGGCCCCGGCGCAGGTGAACACGGCGGCCAAATCGTTCACTCTGGCACCTTCGCAGAGCTTCTTGAGAATAAGGAATCGGTAACCGGTGACTACATGGCTGGGCGTCGGGCCATCGAGGTTCCTACTACCCGCCGTCCGGTTGACCCTAAGCGCACTATCAAGGTGGTTGGGGCCCGGGAAAATAACTTGAAGAATGTGGATGTGGAGTTCCCCCTGGGTGTGCTCACCGCCGTCACCGGTGTCTCCGGGTCGGGTAAGTCTACCCTGGTCAATGACATTCTCTACACTGCTCTAGCAAATAAGCTCAACGGGGCTAAGCAGGTGCCGGGGCGGCATAAGACCATCACCGGCCTTGATCAGCTCGATAAAATTATTCACGTTGACCAGTCACCCATTGGTCGCACCCCGCGCTCCAACCCGGCTACCTACACTGGTGTTTTCGACCATATCCGTAAGCTCTTTGCTGAAACCACCGAAGCGAAGATGCGCGGCTACCAGCCTGGCCGTTTCTCCTTCAACGTCAAGGGCGGACGCTGCGAAGCCTGCTCTGGTGATGGCACCCTCAAAATTGAGATGAACTTCTTGCCCGATGTGTATGTGCCTTGTGAGGTGTGTAAGGGTAAACGCTATAACCGCGAAACCCTGGAAGTGCACTATAAGGGTAAGACCATTGCCGATGTGCTGGAAATGCCAGTTTCAGAAGCTGCCGAATTCTTTTCTGCCTTCACCAAGATTTCGCGCTACCTCGACACCCTGGTGGACGTTGGCCTGGGCTATGTGCGGCTAGGCCAGTCAGCTACTACCCTCTCTGGTGGTGAGGCCCAGCGCGTGAAGCTGGCAACTGAACTGCAGAAGCGGTCCAAGGGCCGTTCTATCTATGTGCTCGATGAGCCTACCACCGGCCTGCATTTTGAGGATATCCGCAAGCTCTTGGGTGTTGTCCAGGGGCTGGTTGATAAGGGTAATACCGTCATCACCATTGAGCACAACCTTGATGTTATTAAGAGTGCTGACTGGCTGATTGACATGGGCCCAGAAGGCGGTGACGGTGGTGGCACTGTGTTAGCTACTGGCACCCCTGAGCAGTTGGCTACCGTACCTGAGTCTCATACCGGGCGCTTCTTAGCTGAGATACTCTAGGGCACCGGTACCCCGCTGGGGTATGCTAAATAGGTCAAAAAAGCCCTTAAAATTCAAAAAGCATCTTCTGGCCGGGGTACCATTTTCAGGTAAACCCCCATGAAGTGTGCACCAAGGAGTTCTCATGTCCCTCAAATACAAGGTAACTCAAAAGACTATCGAAGCTCTTCTTCGTACGGTCTTTCGCGCCCGCGTCACCGGCCTTGAGAACTTCCCCGCTGAAGGCCCCGTCATTGTTGCCTCTAACCACCTGGCCTTCCTGGACTCGGTCATCATTTCAGCTCTCATGCCTCGCCGGGTTGCCTTCCTGGCAAAATCTGAATACGTCAATTCGCCGGGGCTTAAGGGGAGGGCTATGAAGGCCCTCTTCCAGGCTATTGATATTATTCCGGTCAATCGTACTGACAAAAAAGAGTCGATGAAGGCTCTTGAGACTGCCCTTGAGCACCTGAATCAGGGCAAGGTTTTCGGTATTTACCCTGAAGGTACTCGTTCGCGTGATGGCTACCTTTATAAGGGGAAGATTGGAGTGGCCTGGCTTGCGCATATGACGGGGGCGACCGTGGTGCCTATTGGTTTGATTGGTACCGATAAGATTCAAAAGCCCGGTTCTAATATGGTCTACCCTCACCGTTTTACGGTGCGGGTGGGTGAGCCGATGGCTTTTGAGAAGCTGGGGGAGCGTATGAGCGGTAAGCAGCGCCGCCAGAGCACCGACCAGATTATGGACGCTATTGCCCAGCTTTCTGGTCAGCCCCGCAAAAACGAGTACAACGTCTCACCGTCAGCAGAGCGTGACGGGGGAGCCTAGCCCCGTGTCACCGTGCCGGTGGGGGCTGTTACCGCACTTTATCTAGCGCAAAGGACCTGATATACGTGGCTGATCCTGCATCCTACCGCCCGGCATCTGGCGAGATTCCTACCAACCCTGGGGTCTATCGCTTCCGCGATGAGGTGGGCCGTATTATCTACGTGGGTAAGGCCAAGAACCTGCGCAACCGCCTGAACTCTTATTTTGCCCGCGTAGATTCTTTGAGCCCTAAAACCTACGCTATGGTGCATACTGCCGCTTCGGTGGAGTGGACGGTTGTGGGTAGTGAGCTGGAGTCGCTGCAGTTAGAATACACCTGGATCAAGGAGTATAAGCCGCGCTTTAATATTGCCTTCCGTGATGATAAGTCCTACCCCTACCTTGCGGTGACGCTCAAGGACCGTTTCCCGCGCGCCCAGGTCATGCGTGGGGAGAAGAAGAAGGGGGTGCGCTATTTTGGCCCCTATTCTCAGGCCTGGGCTATCCGCGAAACGCTGGATGCTCTTCTGCGGGTCTTTCCGGTGCGCACCTGCTCTACCGGTGTTTTTAATCGGGCGCAGGCCTCTGACCGGCCCTGCCTGCTGGGCTATATTGATAAATGTTCGGCTCCCTGTGTGGGGTGGGTGAGCCGTGAGGATCACCAGAAGATCGCTGAGGATCTTTGCTCCTTTATGGCTGGGGGTGCTGAGAAGTTCATTGCTGGGCTGACCCTGCAGATGAAGGAGGCAGCAGCCGACTTTGATTTTGAAAAGGCGGCTCGTTTGCGCGATGATGTTGAGGCCCTGACGAAGGCCTTTGAACGGAATGCTGTGGTCTTACCTGATTCTGTTAATGCTGATCTTTTTAGTTTTGTTGAAGATGATTTAGAGGCCGCAGTGCAGGTTTTCTATGTGCGCGGCGGGCGTATTCGCGGTCAGCGCGGCTGGATCGTTGAGAAGGTCGAAGATTCTACGCCCCAGTCCCTGGTGGATCATCTGCTGGTGCAGGTCTATGGTGAGGCCGCTGCTGCCCTGGCTGCGGGGTCTACTGAAGAAGAGATCAACCATACTCTCAATGAGATACCTAGCCAGATTAATGTTCCGGTGCTTCCTGAGAACCATGAGAAGCTTGAAGAATGGCTCTCTGGGGTGCGCGGGGCCAGGGTTAGCATTAGTGTGCCTCAGCGCGGTGATAGGGTCGCTTTGATGGGAACCGTAGCCGAAAATGCGAAGCAGGCCTTGACCTTGCATAAAACTCGCCGGGCAGGGGATTTGACTACGCGTTCTGCCTCCCTGGTGGAGCTTCAAGAAACCTTAGAGCTACCCGAGGCGCTGATGCGCATAGAGTGCTACGACATTTCTCATGTTCAGGGCACCAACGTGGTTGCCTCTATGGTGGTGTTTGAGGACGGCCTACCTAAGAAAAGTGATTACCGTAAGTTCTCTATCACTGGGGAGGCTGCCCGTGACGATACAGCTAGCATGTATGACGTCATTTACCGCCGTTTCCGCCGCTACCTTTCTGATGAGGCCCCAGGGCGCCGGGTGCGGGCGTCCGGAGAAATTAGCGAGCAAGAGCTGCACAGTAAGGAACCAGCTAAGTTCGCCTACCCACCTAACCTGGTGGTGGTGGATGGCGGTCAGCCCCAGGTTGCTGCTGCTACCCGGGCTCTGGAAGATTTGGGCATTAGCGATATCTATGTGGTGGGTATTGCTAAGCGTTTGGAAGAGCTCTGGTTACCTGGTGATGATTTTCCTGTCATTTTGCCTCGAACCTCTAACGCCCTCTACCTGATTCAGCGTATCCGCGATGAGGCCCACCGTTTTGCCATTACTTTCCACCGCTCTAAGCGCGGTAAAGAGATGGTCAAGTCAGCCCTTGATACTGTGCCTGGGCTGGGGCCAGCTAAACGTGAAGCTCTTATCAAGCATTTTGGTTCGCTCAAACAGTTATCTGAAGCCAGTGCCGAAGAACTTCAGGCTGTTCCCGGCATTGGCCCGGCTATGGCCCAGAAAATTCTTGACCGTTTCACTACGGGCCCTGAACCAGGTGCAGGGCGCTAAAAGTGCACTAAGCTAGATATATCTACCGATTATTTTGTGGAAGTGAGAGGCCCCAGCCATGTCATCTAACCCCAGCGAGCAGACCATTAAGCCGCAGATTCTCGTGATTACCGGTATTTCTGGTGCCGGGCGGTCCACAGCAGCTAATACTTTGGAAGATGAGGGCTGGTATGTGGTGGATAATATTCCCCCTCAGATGCTCGGTTCGTTAGCCCAGTTGGTTAAAGATTCACCGGGTACTCTTCCTAAGGTTGCTGTGGGTATTGATATTCGTGCCCGCCGTCAGCTCGCTGATTTGCCTGAGGCTATTAATAAGTTGCGTGCCTCTGACGTTGATTTTTCCATGCTTTTTATGGATGCTGCCGATAAAGATATTATTGCCCGCTATGAGGCGCAGCGTCGCCCGCACCCTTTGCAGAAGGGGGCTCGTGTGGCAGAGGCCATTGCCGATGAGCGGCGTATTTTTGCTGACCTGCAAGAAGAGGCCGATTACATTATTGACACCTCTGGTATGAATATTCACCAGTTGGCTAAGAAGATTCGTGAAACCTATGCTCCTGGTCAGGAGCGGATGGTGAATATTACTGTTATGAGTTTCGGCTTTAAGTACGGTACGCCTTCTGATGTGCATTACATGGCTGATATGCGTTTCATCCCTAACCCTCACTGGGTTCCTGAGCTTCGGGCTCAGACGGGGCAGGATGCGCCGGTGCGTGACTATGTCTTATCCCAAGATGGTACGGAAGAGTTCATGAGCAATTACATTGCTGCTTTGCAGCCGGTGATTGCCGGTTATCGCCGTGAGGGTAAGCTGTATGCGACCTTTGCTATTGGTTGTACTGGTGGTAAGCACCGTTCTGTTGCTGTCAGTGAGGAGATTGCCCGCCGCCTTGGTAGTCTCCAGGACGTTAATATTTCTGTGCATCACCGTGACATGGGGCGTGAGTAATGTCTGAGGCTAACCGTGTGAGCCGTTTCCCTGAGACTGGCCTGCTTCCGGGGGCTGCTCAGGGGTATAACCTGCCTATGAGGGTTACTGCTCTTGGTGGTGGCCATGGGCTGTATGGTTCGCTTTCTGCCCTTAAACTTATTACCTCAGCGCTTACTGCTGTGGTGACGGTAGCTGATGACGGCGGCTCTTCGGGGAGGCTGCGTGAAGAGCTGGATGTGCTGCCTCCTGGCGATTTGCGGATGGCTCTGTCAGCTTTGTGTGATGACACCACCTGGGGGCGTACCTGGCGTGATGTGATGCAGCATCGTTTTGCCTCGCGAAGCCCTGAGCACCCCACACCTTTAGAGAATCATGCCCTGGGGAACCTGCTGATTGTTACCCTCTGGGAGCTTTTAGATGACCCTATTGCTGGGCTTGATTGGGCTGGTGCCCTCTTGAATGCTCGGGGGCGTGTATTGCCTATGTCCACGCGCCCGCTGATTATTGAGGGTGATATTGTGACCGTCGATGAGCAGGGCATGACCCTGCGTGATACGGTCCAGGGGCAGGCGACTCTTGCTAAGGCTGGGCGGGTTGATAAGGTTCGTTTGTTACCCGATGATACTGAGGCCTGCCCGGACGCTGTGCGTGCGGTCCATGAGTCTGATTGGGTAATTTTAGGGCCGGGTTCTTTTTATACTTCTTTGCTGCCGCATCTGCTCCTACCTGGTCTGCGTCAGGCAATTCTTAACACTACAGCTCAGATTTGTTTGGTTATGAACCTTGAGTTGGATGGGAAAGAAACCCGCGGCATGAGTGCTGCAGACCATCTGCTCGTTTTGCGTGAATACGTTCCAGAAATTAGGGTTAATACAGTTATTGCAGATCCTGCCACCGCAGGAGACCGCGCAACATTTGAAGATGTAGCAGCCCAGCTTGGGGCGAAAGTGCTGTGGGCTGATGTGGCGGAAGCCGACCAACCTGGCGTCCATGACCCCCTGAAACTTGCAGCAGCTTATAAGCACGTCTTCAAACATTAAGGCCGGCTTGGTGCTGGCCCCGCGCTTTTGAGAGCAGACACAACTTTGGAGGAAGACCCGTATGGCCCTGACGGCATCGGTCAAAGAAGAGCTGGCACATTATGACGCCACGCGCTCATCTGTGCGCAAAGCTGAGGTAGCCACAATCTTGCGTTTCACGAACGGTCTGCACCTGGTGCAAGGCAAAATTGTTGTTGAAGCCGAAGTTGACCTTGAAACGACCGCTGAGCGCCTGCGGTACAACATTGCTGAAATGTATGGGCACGACGCTTCTATTACGTCTATCTCTGGCGGTGGTTTGCGCCGGGGCGGACGCTATGTGGTTCGTGTCGAAAACGGCGGTGAGGCTTTGGCCCGGCAAACTGGTTTGTTAGATGGGCGCGGGCGCCCTGTGCGCGGTCTGCCCCCTGCTGTGGTTAATGGTTCTTTGGCTGATGCTGAGGCTGTGATGCGTGGCGCCTTCCTTGCTCACGGTTCTTTGACGGAGCCTGGCCGTTCTTCTGCCCTTGAATTTACCTGCCCTGGCCCTGAGGCCGCTTTGGCTCTGGTGGGTGCTGCCCGCCGTTTGGACGTTATTGCTAAGGCCCGTGAGGTGCGTGGGGTTGATCGGGTGGTAGTGCGTGATGGTGAAACTATCTCTCTTCTGCTTGAGCGTATGGGCGCGGTTAATGCCCTGGATAATTGGCGCGAACGCCGTGCCCGTAAAGAGGTTCGGGCAACTGCTAACCGTCTGGCAAATTTTGATGATGCTAACTTGCGACGTTCAGCCCAGGCTGCTGTAGCAGCGGGTGCTAGGGTTGAGCGGGCCCTGGAGATTTTGGGGGATAAGGTTCCTGAGCATCTGCGTTATGCCGGTGAATTGCGGGTTGCCCACAAGCAGGCTTCTTTGGATGAGCTGGGTCGTCTTGCTGAGCCTCCTATGACTAAAGATGCGATTGCAGGGCGTATTCGCCGTCTGATTGCTATGGCTGATAAGCGGGCCGCTGAGCGGGGGATTGCTGGGACTGAAGCAGGCGTGAACGGGATTAACCAGCTGGACTAGCCTGTGTGGGTTTTTGTTGGTTTCTCTGTGGTAGAGGCGGCGTTCACCTGCCCTCACCACCTATAAACCCCTGCCTTCGTGGAAGGAAGTGGGGGTAGGCGTCCGTAAAGGCAGGTAAGGGCACCTAAGAAACCGACAGAAACACACCAAAACTCACATAAAGAGGGTATGATGGTTATTGAACCGGATAAGAACTGACATCTTGTCCACCAGCGTCACTAACTGTACCTAGGAGTTTGATTTCAGTGACTGTACGTGTAGCAATTAACGGCTTTGGCCGCATCGGCCGCACCTTCTTCCGTGCAGCAACCCAGCACGGTGAAGGCTTCGAAATCGTTGCTATCAACGATCTGACCGACATCAAGACCCTCGCCCACCTGCTCAAGTACGACTCCATCATGGGGCGCTTTGATGGGGAGATTACTGTTTCAGACAACAACCTGGTCATCAACGGCAAAGAAATCAAGGTACTTGGCGAGCGCAACCCCGCCGATTTGCCCTGGAAAGACCTGGGCGTAGATATCGTCCTCGAATCTACCGGCTTCTTCACCGACGGTGAAAAGGCAAAGGCCCACCTAGAAGCTGGTGCCAAGAAGGTTATTCTCTCAGCCCCCGGTAAGAACATTGATGGCACCTTCGTCATGGGCGTCAACGACGACCAGTACGATTCAGCCACCATGAACATCGTCTCTAACGCTTCCTGCACCACCAACTGCCTAGCTCCCATGGCTAAGGTGCTTAACGATAAGTTCGGCATCGAAAAGGGTCTGATGACCACCATTCACGCCTACACCGCTGACCAGCGCCTCCAGGATGCCCCCCACTCAGATTTGCGCCGTGCCCGTGCAGCAGCCCTGAACATGGTGCCCACCTCCACCGGTGCGGCAGCAGCAGTTGGTCTGGTTCTGCCTGAGCTCAAGGGCAAGCTCGATGGTTTCGCTGTTCGCGTCCCCACCCCCACCGGCTCCATCACCGACCTAACCTTCACCGCCTCCCGTGAGGTCACCGTTGAAGAAGTCAATGCGGCTGTCAAAGAAGCTGCTGAAGGCCCCATGAAGGGTATTATCACCTACTCTGAGGAGCCCATTGTCTCTAAGGACATCGAAGGTGAGCCTGTCTCCACCGTTTTCGATGCCCCCCTGACTAAGGTCATTGGGGACCAGGTTAAGGTTATTGCCTGGTACGACAACGAATACGGTTACGTTTCTCGTCTGGTCATGTTCACAAACAAGGTAGTTGCAGCTCTCTAAGCTTGTCATACACCGGTCTGATGTGAGACTCCCATAAGATAGGGTTAGCGAATGGTTCCGTAAAGCGCCATTGGCTAACCCTAATCTGTATCTAAAAAGCTAGGCCACCACCTCTTGGTAGGGCTAGCACCCACCCATTTACTTTGACATCAACGGAGATGAATACTTCTATGGCTAAGACTCTTGCAGAGCTTATTGACAGTGGCCTAGCTGGCCGCCGCGTTCTGGTCCGCTCCGACCTGAACGTCCCCCTTAAAGACGGCACCGTCACTGATGACGGCCGCGTGCGCGCCTCCTTGCCCGTGCTTCAGAAACTGGTTGATGCCGGTGCCCGCGTCATTGTCACTGCCCACCTGGGCCGCCCTAAGGGCCAGGTAGACCCCCAGTATTCCATCAAGCCCGCTGCTGAGCGCCTGGCAGAACTAGCAGATTTTCCCGTAGCCATCGCAAGCGATGTGGTGGGTGAAGATGCCCAAGCTAAGGCTGAGGCCCTGAAGGACGGCCAACTGCTGGTTGTCGAAAATGTGCGCTTTGATGCCCGCGAAACCTCTAAGGACGATGCTGAGCGCGCCGAATTTGCAGCAGAACTGGCAGCCCTTACCGGCGAGAACGGCGCCTATGTGAACGATGCTTTTGGTGCTGTGCACCGCAAACACGCCTCTGTCTACGATATTGCCCAGAAACTGCCCGCTTACCTGGGGGACTTGGTCAAGACCGAGGTTGAGGTGCTACAGAAGGTCATTAAGAACCCTGAGCGCCCCTTTGTGGTGGTCATGGGCGGCTCTAAGGTCTCGGATAAGCTGGCTGTCATTGATAACCTGATTGGCAAGGCTGATGCCCTGCTCATTGGTGGCGGCATGGGCTACACTTTCGCTAAGGCCCAGGGCCATGAGATTGGAAATTCCCTGCTGGAAGAAGACCAGCTAGAGAACTGCAAGCGTTACCTCCAAGAGGCACCTGCCCAGGGTACTAAGATCATTACCCCTGTCGATGTGGTGTGGGCAGAAAGTTTCTCCAACGAGGCCCGCAAAGAGGTGCGCCCGGTTGATGATATGACCGGCGGTGAGATTGGTCAGCAGGGCCTGGGCCTAGATATTGGCCCTGAGACCCGCCAGCTCTTTGCCGATACCATCAAGGAAGCCAAGCTGGTCTTCTGGAACGGTCCCGTAGGCGTCTTCGAAATCGAAGCCTTCTCAGGCGGCACTAAGGCAGTTGCCGATGCACTCGTTGAATCAGAAGCCTTCTCCATCATCGGCGGCGGTGACTCAGCA
>JAXFPK010000129.1:0-2645 GCA_034179845.1 Rothia sp. (in: high G+C Gram-positive bacteria) | reverse complement strand
CCTCCACTAGGTAGGCGGTTGCCAGCTTATCGACGCAGGTAGAGCGACCCGAGAAGGACGCCCCGTGCCCAGCTCCTTCAAGCGTTACGAAGGAAGCCTTACCCAGCTGACGGGCCAGCTCCTGGCCGTGCTGGTAGGGAGCGGCATGGTCCCCGGTAATACCAATGACCAGCAGGTCGGTTGATACCTTGGACGCGTCAAACGAGGTCGTAATATCGGTGCCGGTCGCGGGCAAAACCGGGCAGTCAAACTCGGTAAATTCAGCCAGCACTTCATCGGTAATCTCAGGGCCACCGATAAACTCGGGTACGCCAACCTCCTTCATGTGGGCGAGCAGGGCCTCTACATCGGGGATCTTGGGCTTAGAAGGGCAGACCACCAGCTGACCCGCTGTATCAATCTCTGCGCTGTTGGCCGCAATCATTTCAGCCAGAGTATCAATGGACTCTTTGTCCCCAGCCTTAGCCTTACCCAGTAGATCCAGTCCGTCACCCTGCATCACGTCCGGCCCGTAGAGCTGGCTGATCAGGTAGTCCCGTAGCGCAGAGCCGGTAATCTCGGTGCCGTCAGTGGCCACCAGGGGCTTATCGGTCAGAGACTTTTGATAGTCCAGCATCTGGCGCTCGCTGGTGAAGGGGCAGGTCACCGCGTCCCCCTCTGAGGTGGCGAGCTCAGAGCAGCGGTCTGCTAGGGCACCAACAGCTTTAGATACGGCCACCATCTGGTCGTAACTGTGGGTGAGAGCTCCCCACTGGGCGTTTTCAGCAGAGTCGAGCACCATGCGTCCTGCCTTCTCAGGGAAGAGAGTAGCGTAGGTTGCCCCCAGCATAGTGCCGTAGGAGTAGCCCAGATAATCCAGGCGCTCGCCTCCGGCCAAAGAACGCAGAAGTTCCATGTCGCGGGCTACCTGGGAGGTGCCCATGTAGTTGGCAACCTCCGAACTGGCAGCGCACTCGGCTAGCTGCACAGCAGCTACCTCAGACTCAGACTCGCAGATAACGGGGGATGAGGCTCCTATACCGCGGGGGTCAAACCCCCAGAGCTGGTGACTTTCCAGTACAGGGGCAAAGGACGGTTCGGTGGCCAGTGACATTGCGTGCTGAATTCCGCCGATTCCGGGCCCACCGGGGTTGGTAAAGAGGGGAGCCTGCTGGCCGCCTGTCGATACAGTACGGCTGACGGCCAGCTCGACGGTGCGGTTGTCTTCTGGGTCGCCCCAGTTCAGCGGGGCGGTGACGGTTCCACACTCGTAGTTGGCGTAGTCAAAGCCTGTTTCCTTCAAGATTTCTTCGTTCTCGGGTGAGAAGCCGCTGTGCTCGGCTGTGCATTCACCCCAGCTGATGCTCTGATCGTAGAAGTTCTCAAAGTTTTCCCGCTGCCAGGTTGCCCCGTGGGATGGGTCAGCGGCTGGGGCTATGGTCTGCTCTGAGGGTTGCTGGGCTGTGGGAGCGTCGAGGCTGCACCCTGCCAGTGCCAGGGCACTGATGGTGAGGACGGCTGTGGTCAGGTAGGTGGCACGACGGCAGGCTAATCGGGGGATCGCGGTGGTCACGGTTATCTTCTTTCTGTGACCGGTTGTGCGAGCCTGCCCTATACCGGAGGCAGGCCCGCCAACCAATCAGGTGAGAACGGTTTTCATATGTCTGTAAAAACCAGTGTAGTCTCACACCTGTCTTAAGAAATCAGCCGTCAGGATGAACCTGCTACCCCGCCGCTAGGCGGAGAATTTACTCAGCCCAGTTCCTTTTGGGGGAGGTACCGCCAATACCTGCGTTGAAGGTGTTGGTGGGGTCCAGCTCCTTGAAGTGTTCCACCATGGCCTCTGGCATGTGGTAGAGACGCCCGTAGTTGTGTTCAGCAGGTAGTTTGGCACCACGGGCCTCCAACAACTCCTGAATCTCGTCGTGCAGCTTGTGGGGGTCAACACCCTTTTTCGCTACATAGTCTTGGTGCATGACGTGGCAGAAGAAGTGTCCGTAGTAGGCGGTGACATCCAACTGGTCGGCAATTTCTGGCGGTAGGGTCTCAAGCCAATCCCAGTCATCTCGCCGCAGGGCAACATCGATGGGGATCAGCTCACCGAGCTCTTTACGTTTCATGGCAGCATAGCGGGTAGCTGCACTGGCTGCCCCGAAACGGTGAAGGTTGGCGCTTTTAGCCTCGTCCGCCGTGCAGATGAAGAAGTCACCCTCATGCTCTGGGGTTGCGAAGAAGTCTGTGAGCATGGTTTCGGTCTGAGCTTTTTGGGCCTGGCTGACGGTGAGTAGCAGGTGATGTTCGAAGCGGTTACGGTAGTCCCGTAGCCGTTGGGGAAGTTGGCTGGGTACCAGGTCAAACATGCGCTGGGAGACCGTATCTGCAAAGGTTGGCCCGATTCCTGGCACCTTACCGAAAAGACCGTTAGCCCAGGTCTTGAAGGTAAACATGCGGGTTTGTAGGGCAGAGCTCATGTATTTGAGGAAGACGAAGGTGTCTTTACCGTACTTTTCTGCCAAATCGAAGGCGCTACGGCCCATGTACTCACCTGAGATGGGCAGGGGCATATCGGCTTGGAGGAAGATACGGCGAATTTCTTCAAGTTCACGGGGGCTGTGCGTGCCAATGTAGAACATGGCCGGGTTCTTCTCCAGCGGGAAGGTGCGGGT
>JAXFPK010000064.1:0-26107 GCA_034179845.1 Rothia sp. (in: high G+C Gram-positive bacteria) | reverse complement strand
GGTATGGGTTCCTTGGGTGCTATGCAGTCTCGTGGCGGTAAGAAGTCCTTCTCTAAGGACCGTTACTTCCAGGCTGATGTTTCTTCTGAGGAGAAGCTGATTCCTGAGGGTATTGAAGGGCAGGTTCCCTACCGTGGGCCTCTTTCTTCTGTGGTGCACCAGCTAGAAGGTGGCCTGCGTCAGACCATGTTCTATGTGGGCGCCCACACTGTTGAAGAACTGAAGAATAAGGGCCAGTTCGTGCGTATTACTTCAGCAGGTCTGAAGGAATCGCACCCCCATGACATCACCATGACTGTTGAAGCCCCTAACTACCGTCGCTAAATTTTGATGGTCGGCCCCGGTTCTCTCACCTGCCGGTGAGGGGCCGGGGCTTCCGAACGTTACCACGCTCGTTTGCACCAACCGGCCTGCTGCCGGTGAAAGGAAAATCCATGACCGACATCCAGATTGGTATGTCCAAGCGCGCCCGCCGCACCTACTCACTCGATGAGATTGCCCTGGTACCTACCCGCCGTACCCGTGATGCTCACGATGTGGATCTGAGCTGGCAGATTGACGCCTTCAAGTTCGACACCCCCATTATTGGTGCCCCCATGGACTCTGTGATGTCACCGGCTACCGCTATTGCCCTGGGCAAGCTGGGTGGTTTGGGCGTTCTGAACCTGGAAGGTTTGTGGACCCGGTATGAGGACCCCCAGCCGCTTCTGGATGAAATTAACGCCCTGTCTGCTGACGATGCTCCCGCCGCTACCCGCCGTATGCAGGAAATCTACGCTGAGCCCATTAAGGCTGAGCTGATTACTGCCCGCCTGGCTGAGATTCGTGACTCTGGTGTTATTGTTGCTGGTTCTTTGACCCCTCAGAACACCCAGGAGTTCTACCAGACGGTGGTCAAGGCTGGTGTTGACCTTTTCGTGATTCGTGGCTCTGTTGTTTCTGCCCAGCACGTTTCAACCCGTCGTGAACCGCTTGATTTGAAGAAGTTCATTTACGAACTTGATGTGCCGGTTATGGTGGGCGGGGTAACCGGTTATACCCCGGCTATTCACCTGATGCGCACTGGTGCTGCTGGTGTGCTGGTAGGTTTTGGTGGCGGGGCTGCTTTGACCACCCGCCGCGGCCTGGGTATTCAGGCCCCTATGGCGACTGCTATTTCTGATGTTGCTGCTGCCCGTTCTGATTACCTTGATGAGTCTGGTGGCCGCTATGTGCACGTAATTGCGGATGGTTCCTTGGGCCGCTCTGGCGATATGGTGAAGGCCCTGGCTATGGGTGCGGATGCCGTCATGATTGGTGCTCCTTTGGCTCGTGCTACTGAGGCCCCTGGTGCCGGCTGGCACTGGGGTAATGAGGCTCACTCGGCTGATTTTCCCCGTGGTACTCGCACCTTCCAGGGCACTGTTGGGCCCTTGGAAGAGGTCATGAATGGTCCTTCTGCTCACACTGATGGCAGCGCTAACCTGGTGGGTGCTCTCAAACGTGCTCTGGCAACTTGCGGTTACACCGATTTGAAGTCCTTCCAGCGTATTGACGTGAACGTTACCCCTTACGTCAAGTAGGGTCTTGCCGGCCTCGCCTATCTCCCTCTGTTGGGCAGGCGGGGCCGGTTTCTTGCCGTCTACCTGCCTCATGCTGAAAAGAGCAACCGTGCTAAAAACTGCTATGACGCCCCGCTGGCTTCTTGGCCTGCTCCTGGTGTTGGCCTTAGCTAGCGGTTTCCTTATGCTCAGCAAATGGCAGATTAATGCTTCTACCTTGGGGCAGGTGAGCGCAGACCCGGCTAAGGATCTGGTGCGCCCCTATAGTCAGGTGTTACAGGCCTACGATGGGTTGAGTATGGCTGAGGTGGATACGGTGGTAGAAGCTACCGGTAGCTATGCGCAGGGCTCCAGCTACCTGGTAGAAAATAAGCTCAAAGACGGTACTGAGGGCTACTGGCTTATCAGCCTTTTCGTCCCTGATGGTAGCCAGCAGGTGAGCACTAGCTTGGGGCAGGGGCCTCGCGGTATTGCGGTGGCCCGCGCCTGGACTTCCACCCCTGATCTTCTTGCTGAGCCAGCTGGCACCGTGACTATTGCCGGGCGAGTGGTGGGCAATGACCCTCCGCTGACCAGTAAGGACGTCAGCGAAGAGAACCGGGGGCATGACAGGGTTCTTGCCTCCGCCAACTCTTCCTACCTTACGAACGTGTGGAACGCTGCACTCTTCAACGGGATTCTGACCCTCGACTCTGAAAGTAGGGGGCCAACCCCGCTCACTGAGCAAGGCGCTATCGCCGCTACTGCAAGCCTGCTCGATAGTAGCGGCACTCTCCAGCCAATCCGCGCCCGGCAGGTAACGGATGAAACCCTTGACTGGCTCAATATTTTCTACGCCCTAGAGTGGCTAGTTTTTGCCGGCTTTGCCATCTACCTCTGGTACCGTCTGCTCAAAGATGCGGTTGAAAAAGATACCGACCCAGCCCTCTATTTTGAGTATGAGGGAGAATACTGGGTTGATGATGCCACCGGGCGGCCCTACTACTGGGACCCAGAAGATAGGGCCTACTACTACTTCGATGATATTCCGGACACCCCAGCTCGCCGTGACGATAAAGGGTAAGCTGACTGCAAGCGTCCGCCCCCCACTGAATAGACCAACCAGACCAGCTAAGGGAGAAACTTGCTGTGAGCCAGAACCCCACCCCGCGCCCTACCCACCGCACCGACGGTAAGAAAGTGACCCTCGCTAGGGGCACTACCGAACAGAATACGGCCGGTGGTTTTACCGTGCGCAAGAAATTTGGTGGAACAGAAGCCCAGATTCGTGGGGCCCTGACCTTCTATAAGTGGTGCGCCTGGATTTCAGGTACCTTCCTTTTGCTGCTTGTTGCTGAGATGATAAGCCGCCACATCTTCGGCTACGATCTGATTGCTGGTGGGGTAGATGCCCAGACCGGTGAAACGGTGGCCCTTGGGTGGCTCAACCGTCAGACCGGTAACCTGCACGGGGGGCTGAATATTTCCACCTGGGTTCTGATTATTCACGGCTGGTTCTATGTCATCTATCTTTTCTCCTGCTTCCGCCTCTGGCTGCTGATGCGCTGGAAGCTACCTCAGATGATTGTCATGGCCTTGGGTGGTGTGGTGCCCTTCCTCTCTTTCATCGTGGAGCGCCGTATCTACGCAGAAACCCTAGCCTTACTTGAGGCCAACCCGCAGGCCACCAAACGTTACTAGCTCTAGTGACTCTGCACTAGAATAGAACCCAAGGATTACCCTCAAACCCCAACCGAAAAGGTAAACACCTGTGACTACCCATAACCCTATCGAGGAGCTCGAAGAGCGCCCCGTACTGGTTGTCGATTACGGCGCCCAGTACGCTCAGCTTATCGCGCGCCGCGTGCGTGAGGCTGGCGTCTATTCAGAGCTGGTACCTCACACCATGCCCACTGAGAAGATGCTCGCCAAGAACCCGGCCGCTATCATTCTTTCTGGCGGCCCCTCATCTGTTTACGAGGACGGCGCCCCTAAGGGCGATATCGCCATGTTTGAAGCTGGCGTACCCGTCTTTGGTATCTGCTACGGATTCCAGGTCATGGCCCAGACCCTGGGCGGAACCGTGGCCAAGACCGGTAAACGCGAATACGGTGCAACTGATGCTGTGGTCTGCGCCGAGAACTCTTCCTTCCTGACCGGAACCCCCAAAACTCAGAACGTCTGGATGAGCCACGGTGACTCTGTCTCTGAAGCCCCTGAAGGTTTTGAGGTACTGGCTCAGACCCCCGGCGCAACAGTTGCTGCTTTTGTTGATGAGAAGCGTAAGTTCGGTGGCGTGCAGTGGCACCCTGAGGTTAAGCACTCTGACTACGGCCAGGCTGCCCTGGAGAACTTCCTCTTCAAGGTAGCTGGCTTGGAGAAGACCTGGTCTATTGGCAACATCATTGAAGAGCAGGTCGCTAAAATCCGTGAGCAGGTCGGCGACGACCAGGTTATCTGCGCTCTCTCTGGCGG
This sequence comes from Rothia sp. (in: high G+C Gram-positive bacteria), assembly GCA_034179845.1. GTDB lineage: Bacteria > Actinomycetota > Actinomycetes > Actinomycetales > Micrococcaceae > Rothia. Next base: position 22,112 of record JAXFPK010000064.1, on the reverse strand, counting down.
CGTTGACTCTTCTGTTGCTGCCGCCCTGGTACACAAGGCCGTAGGCGACCAGCTCACCTGCTTCTTCATCGATCACGGCCTGCTCCGTGAGGGTGAGCGTGAACAGGTCGAGCAGGACTACGCCTCAACCATGGGTATTAAGGTCGTTACCATTGATGAGTCAGAGCGCTTCCTGGGCGCCCTGGCCGGTATCACCGAACCTGAAGCGAAGCGTAAAGCCATCGGCCGCGAGTTCATCCGCTCCTTTGAAGCTGCCCAGCGCAAGCTGATTGAAGAGGCCGGCACCGAGGGCGCGGACATCAAGTTCTTGGTGCAGGGCACCCTCTACCCCGACGTGGTCGAGTCAGGTGGCGGCGAGGGCGCAGCGAACATTAAGTCCCACCACAACGTGGGTGGTCTACCTGATGACTTGCAGTTTGAGCTAGTTGAGCCCCTGCGAACCCTCTTCAAGGATGAGGTTCGCGCCATTGGCCGAGAACTGGGTGTGCCTGAGAAGATTGTTGCCCGCCAGCCCTTCCCCGGCCCCGGCCTGGGCATCCGTGTCATTGGTGAGGTCACCCGGCACAACCTCGATATTCTGCGCGCTGCTGACCTGATTGTGCGTGAGGAACTGACCGCTGCGGGCATGGACGAAGAGATCTGGCAGTGCCCTGTGGTGCTGCTGGCGGACGTCCGTTCCGTTGGTGTGCAGGGTGATGGCCGCACCTACGGTCACCCCATTGTGCTGCGCCCGGTCTCTTCTGAGGACGCCATGACCGCTGACTGGTCACGCCTGCCTTATGATCTGCTGGCAAAGATTTCAAACCGTATCACTAATGAGGTTTCTGAAGTGAACCGAGTGGTTCTGGACGTCACCTCAAAGCCCCCGGGAACAATTGAGTGGGAATAACAAAAATTTTCCCCAACAGGGGGAAATAAAATTTTTGTTATTCCGCGAGCCTGCGAGCGGCATGGCTGATTGAGTAAAGCCGCCACTTGCAGGTTTACTGTAACAGCCCCCGTCTTTCCCCGGAATAGGAGAATAGGCGGGGGCTGTGGGCTTGAAAGCTCTATGATGGTAGGGAAGTAATCACGTGCAGAAAGCTAGAGTAGATTCAGTGAACGAGCAGGTAGACCCTGAAACCGCTAACCAACGTCCTGACGTCGCCGCACCCTGGTCCCAAGGTGGTGCGCAAGCCCCGCAGGAAACCGGGGACTCTACTGCCGATGAACAGGTCATAGCTCAGGTGCAGGCTGGCCTTGAGGCCTGGGCCGAGCAGATGGAAACCTACACCGGGCCCGATGCCATGCTGGACTTCAACCAGGTTGATTATGTCCATATTGACCTGACCGACGCCAACTCCTCGGGTGTCGCCCAAATGTTTATGGGCCGTAAAACTCGCCTCTCTACCATCTTGCGTGATAAAGCAAAACTTGAGGCTGGCATGGTGGCAGCCCGTGCCCTGCGTACTAAAATCTTTGAGCTAGCTACCGGCCACGGGCTGGACGCTGGCTATTTCGTAGCAGGTACCGCCTCCTGGCTTTCACGTGACGTCCGTGAAGACGGCATGGTAGGGGAGAAGCGCTTTATTGCCCCTATTCTAATGGCCCCGCTCTCTATTACCCCCCACCCCACCAGCGATGATTTCGAGGTTCAGCTCACCGGCCCGGCCCAGCTTAACCCCGCTATGGTGCGCCAGATTAAGAAAGAGTACGGCATCGATTTGGGCACCATGGACGTAGCCCAGTTAGCTAACTCTATGCGCAAGCTCGACCCCGAGCCGGTCATTGAGCGGATGCGAGCCACCACCGGGTCTGTGCCGGGCATGACGATTCGCTCTACCTACTTCATCTCCACCTTCGCAGACCTGAAGGAAAGCACCGGGGAGCTACCGGCAACCGCCCACACCCCGCTGGTGCGTGATATTGCCCAGCTTAAGCTCAACCCCCTAGAGCAACCTTTCATCGCTCCTGTGCACAACACCCGTGAGCCCCTTGATAGCCGTGACCCTGCTACCGATATGCTGGTTGTCGATACGGACGCCAGCGGCCAAGACATCGTCGATCTAGCCCACCTGGGGCACTCCCTGGCTGTTACAACGGCCCCTGGCACTGATCAGCTTGGCACCGCAATCAACATTGCAGCAGCCCTTATTAACCAGGGTAAATCCGTACTGGTGGTGGGGGAGAAACGCTCCACCCTCAACGATTTCAACCGTCTGCTTGAACGCACCCACCTGACCGATGTGACCTTCAACCTGCTCACTGAACGGGACTCTGAGGCCTACCGGCAGGAATTTATCTCAGCGATTGTGCGTGATGAGAAGGCACCTGCCCCCAACGTCACCGATATCCATAAAGAACTGGTAGATACCCGGGCCAAGTTGCGCGGGCACACCGAATCCTTGCGGTTTACCGAATCCCGGTGGGGATGCTCCGTCTACGAAGCCCTACAAACCCTGGCAGCTCTCACCGCCCAAGACCCGGCTCCTGCCACCCAGGTGCGTCTGAGCCGCACCACTATGGACGCACTGACCCGCCGCACTGAAACCGTCCACAAGCTCCAGCGTCTAGCGGACCTAGGCGGCTTCCGCCCCTCGACTCGCGCATCGGCCTGGCACCAGGCGAAACTCACCAGCGCCGAAGACACCGCAGCTGCCCACACCCTGGTCAAAAACCTGCGTAGCTCCCTGAACGAGGCATCAGCAGGCATGGCCCTGCTGGCCGATGAAACCGGCCTGAAACCAGCCGCCAGCATGGACGACTGGGGCGCCCAACTCGACCTGCTCGAACGGATCGCCGACACCCTCACCCGCTTCAGCCCCGACATCTTCGACCGGCCCGTCACCGACCTCATTGCCGCGACCGCAAGCGGAACCTGGCGGCGAGAACACGGCATTGACATGTCCAGCATCCAACGCTCCCGCCTACGCCGTGCCGCTAAAGAATACATTGTGCCCGGGGTTAACATCTCAGATCTTCACGAGAACCTCTTTATCGTGCAGAGCCAACGCGAAGAATGGATTAGCTGGGCAAAGGACGACCGCGTCCCAACAATCCCCGCCAACCTGGCTGATTTGCGTGCCCGCTACACCGCCCTGCTTGAAGAGTTCACAGGCCTTGCCATCGTCCTTGAAGACTCCCCAGCCGGTACTAACTTTTCAGCTACCCCCCTCAGCCAGCTTGAAGAAAGACTTGCTGCTCTCATTGATGATGAGTGGCTCCTGCACACCCTGCCTGAGCGTGTGCGCCTCACCCAAGAACTGACCGACCAGGGGCTAGAAGAACTCCTGGCCGACTTCTTCGAACGTCAGCTAGAGAGTAGCGCGGTAGCGGCCGAACTAGAACTAGCCTGGTGGCAGACAGCCCTAGAAATGATGCTGGCCTCCCAAGAACTTGAAATCTTGAGCGCAGACACCCTCCGCGACTTAGAGACCCGCTTCCGCCGGGCCGACTACTCGCACCTGGCGTCCGCTCCGGCCCGCCTGCACGCCCAGATAGCCGATACCTGGCGTGCCCGCATCCACGAATACGAGCAGGAAGCTGCCTTCTTACGAAGCCAGCTCAAGAGCCACGAATTCAACCTTCAGCAGGTACTCACCCAGGCCCCCACCATGGCCACCACCTTGCTACCGCTGTGGATCGCCAGCCCCTTTGCTCTCTCTGGCAAGGTGCCCACCAGTATGCGCTTTGACGCGGCGATCCTGCTCGATGCAGAATCCACCCCCCTGGCCGCGAACCTGCCCGCCCTGATTCGGGCAGAGCAGGTGATCGCCCTGGGCGACCCCCATAGCGGCTTCCCTGCACCCTTTATGGTCTCAGCGGTAGCCCACAACGCCCCGGTAGCCAAAAACCAGGAACTGGTCAGCACCTTTGAGGCCCTCTCCAAGGTGCTACCTGGCCGTTCCCTAGCAACCATTAACCGTGCCGTAGACCCGGCCCTCTTTACCTACCTCAACGAACACTTCTACGATGGTGCTCTCATCAGCTACCCCTGGGGTGAAGAAATCACTGACGGCACCCCGGCCCTAACCGTTGAATACGTGGACGTGACCGGGCGAGTCTCCGATAACGCCTCCTTGGATTCGCCTAGCCTTGAGGTGCAGCGGGTAGCTGAGATGGTCATCGAACACGCCTACCGTAGCCCCCAGCAGACCCTGGCCGTCGTCACCACCACAGCTCGCCATGCCCAGCGCATCGCCGAGGCCGTCCGGCACCTGCTGGTACGCTACCCCCAATTTGCCCCCTACTTTGCAGCGGGCGACGAGTCCTTCCGCGTCGTTGACGTATCCCGTGCCGTGGACATGGAACGAGACGTCATTATCTTCGCTCTGGGCGCCGGTAAAACAGCCCAAGGGGCAGCCCACCACTTCGGGCACCTCTCAGAACGCAGCGGCCGGGAGAGCTTCGTGCTGGCCACCACCCGGGCCCGCCACCTCACCCGCCTGGTCACCTGCGTCACCCCTGAAGACCTAGACCCCCAGCGCCTAGACTACGGGGCCTTCGACATCTACCGTCTGCTCCTGGCCTACCGCAGAGAACAAGAAAACCGGGCAGCCCAAGAACTGACCAAACCCATTACCGATAAACTTCCAGTCAACGAGTTCCTCACCAATGACCACCTCGAAGCCATCGACATGGGGGACTGGCTGCTCAATGATCTAGTACGCCGACTAGGGCAGCACCAGGTGACCCTCCACGAATCATCGGTGCCCCTCATTTCCCTAATTGCCACAAGTGATAAAGAATCGCTGGTGGCAGGTGCGGTGGGTAGCCCGCGCGCTCGCACGATGGTGCATGATGTTGACCGCGCTACCCCCTTGCGGGTGCCTTTGGCTGTGGTGTCAGATGGGTCAGATGCCTATGCCGCTTTGAGTGTGCGTGAACGCTCCCGCCTGATCCCTGAGCTGCTGGCGCGAACCGGCTGGAACCACATGACCTGCTGGACCATCGAGGTCTTCTCAGACCCCGAAGCCCTGGTCGGGCGTATCGGAAGCTACCTGGGGTTGAGCCGTGAATCCTAGAGAGCAAGAGGCACAAGAGAACCCCGCAAGCACTGACCCCGCCTCCTCCTATAGCCCAGTGCCTAAGCGGCGCCGCGGCCACCGCCGGGCTAGCGGCGGCTCAGCCTTTACCGGCGCCGAACCCAAGCTGGCGGGGCTCACTGATGCCCGCCCGTCCGCCCCAGCCCCGGAAGGGCAGGACGCCCGCGATACCTGGCTGAAAGAACAGCGCCCTCCCCACTACGGGCAATAAGAAAAAGGGTGCAACAAAAGGGGCTGCCTACCACGGTCTTGTGGTTGGCAGCCCCTCAGTCTTGTGAGGGCTTACTTGCCCTTATCGTTTGCGTAGAAACCGGAGCCTTTAAAGACCACACCTACCTGGCCAAACTTTTTGCGGAGGGTATCTTGGCCGCACTCCGGGCAGGTCTTGAGGGCGTCCTCTGAGAAGGACTGGTGCTGCTCAAATAGGTGGCCGCAGTTCTTGCACTGATAAACGTAAACAGGCACGTGTGACTCCACATCAAATAGGTGATAAATCTGCTGGTTATTCTACTCTGTTCTGGCCCTTCCCCCTGAATCATCGAGGCGGTGGAGCCCTTGTTCTGTGGCCACATATCTGAGCTGGGCGTCCCAGCTATCTGCTGGCAGACTGTCAAGAATTTCTCGCTCAAAGACAACCCCTATGGTGGAGGGCTCTAAGGCAAGCGGGCCAAGCTGCTCAAAGAGCCGGTCGTAGTAGCCGCCGCCTTGCCCTAGCCGCCGCCCTGTGACGTCATAGGCCAGAGCTGGAACTAGGCGCACATCTGCTTGTATAAAAGCCTCAGAGCCCAGGCGCTCACCGACTGGCTCAGCAATACCTAGCGCATTGGTCGTGTGCTCTATGTGAGGCCACCACTGAACCCAGGCCAGCTGATGCTGGGGGCGGACGATGGGCACCAGCACCCGATAACCTTCAGTAAGGGCCCGGGTGAGGGCTGGCAGAATGGGTGGCTCTGTGGGAAGGGGGAGAAAAGCTGCAAGGGTGGATCCTGAGGGTAGGGCACCCCAGAGGGGCGCTAGGGTGCGCTCAAAGGCCTGGGCTGTCTTATCATGTGGTGGGTTGTGGGCGCGGCGTCTGCGCAGATAGCTGCGGACGCTGGCCTTGGCTGAGGCTTGTGAGCCTGACTCTGGTGCGGTCACAGGAGCCCTTCCTCTGGTGTTAGCTGAATCTAGTCATAATTTACCGTCACTTAGGGTGCAGAATGCAGATAAAGCTTAGAGATTAGGTATTCTGAAAAGCATGACTGAAAATAAATCACTCACCGTGACCAAAGCAGTAATTCCTGCTGCCGGTCTTGGCACTCGCTTCCTTCCCGCTACTAAGGCCACTCCTAAGGAGATGCTGCCGGTGGTGGATCGCCCTGCCATTCAGTACGTGGTTGAAGAGGCTACGCGCGCTGGTCTACATGATGTGCTGATGATTACCGGCCGCAACAAGCGTGCCCTGGAGGATCATTTTGACCGTGTTCCCGGTCTAGAGCAGCAGCTTGCCGCTCAGGGTAAAGATGCCCTCTTGAAGAGCGTTGAAGATTCTAATGGTTTGGGTGAAATCCACTATGTGCGTCAGGGTGACCCTAAGGGCCTTGGCCACGCGGTACTCCGTGGCAAGGTGCATGTAGGTAATGAGCCCTTTGCCGTGCTTCTGGGTGATGACCTCATTGACGAAAAAGAAGATTTGCTTTCTGCCATGGCTGCTGTTCAGCAGAAGACTGGCGGCTCTGTTGTGGCCCTGATGGAGGTACCTGAAGAACAGATCTCTGCTTATGGCTGTGCAGCGGTAGAGGCTGTTGAAGGTGAGGACGGCTTCGTGAAGGTCACCGGCCTGGTCGAAAAGCCTGCTGTTGAGGACGCTCCCTCAAACCTGGCCGTTATTGGTCGTTATGTTCTTTCGCCTAAGGTCTTTGAGGTGCTAGAAAACACCGCACCGGGCCGTGGCGATGAAATCCAGCTAACCGATGCCTTGCAGACCCTGGCTCAGGGTGACGGTGAGGGTGAAGGCGTGTACGGTGTGGTCTTTAAGGGCCGCCGTTTCGATACTGGCGATAAGCTCTCTTACCTCAAGGCCAACGTCATTCTCGCTGCTGAGCGTAATGATATGGGCCCTGACCTGCGGGCCTGGATTAAGGAATTCGCAGCCGAGCTGTAAACCTCGATACTGCTGCTGAGCAGGTGCAGGGCTAAGGGAAGCCCTCACCTGCTCTGGTGGTGGGCGCTGGGGTAGAATGAACTAGATACTTTTGTCATAGAGATATAGAACGGGGGCAGCGATGGGCTTCCTGAGTGGCTCTGGCCTTATTTTGCTTGTGTGTGTGCTGGTTGGCCTGGGGCTTGTTGTACGCCGTCGCACTACAGGGTCTATGACGAGTATCGGAGCTGAAAAGTTCGTAGCTGATATTGTTGAGAACTCTGATGGGCCAACTGGGAACCGATCCGGTTCCTTGGTAGCTTTACCTGAAGCCCCTTCTGAGCATGCCCCCATCTTTCGCCTCAACTATGGCCGGGTTTCCTTATTTGGTTTAGCCCTGGTGCTTATCATCGCTAGCCTCATCACAGGGGTGCTAGCTCTGATGGGTAAGATAGCGGGGCTTCTTCCTTTACTCTTATTCCTCGCTAGTGTGGGGTGTTTGGCCGGGTTGCGTGTACTGGCTCTACGCGACCGTGATCGTAGGCGGGCCCGCACCGTGCTAGCTCTTGAACAGAAACAGGCCCGGCGGCGTCCTTCACTACCCCAGGAGCCCAGTTCTGCTCGTACTCACCAGCAATCCCAGCGAGCTGCTACCCTTGAGCTGAAACCTGCCCCCCAGCGTCCTGCCCGGGCCCGTCAACAGATGCCGGTAAGTCACGCTGCTAAGGCCCTGCGCAAGGTAAAAACCCAGCACCCCATGGTAGCGCCTACCCTCGCCCCTGCCTCTGAGGGTGAGGCTAGGGCCCCTCATGCTCCTGCCCGCTTGCGGATGGACGAAGCCCTGCCCGATAACCGCTGGCAGGTGACCGCAGTGCCCCTGCCCACCTACCTGCAAGCAGAAACTGCCCGCCGCCCAGCTCCTGCGCCACTTGAGATTGAGGTTGCCCCTCAGAGTCAAACCCAGACCCTGGCAGAGGCTGCCACCCTCAACCTTGATGATGTTCTCAAGCGCCGCCGCGCTTAGATGAAGATGACGTTCTTCTAAAGAATAGATACCCAGCCCCTAGCTTCACACCCTGAAGCCTTGGAGCCGGGTATTCTGTTTGAAGGGCGTGCACACCAACTCGCCGTATTTTGAGGAAGGCTACCTGCATGGCTACACACCATCTAGAAGTTGAGCAGAAGTTTGAGCTTGCCGATGTGAATCGTGAGGTTCCCTCTGTGGAATGGAGTTTCACCCGGTGGAGTGTTCGTGAGCCTGTGGTTGAGCAGCTTGATGCCACCTACTACGACACCCTTTCTGGCAACCTTGGCCGCCACAAGGTTGCCCTGCGCCGTCGGCTGGGCGGGTATGACCAGGGGTGGCATATTAAGTTTGATGCTGCTGGCCAGCGTCATGAGGTGACTTTTGACCTGCTTCCCCAAAGTTCCCTAATGCCAGCAGCTGTCAAGAAATTTGTGCAGGTTCCCGCCCTGGGTGAAGAGCTAGAACCCCGGGTTTCGCTACAAACCCACCGGACTCGAACTGTCATACGTGATGCTGCCGGGCAAGAACTAGCTGAGATTTGTGATGACCGTGTGCAGGCGCTGGATTTTGCCACCGGCCAGGAACGTACCTGGCATGAGTGGGAGGTAGAGCTTCTGGGGCAGACCGCCCAGGACCCTCAGCTAGCAGAGGCCTTATTTGATGCTGTGGCTACTCAGCTACGGGCCCTTGGGGCTCTTGCCTCAAAGTCACCGGCTAAAATCGCCCGGGCGCTGGGGCAGGACGCCGACTTTGAAGCCCGCCTGGCGGCAAAGGGCAAGGGGCGCAATAAAAAGACGGGTAAAAAGAGCAAAAAAGCTCTGCCAGCGGGGTTCCCCACTGTGCCGGGCTCTGCAGAGCTGCTCACCAGTGTGCTTGCCTCTCACGCTCAACGACTAGCTCAAGCTGATCTACTGGTTGCCGCAGGAGTACCCGATGCTACCCACCAGGGGCGAATTGTTGCCCGCCAGTTGCGCAGCGTACTGAAATATATGGCTCTTCCCTACGCGCGTAGCGGGTGCGCCCCGGTGCTTGAAGAGATGATGCGGGGGCTGAAAATATACGCCCGTCAGCTTGAAACCCACCGTAACGGCGAGCTGATGCACCCTCTAGCCCAGCAGGTGGTGCAGAGCCACCCGATTCTGGGGCAGGGCTTTGCCGGTATGTTGGGTGTGGTGATGGAACACCAGCAGGAAGAGGCAGCCACCCAAGCCCGCCGCTATTTGGCATCTGCAGATCGGTTAGAACTTCAATTGGCTCTTGAGTCCTTACTGACCGATGTGACCTTACTGTTAGAGCTTCCGCTCAATAGCGAGAACTATGTGAACAAGGTGGCTAAGCGTTTGCGGAAGAACCTGGTCAAGCAGGGGAAAGGGGCGGTAGCCACCTGGCCAGAAGAGGCAGCTGATTTTGCTGCCAGTGTTTCTTACGATGAGGGGCTACACGATGTGCGTAAGGCTGCTAAGGCTGTGCGCTATTGCCTCTGTGCTACGGCTGCGGCGGGCCTGCCTCTGACTGAACCTCAAACGGAGTTGCTGGCTCAGGTAAAGGCTGTGCAGGCCGATGTGGGTGAGCTTACCGATGAGCTGACCATGGGGGACTGGCTACGTGGGCTACATGCTCAGGCTGAGGAGCTGAGATTAGATCCCTTTGCAATTGGTTACCTGCTGGGCCGGTCTGAGGCGCTGGCACAGCAGCTGCGCCTGGGTGCTTTTGATGCTCTACCGTCCTCTGTGAAGAAAATAAAAGCTATCAAACTGACCTGAGACGAGATAAGCGCCTGCCCACCTGAGTGCCTGCCCGCTTAGGGGCTGAACCAGCTAGACTGGTGGGGTGAGGGAATGGCTTGAAAGTTTGCACTTGGTTGCCGCCATCGGTTTTATGTGGGCGGTGGGTATTGTGCGTACCTGCCTGGTTTTTTCGCTGGGCTGGTTGGCCCAGGTGAGCGGGTCCCGCTTCGAGAAAATACAGTATCTTATGGGGCACCCCCTCTACCGTAGAGCCCAGTACTGGGTGAACCGTTGGGGTGTGCTGGCTGTGCCTGCCTGCTTCTTGACGGTGGGCTTTCAAACTGCGGTTATTCTGACCACGGGTTTTGCCCGCATGCCCCTGATCCGCTGGATACCGGCCATGCTGGTGGGCACTCTCATCTGGGGCACCATTTACGCCACCGTGGGTATGTCGGTTGTTTGGCTGTGGCTTGAGAACCCACAGGTGGCTGCCCTCGTGCTGGTTGTGCTGGCAGCTTTTATTATCACCGCTAAAATTCGGGGCAGGAATCGTTCTATGCCTCACCTACCGAAAGACACCACCCTATGACTCTGAGCGAGCGCATTCTTGCCCACCCCGATTTGCTGGTTGATGATCAGACGGCCCGCTATGAGCAGGTGGGGCAGGCGCCCGGCCTGTGCGTGGGGTTTGTGCCTGGGGTGATGCCCGGTAAGTGGTTTACGCGCTGGCGGGAGCGTTATTCAGCGCTGGCGCCGCTAACTGATGTTGCCTTGGCCCAGGGGCAGGGTTTAGCTTCGCTGGATGCTTTTGCCGATATGGCCCTGGTGCGTGCTGAGGATGAGCCTGCTGCCCGCGATAAGAAGCGATATCACGCTATTGAGCTTTATCGGGAGACTCCGGTGGTGATCTTGCCTAAGGAGCATCTGCTGACCGTACTTGATACGGTTCCTCTAGCTGAACTAGCTGAAGAGTTCTTGCTGCAAAGCCCCGATGAGGTGCCTGAGTGGCGTGATCTTTCTGCTGATTACCGGGCTGAGAACCCGCGTCCGCTGCCCCAGATGAGGCACCGGGCGGACGCTGTTGAGCTGGTGGCTGCTGGGCTGGGCCTGCTGGTGGTGCCTATGTCTGTGGCTCGTTTCTATCACCGTAAAGATGTGACCTACCGGCCGGTGGAAGGGCTGGAGGAGTACCCGGTTCTGCTGGTGTGGAAGAGAGAGGCCCGTGAGGACGCCCGTGAGCAGGTTATTCAGGACTTTGTGGGGATTACCCGTGGCCGTACTGCCGCTTCGCAGCGGGGAAGTGATAGCCGTGAGGTGGCCCTTGAGAAGCAGCGGCGTGAGAAGGAAGAGGCTAAGCGTAAGCGGGCTGCTGCCAATAAGCGCCGGGAGGCGGAGGACCGGAAGAAACGCAATGCCCAGAAGAGCGGTAATCTGCGCCAGTACCAGGTGCAGAAGGGCGGTAAGGGCGTTGCTAAGGGGTCTGGCCGGGGCTCTCGCGGGAAGAAACGCTAGGGCTTAGCCTGGGGCGGTTCCTGAGCGGTCTTCGGGCTAGCGCCTGTACTTACCGGTGGGTGCTCATGGACCTCATTGTGTATTACTGATTGGTTAGCTAGAGGGATGCGCAGCCCGCGCTGATCCATGGCTTTTTTCAGTTCCTCACGGAGTTTGCGGCCTACCGCGAACTGCTCTGAGGGGGCGGTTTTGACCGTTAGGCGCAGTACCACCGATTCGCCGGTGACCGACTGCACACCCAGGTATTGGGGCTTGCCCGATATGTTTTCTTTGATGCCCGGTAGCTTGATGGCCTTTTGTGTGGAGGTCATCAAAAACTTGGCCATCTCGTCAATATCGGCATCGTAGGGGATGGGTAGGTCGATGATGGTGCGGGCCCAGCCCTGGGAGGAGTTACCTACGCGGAGGATTTCGCCGTTGCGCACATGCCAGAGGGTTCCGGCGGTATCACGTACCTGGGTGGTGCGCAGGCCCACAGCTTCCACCTCGCCCTCAGCTTCACCCAGGTTAACCCAGTCACCGATACCTAGCTGGTCTTCAGCCACGATGAAGATACCTGAGAGAAAATCCTTCACCAGAGACTGAGCCCCAAAAGATAGGGCAACACCCACCACGCCGGCTGAGGCAATAACAGGGGCGATATTGAAGCCTAACTCAGCAATAATCATGACAATCATGACCGTCCAGATCACGATTGATGAGACCGAACGAAGCACCGACCCAACCGTTTGAGCGCGCTGGGACTGGCGGGCACTGGCTAAGGAAACATCAGACTTCCACCGGCTATTTCTGCCACCCTTTTTCTCTCCTGTTGCAACCACCCGGCTCTTAGTACCACGGGCAATAGAGTCGGTGACGTGGCGAATAATCACTCGCACTAGGGCATGTAAAACAAACCCAATGAAGATAATGATGAATATGCGCAAGGGGGCACCCAACCAAAAATCTAGGCTAGCTAACCTGGTCATCGCGGTTCCCGCGGTCTCTGCGCTTTCTTTAAGGGGCGTTGTTTCTGCTGCTAAAATCCCGGTCACTATCATACCTATGAGCCTATCGTCTTTAGCCCAGAAAAACCGGTATGCTAGCTGCCCGCGAACGGGCACACCATGCCCCGCCCAGGAGTGCAATAGACTGGTTCTTGAGCACGAACAAAGGAAGAAAAGATGCTCCTGGTGATGGACACTCGCCCAGCCGCTTACGCCGTGGTCATTAAGGACAGCAAGATTCTGCTCTCCCGCTGGGTGCCGCACATTCCCGGCTACCGACCGGGCTGGACCCTGCCCGGCGGCGGCATGGACCCTGGCGAACAACCCCACGAGACCGCCCTACGCGAGGTCTTCGAAGAAACCGGTTACCGGGTAGAACTTGACCAACTGCTAGGGGTGCACGCAGCCTACTTTGAGCCAGAAGCTGGTGCCACCCGTCCTTTCTGCGCCATGCGGACCTTCTACAGGGCACACATCACCGGCGGAGAACTCACCTACGAAGTCAACGGCTCCACCGACCGCGCCGAATGGATCCCCCTGGCAGAACTAGACCAGCACTTCTACTACTCTCTGGTTGATGAGGCCGCCCGACTCCTTGGCCATGCGGACGCCCAGGAAATGGCCAGCAAGTACAAGGAGGATCAGCATGGCTAAAGAAAAAGGACGCCTAGACCTGCCCCGCCATGGGGCTGCTGCGCTTGCACTCGCTGCAGCTATCAGCCTCGCGCTCAGTGGTTGTGGTGATTCAACAGCCGGGGGTGGGGGGAGTGCCTCAGCGAGCCCGGCCACGGACGCTACTTTACGTATCGGTACAGGTTTAACCCCTGAAACCCGCCACGCAGCCTATATTTATCAGGCTGCCTTGCAAGAGGCTGGTTATACCGTTGATGTTGTAGAAACTGAAGATGACCGCCCCGCTTATTTTGCCAGCATGGGCCTTGATACTGCTGCCACCAGTACAGCTAGACCTACCGCCAGTAGCCCGGCTGAAGGGCTGGTGCATATCACCCCTGATCTATCTGGAGACCTGCTGCTTTATCTGACGGATAATGGTGCTGTGAGCCCCACCATTATTGAAGAGGAGCGGGCACGAGCGGCAGAACCCAGCCCCACGGTAGAATCCAGCCCCGCGGTAGACTCTCAGCCGAGTATGGCTTCTGGTGGGAGTGCGTCCGCTGACCCTAGCGGTAGTGCCGGCCCCAGCACGAGCCCTACCCCCAGCCCCAGTGCTACCTCTTTGAACGTGCGCGGGCTGAGCAGTAACGATATTGTCAGCTATGTGGATCGAGCGCTTCCTGATACTGCTGAAGTGCTTTCACCATCAAACGCCACCAACCGTTACGGCTATGTGGTCACCCGGGCTACCGCCCAGCGGTATGATCTAGAAAGCATGAGCGACTTAGGTACGGTCTGTGCTGAACTGAGCCTGGTTGCTCCTAGTAGCTATGACGCTAACCCCAGCGGCGCTAGTTCTTTGCTGACCCACTACGGCTGCACCCCTGGTACCCGAACGACCTCTAATAACAGGTCTGATCAGGCTCAAGAACTCATTACCGGTGCTACTAGCATGAGCTACATGTACTCAGCCAGTGCAGAGATTTCGGCTAATAATTTGCTCTTACTTGATGACCCGGAGCGTACTGAGCTAGCGCAAAATATTGTGCCAATTACCCGGGCTGGTGAGCTGCCTCAAGAGGTTAAAGACATCCTCAATGATGTATCAGCGCATCTTGATACTGATTCTCTGGTGCGTCTCAACACGCTCACCAGCGGCGATAACCCTGTGTCAGAAACTGATGCCGCCTATTTCTGGTTAACCACTATGAAGGAGTAATGTAGGTCTCATGGCATTCAAGCAATCTAAAAAACTTCAAAACGTTCTCTACGATATTCGCGGGCCTATTCTGGAAGAAGCTCAGCGCATGGAGGCGCGTGGCCACCGGATCCTCAAACTCAACATCGGCAACCCCGCCCCCTTTGGTTTTGAAGCGCCTGAAACCATCATGATGGACATCATCGAGCACCTGCCCTACACCCAGGGCTACTCAGATTCTCGCGGCCTTTACTCTGCCCGTACCGCCATTGTGCAGTACTACCAGAACGAGGGCATCATGAACATCACCACCGATGATGTCTACCTGGGCAACGGTGTCTCAGAGCTCATCCCCATGACCCTACAGGCCCTGCTTGATGACGGGGAAGAGGTCCTGGTGCCCAGCCCCGATTACCCTCTCTGGACGGCCGCGACCCAGCTAGCAGGGGGCAAGCCGGTGCACTACATCTGCGATGAAGAGAACGGTTGGCTCCCCGATATTGAGGACATCCGCTCTAAAATCACCCCCAAGACCCGCGGAATTGTGGTCATTAACCCCAACAACCCCACCGGCGCGGTCTATACCCCCCAGGTGCTCCAGCAGATTGTTGATGTGGCTCGGGAACACGAGCTTGTTATCTTTGCCGATGAAATTTACGAGAAGATTCTCTACGATGCTGCCACTATGACCCACATGGCCTCGGTAGCAGGTGAGGACGTCCTCACCCTGACTTTCTCAGGTCTGTCAAAGGCCTACCGGGTCTGCGGCTACCGTGCTGGCTGGGTGGCTATCTCAGGGCCCAAGAAGGAAGCAGCCCCCTTCATTGAAGGGATTAATCTGCTGGCTAACATGCGCCTGTGCGCTAATGTTCCGGCCCAGCACGCCATTCAAACAGCCCTGGGCGGCTACCAGTCCATCAATGACCTGGTGCTCCCCGGTGGGCGTCTTAAAGAGCAGCGCGACCTTTCGTACCAGATGCTAAGCCAGATGGAGGGGGTGAGCGTGCAGCAGGCACAAGGTGCCCTCTACCTCTTCCCCAAGGTTGATGTAGAGAAGTTCAACATCACCAGCGATGAGCAATTCATGCTTGATCTGCTACGAGAGCAGAAGATACTGCTGAGTCACGGATCTGCCTTCAACTGGGGCAAGCCAGACCATTTCCGCCTGGTTTTCTTGCCTGATACCCGCACCCTAGCGGACGCCCTAGAACGGCTGGGTAACTTCCTGGCAAGTTACAAGCAGAACTAAGAGGCCTCTCACCTCTGAGCGCGAGGGTATGGCAGGTGCATTGGGGCCAGCTAACAGCTTGGCTATGCACCTGCCATACCCTCTACTTTGCTGACCCTAATTCTGGTTCTGGCGGGCAGCGTCCAGGGTGGCCTGGGCACCGTCGAGCCAGGCTTCGCAGCGCTGGGCAAGGGCCTCGCCACGTTCCCATAGGGCAATAGATTCTTCCAGGGTGCTTGCCCCAGATTCCATGCGGGCTACTACCTGCAGGAGCTCTTCGCGGGCCTGCTCATAGGTCAGCTGATTGACCGGGGTAGCGTCAAGCTCTGCTGTGAATTCGATTTTGTCACTCATATCTTTCTATACCTCACTCTAGGTTCTGGTTAGGTCTAATGGTTCTCTTGGTGCACGGCGGTAACTGTAGCCTCAACAGCACCGGCGGCAGCACGCACGCTAATGCTCTGGCCCTCTTCCAAAGTGCGGGCATCTCGCACCAGCTGACCGGTGGCGTCCTGCATGACCGCATAACCGCGCTCCAGGGTCTGCTGGGGAGAAAGGGCCCTAACCCGTGCCCGTAACTGGCTAATAAGATCACGGTCCCGAGCCAGCCGGTGGGTAGCTGCACTCGATGCCCTAGCCCGTAGCCGCTCAATATCTTCTGACCTGGCCAGCAGAGCTGAACCTGGGTTTGCAAGAACCGGGCGGGATTGCACCTGGGCTAGCCCATGCCGCTCAGCTAAGACGAACTGCTCCACCGCCCTCATGAGCTGGTAGCGGGCTGAGACAAAGAGTTCGCGTTCTTCGCGGACGTCCGGCACAATACGTTTACCGGCATCGGTAGGGGTTGAAGCTCTCAGGTCTGCCACATGGTCAATCAGCGGAGAATCAGCCTCATGCCCAATAGCTGAGACCACCGGGGTCTGTGCTGCGGCAACAGCCCGCACCATGGCCTCTTCAGAAAAGGGCAGCAAATCCTCAAAGGAACCGCCACCGCGGGCAAGGACAATCACATCAATATCAGCTACCGCATCAAGCTCCGCCAGAGCAGCGGTCACCTGAGCTACCGCATTCACTCCCTGCACCGCTACCTCCCGCACCACAAAGTCCACGGCAGGCCACCGCAGAGAAGCGTTACGGATAACATCCTTCATCGCATCTGAATCGCGACCGGTAATGAGCCCCACCCGGCGGGGAAGTAAGGGCAAGGGCTTCTTACGATTGGGGCTAAAAAGGCCCTCAGCTTGTAGTTTGGCCCGCAACTGCTCAATGAGCTCTAACATGGAGCCCACACCGACCGGCTTAATGTTCGAGCCTTGCATCGACAGGCGGCCAGTCTTGACCCAGAAGTCAGGTTTGAGCTGTAACACCACCCGAGAGCCACGTTCTAACTGGCCCTGCACCTTAGCCATCTCAGAGCCCCACACGGTGACTGAGACAGAGACCTCCTGGTCAATATCGCGCAGAGTCACATAAGACACCCGGCCGCGGTGGTTGAGCTCAATAATCTGCCCCTCTACCCAGGTGGGCACACAACGGGCGATATACTCGTGCATCTTATTGGAGAGCACATGCAAGGGCCAAGGGTTATCAAGGCTGGTCTGACCAGCACGTTCTGCCAACTGCCGGGCAGGGCGCTGCGCCTGCTCTTGCTGTTGGGCCTGTAACTGAGCCAGCGTCACATGGTCGCTGGCCGAACCACCAAAACTGTTCATACACCTACTTCTACCACCGCTGGCTGACACTTTAAGCACTGACTCGAGAAAAAGCCGCCTTTTCTTCTGTCAGGGAGTGCCCCTACTCCTGCACATACCCAGTAAGACCGGCTACCATACAAACATGACCGGTCCCCACAAAAGCACAGAAGATTACGATAACGGCAACTGGACTAACCCCTACATTCAGGCTGAAAACCAGCGCGCCCAAGAACAGGCCTGGGCCCCAGTGGCCTCTTACGCGCCCCCACGCCTGCCGGGTAGCCCGCGCCGCCGACTGGCCTTCAGCCTAGCCAGAACCTTTTTCTGCACCCTGCTGGCCCTACTGGCCCTGGCAACAGGGTTAGCTTCAGCTACCGCCTACTGGGGCCAAACCACCCTGGTTGATACCAAAAACTTTGCAGCTATGACTGAAAGTATCGCCTACGATCAGGACTTCCAGACCAGCCTGGCTACCGCAGTCACCGACGACATCATGACCTCGCCTGCCATCACAACCTACCTGGGCGATGGCCACTCAACCACCTGGTACGGGGGAGTGCAGAATTGGCTCTACGACCAGACCCACACCCTGGTAGAAGGCGCCACCCACTCACTGGTGACCTCAGTTATCTACCCTCAACTCTGGGCCCAGGTTATCTCAGATACCCACGCCTATAACTTCTCCGGCGAAAGCCGCCCAGCTATACTTGACCTCTCCGCCCTCTACGATCAGGCTGGATCCTCAGTGCAGTCTGCTACCGGCTTTGGCATAGATACCTCAAACCTGCCCGGGCGCACCATTCCACTGGACATCGGCCAGAACAGCTGGCCTATTAACTCCACTATCAACACCCTGATATGGCTAGCCTCCCTCTGGCAGCCCCTGCTCATCGTCAGCGCAAGCTCAGCCCTGCTCGGCTTCCTCATCTGGCCCCGTAACCGCTTTGCCTACCTAGCCTTTATGGCTTTTGCTGCAGCAGCCCTCCTCTGGCTGGCAGGTCTACTAGGTGGGGGTGCCTCACTCACCGCCGGAATAGAGATGCCAGCCAGCAGCGCGGCCGTCCTCTTCATCCAAAAACTATCTGAAACTCTCACCCTCTCTTTCTCCAGCTACCACACAGACCTAGCCCTCAAAGTGCTGGTTGCAGCGGCAGCGCTAACACTGCTAGCTCTTCTCTCGGCGATCATGAAGCTGACTGCGAGAGAAGCCACTGCACCCACCCGCTAGAACCACGTAGGATAGAGACTATGTCTACCCAAGAGAAGACCATTGACCTGGGTCTGCCCACTGTACCCCGTGTGCGCCGGACCCGTGAAGAAGTTGAGGCCGCTGCGCCCACCGGCGACAAGAAGGTGCTCCTTGCAGCACCGCGCGGCTACTGCGCCGGTGTTGACCGTGCTGTTATCGCCGTGGAAAAAGCCCTAGAGCACTACGGCGCCCCCGTGTATGTGCGCAAACAGATTGTGCACAACCGCCATGTGGTAGAAACCCTAGAAGCCCAGGGTGCAATCTTTGTGGATGATGTGGAGGAAGTCCCTGAGGGGGCCGTCACCGTCTTCTCAGCCCACGGTGTTTCACCGGCTGTCGTTGCCTCGGCAGAAGGCCGCCAGCTCAACACTATTGATGCCACCTGCCCCCTGGTGTCCAAGGTGCACCGGGAGGCTGTGCGCTTCGCCAAACAGGATTACGACATCCTCCTCATTGGCCACACCGGCCACGAAGAGGTTGAGGGCACCGCCGGTGAGGCCCCTGACCACATTCAGATTGTCAACTCACCTGATGAGGTTGATCAGGTAACTGTTCGCGACCCCGAAAAGGTCGTATGGATCTCTCAAACCACCCTGTCTGTGGATGAAACCCTTGAAACTGTTGCCCGCCTGCGCGAGCGCTTCCCCACTTTGCAAGACCCCCCTTCAGACGATATCTGCTATGCGACTTCTAACCGCCAAGGTGCTATTAAGGAGATCGCCCCGCAAGCTGATTTGGTGATTGTGGTGGGTTCGACCAACTCTTCGAACTCTGTACGTTTGAAGGAAGTTGCCCTGGAATACGGTGCCAAGCAGGCTTACCTGGTGGATTATGCCCATGAGGTGGATGAGGCCTGGTTTGAGGGCGTCACTACGGTGGGCGTGACCTCTGGTGCTTCTGTGCCTGAGGTGCTGGTGCAGGATGTGCTGCGCCTGCTGGCAGATTATGGGTATGTTGATGTTGAGAAGTTTGAGACCGCTAAGGAAGATATTCTTTTCTCACTTCCTAAGGAGCTGCGTGCGGCTTTGAAGAATGATGCGGGTGAGCCCGGTATGCGCCTGGGCGGGCGAGGGTCTAAGCCTAACCGCTAAGTGCGGCGGCCTGTGAAAGTGAACCCGACGGTTTACCACCAATCACCCGGTTAAAGGGGAGGCGTGGCAAGCCGTCGGGTTCTTTCTATTTAAGAGGTGGGGTTAGTTGGGAATCAGGCCGTAGATAACTGCTGAGAAGGCTGCGATACCGGTGATCACCACAAAAATGTTGCTGAGCTTGCCCCGGTAGGGTTCAAGGGCAGGGGCCTTGCGGATAGCCCACATGGGCACGATGAAGAGCACCAGGGCCATGACCGGGCCAACCAGTGATTCAATGAGGGTAAGGACGCTGGGGTTCAGTACCGCTGCGACCCAGACGGTGACCACGATAAAGACGTTGATAGCCATGTTGAGGGCCTTATCGCTGATGCGTTTTTTCTCGGGGTCGAAGTTTTTGCGGATAATACCGGCTGCTCCTTCGTGCCCGCCGAGCCAATGACCGAAGTAGGAGGAGACGATGGCGGCGATGGCTACGATGGGGCCGAGCCAGTTGATGAAGGGGGCGTCGAACTCGTTAGCTAGGTAGGAGAGGATAGGCAGGTTGGAGGCGCGGGCTTCAGCTAGGCCGTTGGGGCCAACGGCTAGTACGCAGGACCAGACGAAGCCCATGGTAAAGAGCACCAGAATGATAGAGGTTACTCGTAGTACGCGGGATGCTTTGAGGGAGGCGAAGTTGCGGTATTCCTTGCGCATGGCTACTGAGAACTGGGAGATAGCTGCTGCATGGTAGAAGGAGAAAACGAGGACCGGCAGCATGAGCCAGAGGGTCATGCCGAAGTTCGCGGCATCAGGTACTTGGTTGAAGCCTTCGAGGGACCAGTGGGGGATGAGGCAGAGGGTGAGCGCTGCAAGAATCAGGATGAGGGGGTAGACCAGGAACTGGGTGACGGCGAGCATGAATTTTTGGCCGATCATCATGACGGCGCTCATGGCACCGACCAGCAGGGCGGCCAGTAACCAGCGGGGTAGGGGTTCTAGCCCGAACTGGTGGGTGAGGAAGGAGTCAACGGTGTTGGTGATGCTGACCCCGTAGATGAGCAGAATGGGGTAGATGGAGAGGAAGTAGAGCAGGGTAAAAATTTTGCCAAAACCTTGGCCGAAGAATTCTTCTGATACTTCGGTGATGTCTGCGGTTTGTTGGGAGCTGGCGGAGACCATGCGGGAGAGCCCCCGGTGGGCCAGGAAGGTCATGGGCCAAATCAGGATGGTTGCGGCCAGTAGGGGCCAGACGCCACCGGCTCCTGCGTTGATGGGGAGGAAGAGAATGCCTGCGCCGACGGCGGTTCCGAAGAGGCTGATGGTCCAGGCTGTGTCTGTGCGGTTCCATTTTGGGGCCCGGGTTGCGGCGTCGCCCATTTCGATAGCTGCGGTGGAGACATCTGTGTGCTCCTTGCTGCCCTTATGAGACATGCGAAAACTCCTAGGTTGACATAAATGCAAGATATGCTTACTTACTATTCTAGTCTTTGACGCACTCTTTAGACAGGTCAGTAACATGTCGATGAGAGTGTTTTTGCGGGCATCTGCAAAGGCGAAACCCACCGGGGCCCACCAGTAGAAGCAAACTCACCCACCCGCGTCCTGCTAAAACGACAGAGCAGGCACCATACCTAGTAAACTGGGCACTAAGAATACCCCAAGCAAAGGTTTATTTTTCCGTGGCTTTAACTATTGGAATTGTGGGTCTGCCCAACGTCGGCAAATCGACCCTCTTTAACGCACTGACCAAAAACAACATCCTGGCAGCGAACTACCCCTTCGCGACCATCGAACCCAACGTGGGCGTCGTCAACCTGCCCGATGAGCGCCTGGCTCGCCTGGCAGAGATTTACGGCTCCGAGCGCATCCTACCTGCAACCGTCTCCTTCGTGGATATCGCAGGTATCGTTCGTGGCGCCTCCGAAGGTGAAGGCCTGGGCAATCAGTTCCTGGCTAACATCCGCGAGGCCCACGCTATCGCCCAGGTCGTCCGCGCCTTTGACGACCCAGACGTCATCCACGTTGACGGCAAGGTAGACCCCGCCAGCGACATGGAAACCATCAACACCGAGCTGGTGCTGGCTGACCTACAGACCCTGGAAAACGCTATTCCCCGCCTGGAAAAGGCCGTCAAAATCAAGAAGGGCGACCCCGCCCAGCTTGAGGAATACAAGAAGGCCCAGGCCGTACTGGAACAGGGCGATACCCTGATTTCTAAGTACGAAGAAGCCAAGATTGATTTGGCTCTGCTCAAGGAACTGAACCTGCTCACCTCCAAGCCCTTCATCTACGTCTTTAACTCGGACGAGGGCGTCCTGGCCTCTGAGGAAAAGCAGGCCGAGCTGCGGGCCATGGTTGCCCCCGCTGAGGCTGTCTTCCTGGACGCCAAGCTTGAGGCTGACATGGTTGAGCTCTCTGAAGAAGAGGCCCGTGAAATGCTAGAGATGAGCGGTCAGGACGAGTCCGGCCTCGACAAGCTGGCCCGTGTGGGCTTCTCCACCTTGGGATTGCAGACCTACCTGACTGCTGGGCCTAAGGAAACTCGCGCCTGGACTATCGCCAAGGGTGACACTGCCCCTCAGGCTGCCGGCGTGATCCACACCGACTTTGAGCGCGGCTTCATTAAGGCTGAGGTTGTCTCCTTCGCTGACCTGGACGAT